>DNGJ01000472.1 GCA_003486305.1 Cyanobacteria bacterium UBA11371
TTTCCCCCAGAACTAACTGGCGATGACTCAGTTCTGGGGGAAACCGAGCCACCGGCTACAATCCCCTTAAAACCAAAACGCCTCGCCAGCGGGTGGCTAGAACCCTACACCAAAAATAAAAAGCTCAAGTCCGGGTTAATCGCGACGTACCCGCGAGTTGAGGCAAAACGCGACCCAGATAATCCAAAGCATTGGTACTGGGCTTACAAGTGGGAAGAGAAAAATTCCAATGCCAAAAGCGCTAATGGCTTTGTTAGCAGGGCAGTGAACGTACCAGTGGTAAAGGTGGAAGCGGTCAAGACAGCGATCGCATTTCGCTGGCCTGTGAAAAAAGTTTTACAGTACCTCAGAGATGAGTTAATTGAATAAATTGAACGCCATTTTTGACCTGAAAGTTTCTGCATAAATTTTGCTTGAAATTAGATAGGGGCAAGGTTGATAGAAGCTGTCGCTCCTGAACGAAATAATGGTAGCGCTTCTACAAAGTTTATAGCTGCTTTTAAACCAGCGATCGCATACAAATCCGCCGCGTCTGTTTTTTCAGATTGACTGGCGTTAGCTTACAAGAGCAAGTTCACCAAATATTCAGGAACCTGAACAATAGCACCGTTACTACAGGCAAGAGGGAAAAATTTAGTATCTGCTGCTAAAGCTGTTGGCTTTAAAAAAGGTAATTCGCGCTGGAAAAATTTTGGTAAACGGCGTTTTGTTACAGCTTCTTGCCCTTGCTTACGTCTATATCGTCGCTTGGCTCGATAAAACCTCCCTTTTAGTAATGGGGGCTGATTGACTGTCAGTACAACTTGGTGAAAAGGGAGATTAAGCTGTGAGCCTTTTTTGATTTTTAACCGTTGTAATTCATATTTATCAACCCGATCGGGAATTAGTGGACAGTGAGGGTAAGACATAACTTTACTGCTGTAGGTTAAGTCAGCTAGCAACTCACCTTTTTTAGACAGTCTGGCTTTAATATAATGCCACATGAAACCTGGCAGATACTCTCCTGAATATTCTAATGTAATGGCCTCCATATATATCCATTCCGCACGTTCTAGAGTGAGTAAAATGCTACCCTCTCCTAATTTTATAGTTCCACCCCATCTAGAAACTTGATAATCCGGATGCCTTTTGAGAAATTCAGACAACCACTCTTTTTGCATTTTATTCATAAGGGCGATGTCTCTTGAGTATCTTCGCGAGCAGAACGGTTAATGCGGTAGCAGTGATATTGTGAAGATAAACTCACAAGCAAACTGTAGGTTTCATCCTCACCGATTACGTCACTCACAGCCTCAGAATGGGTGGTAAAAATAAACTGGCAATTTTGACTGAGTTTGGTAAGTTGGCGGACTAATAACTGTGCCGCTGGCGGGTGAAGATTGAGTTCAATTTCGTCAATTAGCACCACTGAGTAAGCAATCTGTTGTCGGACAAATTCATAGAGGATGGGAAAGACTGACTGTTCCCCTGCTGACATTTCCACAATGTCGTAGGTGCGGTGTCCGTCGTTGATTAAAAAGTAGTAGTCTTCTGGTGTTGGCGAATCAATTCCGGGCATGGGTTCTACCCCGGCAAAGGAGCGTCCTGGAAAGATTTTCTGGTAAAGATTTTCCAGTTGCATCAAGTAATCAAAAGTATAGCTATGAGTAAGCTGGGCAAATTTCCAGCCATTTAGATACTTACGCAAGCGAGATACACCCACTTCAAAAGAAACTCGACCACCTCCAGACTTTGACGAGCCATTTCCCTGTTCTTCTATTTGCGATCTGACGCCAAGGTTGCGAAATTGGTCGACCCAGAAAATTCCTGGAAGTTTGGCAAATTCTGATCTAACAGATGGGTCTGTTTTTAACAACTGTTGGGCGTAGTAACGTCCCCAAAACTGGCAATATTCGGCGCTAGTTCTAGCGCGACAGCTTTCACCATCTAGAATTAGTTGGACAGAATTGCGATCGCCTGGTTCAACTCCGGAACGGTCTGGCTGTGTATCCAACCATCTTCTGGCTACGGCTTGCGTTGCCTCAATCTCTTCATCTTCAAAGGAAACAACGAGTTCAATGTATGGATGTCCCCAGCGTTGGAAGCGACCTGGTAGAAATCCTAGCCAATCAAAATCGGATACGCTTTGAATTTGTCTGGTTGCTAGTGCTAGTGGAAGTGCGATCGCTTGCAGTAAAGTTGTCTTACCCGTACCGTTATCCCCAACTACCAGAAATCGATTGCTGACTTCGTTGAGAGTTTGATTTTTGAACGACACTTCCAGGTGTTCAAATCGTTTGAAGTTCTCAATCAGAATAGACTCTACTTTCATCCCCATTTCCCCCAGTTAGACCCACTCACATTTATGTACTGTTGCCTAACTTACTGGTATATTAGTTCTTTTCGGGTCAAAACAGCGATCGCGCGTAACCGTTGAGCACTCTAAACTAAAACTAACAAGGATGGATGAATTCCGAGTGCGATCGCTGCCTCTATGACTCATCTGTCCTTGTTAAACTTGAACAAAAGCATTTAGAATTAGCGCTATTCCTGCTTTTGTTTCGGGGTCTTTTCTTTCAACGGCGCATCAAAAACAATTGTGTACGTAACATTTGGAATTAGTCGGCTCAGAACTTGCATATGGGCTATGGCATCATTCCGGCGGCGAAAGCGGGCGACAATTATCCGCTGCAAGTTAGGGAGCGGACGTATAAGACACCACGGGTGTAATTTCTCAAAGTAGGTCATAGGATTGAAAAAGTTGCAAATTTATTTGTTTATGCGCTCCGAAAGAAAGTAATTGGTTGTGTTTGATTGGGTAGAAAAGGAAAGCCCATGATTAACACAACCCGCAACTGTAGCCACCCTAATAGCGGTTAGCTAGCCAAAGAAATGCCACGGTGATATTGACATATCGATGAATTTATGTGCAGCGATTTGCTCTTGCGCGCAGAGCCAAACGAGTATTTGCTACTCATTGCGGGGGCATAACAAATTTCTAAGTTCATCAGGAATTTCCTCAAAATGCTCGAATAAGAAGTCCATAATTGCCAGATGGCGCAAATCGTCTTGAGTCGGATACCGACAATTTTTGCCTCGTCTGAACCATCGTCGCACAGTAGAAGGTGAGCGAGAGCAGATAACAGAAATTTGTTCGTAACTTACGCACCATTTGGAATAAAACATCCTGGGGGTCATGCCAAATTCGCAATGGCTGTAAAGTTCAATTAGTTTTTGCTCTCGCGCTCCTATAGGACGCGGTAAGGTCATGAAACTACCTCCAAAGATAAAATTTCTAAGTCTTCTTCCCAGGCGGTGTCGGCAACTGCCCACCTAGAACTTGAGCAGTCTTTATCAAGCAAAACAATGTACTTCCAGCTCCACTGGCGTTGATGCCGAGCATAAGCATAGAAATAACCAAGGATAATTCCCCAATCGGTATTGCCTTCTACAGGAATCCAGCGCACTTTGTCGCCATACAAAAAGCGGGGTTTGTGTGCGCCATCGGGGAAGTTATCGGGTAATCTAATTGACTGAAAGATTTCGTCTTTAAATTGCAGCATCGGTGTTAGCTTCCCTAAATAAAGGATTAGCGATTTGATTACTTTGGGGAATTTGTAGCGTGAAATTATTTTTTCGACAGCTATAAGCAGCCTCAATTACGATATCTGGATCGAACTCAATGGGAACGCGAAGTAATGTCCAGCATGACGCACCTTCAACCGTTTCCGTCTGCATTTCTGCTAGGAATTCAGTGAGGATTTCTATAAAATGTTCCTCACAGTACTGTTGCCACAGCTGCTCTAATGTCTCTTTCATCGATTGCAATGGGTATAGGGTTAAACCCAGACTATTGCTACATTCATCTGGGCTAACCTTAAAAGGCGTTAGCCTTGTTTAACTAAGACTAAAGATAGAGTTAGGCGAGCTGAAAAATTCAATCTGTTGATAGAACCAAGCTCTTTATATCCTTGGGTACGCTGATTTGGCTGTACGCGAGCATCTTGTAGCTACAAATAGCGGAATAACCATTAAAAAAACTTGGAGCGTTTATGAGTATTGAAGAGAAATTTGTCTTAAATCTGGCTACTTTTCCACCTAGAATGGCTCAATTTGAAACAGTAGCAGCTATTCCACGTTCTTCAATTGATTTAGGTGGTTTATTCAAACAATTCAAAAATCCAGAAGGACTGCTAACCATAGGTGGACTAATTTTTATCCTTTTGGTGCTGCGATTTGTTGGTAGCGGTAAAGGTAAAATTACCACGGGTAAGGTTTGTGGGGCGGCTGAAAAGTTAGCCGCTACCCAATTAGCACTTAAACAAATTAAGGAGCGCAAGCATAATAAAGTCACCCTTTGGTGTGGCAGTCCTCGCTATTGGTGGAATGGTAAAAAACTTAGAGGTATTGTCGCTACTATCCAAACAGCTATGGGAAGCAGTCCTACTGTCTGGCTTCCTCATGCAGAACGGTCAATTTTAGTAATTGGAGCGCCCGGTTCGGGTAAGACTTTCTCTACAATAGATCGGTCGCTTGAAAGTGCAATGGTGCAAGGTTTTCCAATTATTCTATACGATAAGAAAGGAGATCAACTTAAACTTCACGCACCGCTTGCAGCTCGCTACGGTTATAAATTGTCGGTATTTGCGCCGGGGGAACCTTATTCGGGTGTAATTAATCCCCTCGACTTTATGAAGTCGCCTCAAGATTCAGTCATGGCTGGGGAAATCGGTCAGGTGATTAATCGGAATGCCAGTTCTGGTCAGGGAAAAAGCGATGAATTTTTCTCCAAAGCGGGGGACTTATTAGCTAAAGCACTGCTTCAGTTGGTCAAGGGTTCTAAATATCCAGATATGGCAATGCTCTATGCAATTATGAGGTTGCCTAATTTGGTGAAACGAATCGATTATGCTGTACAATCTCGTCAAATTGATGAGTGGGTTGCTACCAGCTTCAACCAGTTTTTGAGTGCCAAGGAAGCTGAAAAAACTATTTCTGGAATTCTGACAACGGCGACGGGAACCTTCAGCAGTTTTATCCAAGCTGACCTGTTGCGAGCTTTTCTGGGAGAGTCGAATATACCGACTAAAATTGAAGGTCGGCAGATGATTGTTTTCAAGTTGGATGACGAGCGGCGTTCGGTAGTAGGGCCATTATTAGCAGCAGCGATTCACTTGCTCGTTGTCTCTAATTTAAGTCGTCCTCGAAAAGACCCGCTGATAATTTCGCTCGACGAATTTCCTTCAATTCGATTGGACAGGATGCCTCAGTGGATCAACGAATATCGCTCGAATGGGGCTTGTTTCATTCTGGGAATTCAGAGTTTGGAGCAACTTTACGAGGGATATGGAGAGAAAATGGGAGCAGCGATCGCATCTGCTTGCAGTACGCATATCCTATTTAACCCCGGCAATACGGACACTGCCAAAAAATATTCCGAACGGTATGGTGAAAAAGAAGTGCTGGTGAAAAGCAAATCCACCAGTCGTTCTCAGGGGGGTCAGTCTCAAGGTAATCAATCAATTAGTTGGAACGAGTCGCTTCAGAAAATGCCGCTGTTTTCGGTAGACGAGATATTGCGGTTTCCTCAAGGACGATGTGTAATTGCTAATCCCGGCTATAGTTCCGGCGGTGAGGGGTCGATTCCTTACGCGCTGACGATTCCCATTCCGAAAGCTGATTTGAAGCGCCAAAGCGAAAGTGAAGCGCTTTGGGAGGAACAGGTCAGACCTCGGTTGGAAAGTCGGGTGCAGCTTGCTAGCCTCGAACAGCTTACAGCTGCTTTGTACGATCGCATTGCGGAAGCAGAACGGATGTTACCGCTGCCGGATGCCGGGGGTAATGTTCCTCAAGAGTCGCAGACGGCTAATGGTTCGAGTCAAAGGTATGGCGCTGACCCGCTGGATTCTGTGGTTAGTAAGGCTAAGCGATCAAAACGGGTCTTTTCCACTGGCGGTATTGGCAAGCGCTAGCCAATCCCAATGGAAAATTTTCCATTGGGATTACTCTCTCATTGCAATAAATTCGGCGCAACCCAGCCAGGGAAAACGGGTTGAGGGGGAAAAGTCAAGCGATCGCACAGAAATAAACGAAGGCAACGATATTCACGTGCCTTCCCTGTGCAATCCGGTCAAATTTCTATTTCTTCAATCTTTCCAATGTCAAAATCAGCCCCAGTTGTGACTGGAAATGGTGATTTTACCTGGCTTGCAACTGGTGTTTTCATTGGTGTCGCCTGCTTTGTTACAACGGATACGAGCCAATTTCTTGTTTCTTCGTGTTGCTGAGAGTCCCAACTAATTTCGTATCTTTTACCCGGATGAGTAGGATGCAGTGCTAAGATTGTCAACTTGAGGTTTTCTGGTGGCAATGAAAGATATTCTGTTGCTACCCACAACTTTACTTTATCAGACCAATTTAACACTGGATGCCGAATTGCCCATTCAATTAGGTTGACATATCCATTTCTGTGAAAAACTGCATTCGTGTTTATTTGCACGCACGTATCTTTTTTCTTGGTACAAAGTTTGGCAATGAACTGGGTATCTACTAAAAATTGCGGAGGTTCCCATTCAAATACTTTAGGGAATAATAAGCCTACTTCCATAATCCATCTATCAATTTGCGGATGAGCATCTAGCAATGGTTCGGTGGGAAGTTTCATGCACGTTTGTTTCATTGCTAGCTGAAAGTGTTGTTGCTCAGTATCAATCGGTACAGCCAGTCGGGTTGGATTGACTACGGAGTTTAAATCGGTAATTGAAATTACTTGCATAGACGGGTAAGACAGCGATTGCTTACCCATCGGTGCGACGCTAGTCGCTTGTATTTGATGAACTGCCAAACGGCGGCACTGATGACAACATAAAACCAGATTTGGCGGGTGGCGTGACCTACCAAATCTTATTTACCAGGTTTCTGATGCCGCGCAGCGCAACAACGTACCTGTGAGCGATCGCATATCCTTAATCAATTAATCTGATAATAAATAAATTTGTAGGCCAAAAGATGTTAGAAGCATCTTCAGTCTGTTTATCTGTATAATTGAAATATTCTTGTTTAGCGATCGCATCTAGTTTTAAATTGACTATACTATTTATCTCATAAATCTACTATGACCCAAACCTTACCGATCGAGCGCACCCTCAAAACTTTCAGTCAACTGCAAACCCAATTCAACCTCCAACGTAGCACAGATGACCAATTTTTTACAGAATGGTTAAACACTGACACCGAACTAACAGAAAAGGAACAACAAATACTTGATGCCATTCAGCAAAAATACTTTTACCAACTCTCAGATAATCAACTGGGAGAAGAAACTATTAAATTAATTGTTCTATCGCCACTGCTTGATTTAGCTGGATTTTTCTCACCTCCCTTTCGCTTTAAAACCGAAACAACTGTGCAAATTACCGTAGAAAGCGATGATGTAATTTATCGAGGACGCATTGACGCACTTGTTTTGCAAGAAAAGCTTTGGATTGTCGTCATAGAATCCAAAGAAACGAGCTTTTCTTTAGAACTTGCTTTGCCGCAAACGTTAGCTTATATGCTAGCTAATCCCAATCCAGAAAAACCTGTTTACGGCATGGTAACAAATGGCGGAAATTTTATCTTTGTCAAACTGCAAATTCAAGAATTTCCCCAATATGAATTATCTAATGTATTTTCCCTTCTGCCTCGTCGCAATCAACTCTATGATGTGTTGCAGATTCTCAAACGTTTGGGACGAATTACGAGTGAGTATTGAAAAATTTTATAATAGCTCTAAATAAAATTATCCATAGGCTAAAGTTTTCTTTGAATAATTACTCCAAGAGTTTTATATTCCTGCTTCAGCTATAACAATTGGATCGCCAGCACAACTTCCATAAGTTCTTTCTATAAACTCTTTCCACTCTAAGTCGTCTGTTATCGTTGTGACTGGTGTAACTTTTTTGAATGTTATTGTCACTTCTAACTCAGCATCCTTTAACCCTACAGGTATATCTAAATGTAAGATGCCATCCTCTCCAACACGGTGACGTAATGTTACGCTTTGCATAATTTATCTTTCGTTTAATTATTAAATATCAATCCTATACTTATGAACGCAAAATGAAGTTTCTTAAGCTGTGATCGCGTAGCGGCGAGCCAGGAAAATCGTTTTCTTAACCTACTGCGAGATTACATCATCCTCCTAAGCAAAATATAACCGCCTCGCTAAATTTTAACATTTAGGGATGCGGTTTTGCGAGTAAACTCTAGCGGTACTATAGTGCTTGTTCGATCGCTCTACGTGCCAACTCAATTTGTTCAACAGCATCTAAATAGGTCAGCGCTGCTGTATCCCAACAGGATGTTTGTTGCATTCTGTTCAAGATAACTTTCCCAAACTCATGCACCGTTTCAAAGCTTTGCAGCCTTAGAACCCGTTCTGCTATTTCGCAAAAAGTTGGCGTTGGGTCAGAGATCTCCACAACATCCGATTCGAGTAGTGGCACTATCTCTGTCCCCATATCAACTTTGAGAGTTATCCCAACTTCGGTAATTCTGCCCCAGAACCCATTCCACTTCCTTTCCGGCGTTTGATCTAGAGCAAACAAAGGTATTTTGACAATCACCCAAGATCCTACGCTCTCAGGAGTAAAGTGCTTTTTGGATGTTTGATCCTCAGTTAATACATCCGCTGTCGATCCATTTTCTGTATCTGGAGAAGGTTCCCCATCCCCATCAACGTTGTCTCTGACAGCGTTCCCATCATTGCCATTGCCGCTAACAGCCTCCGAAGATGAAGATGGGGGATTTGTTTTAATCAAAGCTTTGGCCTGTTTAAGAGTATTGGCTGCTCCCGATGCGATCGCTTCCAGAATATCCCTTTGTTTGTTCTCCGGCATCTTCGCGATTTGATATCCCGCGTCTATACTTTGGTCATTAATAATATCTAGCCACACTCTCGCCAGTTTCGGACAGTCTTTTTTGAGGTCATCAGCAGCTAGTACAGCAGTACGCCCCTTCCTATAGTTTCTGCCGCACCCTAAACCGACTATAGCCGCGACGATATTTTCCGTCAGTTCCATTTCCTTTTCAGTCAACCCCAGGTTGAGCGAGTCCAATGGAAAATTTTCCATTGGCTCTTCCCGATCGTCTGACTGCGGCTTCCTTGAGTCTTCGGTTGCACAACTAGCTTTTTGGGTCGCGTGGCTATTTCTCAGCTTCCGGGCGATAGGCTCCACAGTCATTCCTTCGCGGATTCTTTGCACCTCCGTTTGGTGGCGGTGGCGGTTTTCCGCTATCAGGACGAACAGTTCGTCTTCCTCTGTCTCGAAGTGGCGAACGATGACTGGTGCTTCCTTCCTTTCCAGCGCGGTAAGCGCCCTCCAACGACGGTGACCGCTAATTATCGTACCATCTGCTTTGACTATTAGCGGTTGAATGTAACCTTTGAGTTTGATCGACTCTACCAGATCGGTAATACTTTCGCAGCTTCCGTAGACTTCCTCATTGCGAGGATGCTGTTTGAGTCGGTCAAGCTCGATATGCTGAATTTCGTTGCCGCAAGCCAGCAACGTTGTATTGTTTTCATTCATGTTGCAAGCCCTGGTTGTTTAGTTGGGGATTGGGGCTTTCTGTCCTCGCTTACTCAGTCCGATGAGGCTGCTTACTAAGTAAGAACGGCGCAATGGTACTGGTGGCGCGGACTGTTGTATCGACAGGTTGCTGTCTTTACACGGTTAGGATAGCATACTTGTCATACATTTCATACTTGTCATACATTTCATACTGGTATGATAAAAGTTGGTGTTCCCAAGAGATAAAAATGGCAAGGAAACGGATAACCCTATCGTTGGACGAGGATCTGCTCGAACGAATTAAACTCGCGGCTATTAAGGGCGATCGCAAAATTAGCAACGAGGTAGAGAGGATACTGATCAAGCACTATCCTCCTTCTGAGCAGGTTCCTGAGTTAGTTTCAGGTAAATAACTTGTCAAGGGAGTAACGCGATTTGGTGAGAACGAGCCAAAACACGCGATTGTACTGCCCAAAAATGCGTATGTAATAATATTTTTAATCTGGCTTACGTATAACTACTTAACCCGCTGCGACTTGCTACGATAGGCTGACAAAAACGCTCTTCAACGTACACCACCCTTAAATTACCTATTGGTAGGGGTGCTGTTGAAAGTTTAATAGTCAAGTTGTTAACTTAAGACTGAAAGGACACAGCAAGTATTGGTTAAAAGATCGCGCTGAAATTTTGCTACATGCGAGGTTTCAATGGACAGTCTGTTCTTGGGATAATTTCTCTGATTCTATTCTAATATCATGTTGGGTAGTATCGGAATCTTATAGTTAATAGCGTTGTAGGGGTGGGTTTTATCAGCAATCTTTGCTCTTTGGCTAATTGTATTGATAAACCTGCCCCCCTGTGCTATACCGAAGCAACCATTGTATTAACTTTGCGATAATTTTTAATAAATTTGCGATGAAGGGATAACACTGGGTAATGATTTTAATCAAAAGTTACTCCATAGTGTGGAGTAACTTTTGATTAATAAAAGAGAGAGCAGATATCACTCATGAACGAGTGCAGCTTTGATTTCAGCTAAAGCAGCTAATTGTTCTTCTAACTCCTGTAGCTGCTTCCAGTCAGGATTAGAAATCTCTCCACGAATCTTGCTATGCAAGACTGGATCGGTCGAGCAGCGCATTTGATCGAATATTTGTCGCAGGTAGTTCATCAAGCAGCGTTCGCAATAGATCAGGTAGTACCGCTGCATATTCAAGAGCGCCGAAATGCAACCCTCATAGACAAATGGCTGATAGCGCTCCCGCACGGCTGCAATAAAGTCTCTGAAATCAGATGGTTTTACATCTTGACGGCGCGGAACCTGCTTGAGAACATCCAGTATGGGGCTTGGTTGCGGTTGTCCATTGGGTGCAAAGGTGATGAAACCATTGGCTGGATCGGTGACTTCAGCCAACCCAATACCCTTGGAGGCAGCAACCATTTCACTACGCATCACTGCGATCGCCGCTTGAATCGTGACAGACAATTGCTCCATTCTGACCTGACCGAAACACTTTCCTACAATATCAGTAACTAGGCTAGAGCTTTCCAGCTCTTCCTCATAAGAACGAACGACTTCCTCTGCGAGTTCTGGAACTCGCGATGCCAGCTGGTTCCACAGAGCAACTGCCACTTTTCCGATCGCGGCTTCGTACATGATACGGTCAAAAAGTACTCCGTCAGGCTCAAACGTTGCCTGTATGTAATTTTGCTCCCAGATTGAAGGGAGTTCTTTGGCCAGATCAACGTCAATCTTTTCGCAGATAGCATAGGCACTTTGCTGAAGCTGTTCCTGCAATATGGAAGCATATTTGAGCTGGCTACGGCGAAATTCTGTCACAATTTCCTCTAGTTCATGCTGCCGCCTATCAAGTAAATCGAGCATCTGCTGGCGGGGGAAGAAATCACCAGTTCCTTTAGTTAGCTCTTGTTGGCGAGTTTTCCTAGTATGTTCCAAGTTGTCGATAATCCGCTTAATGGCTTTTTCAGCTTCGCGAATCTGCCCTTCAGTGCTATTAGCAACAAAGTTAGACAGCGCCTGTACAAGTGTGGGGACGCCACTGGCTTCGAGTACTGCGATAGTGTTTTTACCATCGACCTGGAGAATTGTCTTGTAGCCTTTGTACACGTGATCGGGAATTTTGATTGCTTCACCTCGAATTTCCCTTTGAGCTTGCAAAGCTACCAATCCTGAAGTTATGAAGTAAGGATGATTGCGATCGCCCAGAAGCTGCTCCAGAAAGATCGACATATTTTCTGCTGCTTCGGGGTTGAGGTTGCCATCCTCCGTGATGTTGGCTTCTTTAGGATTGACTACTATGAAGATTCGCTCTGTAGAGTCCACATCGCTTTCAAACGCAATGGATTGACTGGCACGTTTGAGCAGGCTGGTATTGTTAACCGCCTTGAACCGACCTGGATTCACAACAAATATGACTGCATCTGCTTCAGCAATTTTGTGGCGAATGATGATGTTATGTAAATAGGCTCCATCTAAACCTGGAGCATCAACTAAGCAGACGTTAGAAGGCAGACCCAATGTCCGGAGAATGGTTTGTTGCTCCGAATCAGGCTGGATGTGCAGCGTCACAATCTTGATCAGACCAATCTGCCGATTTAGACCGGAATTGAGCGAGCTATTTTCATTAATCAGCTTCTGCAATTCTTTCACCTCGCTTTGATTTCGCAAATCAAACTCGGTGTCCCAGGTTTTGTCAGCATTCCTCACATATTGCATAACAAGATCGACGAATGCTTCCCGCGCCCTCTCGAATTCTTCATTAGCCTCCCCAAAAAGCTGGATATTCGGTTTTAGGTTTCGGAGTATGATGACAAACCCTTGATCTAGCTTGTGTGTTAACAGAGATTCACTCAGCTGATAAGGTTTGACCAAATAATCATCGATTAGTTGACGGATATCATTCTCGTTGCGGTATTCAACCTGGGCATACTCTTTGTCGTCCTTTTTCACATCTTGAACTATCTGTACAGCACATCCAGTTGCAGCACCGCCATCTCCTCCAGTCAGCAGTAGGTCACGTCCCAGAATTGCGTTGAGTAACGTACTTTTCCCCGCTCCTGTAATTCCAATCACTGCAATAGTGTAGAGCCGCAAAAAGTTCAATGCCTTTTTAATGCGATTCATCCGCTGTTTAAACTGCTTGCCTTCCTCCTGAGATTTGTCAAAAAAGACCACCAGTTTTGCATAAATCCAAATGAGTTTTGCCAGATGTTTTATTTGTTCGGGTGTTACATCGGAAAGAGACTGCTGGATTAGCTCTTGCAACTCCAAGAAACGTGCATCAAACGGGCAATGTGCAATCTTTTGGAGTAACTGCTCAAACTGCTGCTCCGGAGCTGCGATCTGATTTTCATTTGTGTAAGCCATTAGAATTTACCTCACTTGTTATGAATGGTTTCGCTACCCTTGTGGGTCGAAATTTAAGGAGGATGTGCTTCTGTCTCTCAAAACATCCCCTGCTACAGAAATCAAAAACGCTCCTTCAAAAATCGCTCGGTTATTAGAACCGCCTGGGGAATACCGCCTGAGGAATGGAGAATTAATCCGAGGCGGGCCAAACTGTGCGTTGACCGGGATTGCTGCTCTCTTGACGAGAAAAATCAGTCTGTTTGCCAGCTTGAGTTTGTGGTTCGGCGGGAGCTTGATGACGAGCAAAACTGTTCGCCGACTCAAATGTACTTCTGGCAGAAGTGCGAGCAGATGAAGCAGAAGGTTGAGTTGCTTGAGATGTCTTCGCAGTTTGGGAAAAAGCTGCACGCTCAGGATTTGGCTGGGATCTTTCAGTAGGCAATGCCTGAAATTCCAGGTAATTCAAATGTTCTAGGATAGCCGCTCTAACTCCGTCGTTGTGGGAGAGTTGGGTATCTCGCCGATGCACGTGGGCAATCATCAAAAGACAGGCTCCCGCACTGGTCACTACGGAAAGCAAAAACATGAACAAAGAAAACCCGAGTTGACCCATGTTGCTGAAATCACCGCCGATCAAGCGACCGAAAAAGCTGTCGTAAGCTAAGGCAATTGACTCCGTTCCAGAGCGAATTTCACCATCTTCTGCGAAGTGTTTGGTATAGACATCGGGCAGCACCTGCTGCACAAACTGTAAGTCATTACCACTTTCAAGTCTGCTGGCAAGTTTCTTGTTCCACTCCTCACGCTGCTTCTGCACAAGAGCATTGGCTTTTGTTCGATTGATATCGCTCAAAATACAACGAGGAATTTGAGGATAGGGCACGCCTGTCCAATCTTTTTCCCGTTCTGCCCATGTCCCGTATGCTTGTACGTAGATACGCTCGCGATCGCGATGTCCCTGTGGCAGTTCCCGCAAAGCTTTATCAAGCGCGGCACACTGCTTCTCAGCTGCCTCGTACAGGCTCTTGTCTGGCTGAATTTGCTCAATCTTCTCGCTCTGCTTCTGGATGAGTTGATTGGCTAATTGGTGGCTCAACACAGAGCCATTTGTCAGAAGTTCCGCGCCAATGCCAGAGATGATAGTCAACAGAGCATTCATTGCCACAAACGAGACTAACCCCGTATCTGACCAGCCACGATTGCCTTTTGCAGAAGCAGCAGCTGCCTCTGCTGTCTTGTTAGAGATTCGCAAAGCTGCTACGGAGAGTAAAGCACTCAGTCCTAAGCCAAAGAGTCCCAAACTGCGAAAACCGAAGTAAATGACGGGTGCTGCCGTCAGCACGTTGATCAAATTAGCTGCTACAGCTACTCCGTGAGTGACGGTACTGGCTCGTTGTAATTTCGGAGTGACAAAAGCATCCCCATAATATTGTTTGGAATCTCCAATAAACAAATCTTCTACCACTTTCAGCAACTGCTGCCGTGCATTAAGGGGGTGGGTGGGTTTTGATGTTGCAGGAATGGTTTCATTAACATGACATTGATACGCTTTCACTACATGTTTGGGTTTTTCATTCATAATGTATACCTTCCTTCTACTGTTATACTGGGAGTCTTGCAGCCTTGATATTTGCTGTTTTTGTCTTTGCTTTATTTAGATTGGCTCCGTACAAATCAGCACCGTATAGATTTGCGCCTTGTAAATTTGCACCTTGTAAATTGGCTGAATTGAGATTAGCCCAAGCTAGGTTGGTATTCACTAAAATCGCCTTAGATAAATTGGCATCTCCGAGATCTGCTCCTGATAGAATCGTGTTGGTCAAATTGGCTTGGGCAAGATTGACAGAGTTTAATAAAGCACCATCTAGATTCGCTCCAAAAATCTTGCTCTGATAAAGGATTGAACCTCTCAAGTCACATCGACTTAATGACATGCCACTAAAATTAACTCCTGTTAAATCAAGTCCTGCAAGAACAGCACCTTCAAGACTCGCAAAGCGAAAGTCAGCACCCTGAACAGAGAGTTCTCGCAGGTCAATTTCTTTAAAGGGTATACCAAAAAAGACAACATTCTTAAAATTGCGTCGCTCAAGCTTGTAAGCATTGGAGAAATCTTTATAATTTAGCTTCTCTCTTGGAAAATGCTTCGTATTTATCCTGTTTTCTGGTTTGTTAAACATTGGTATCAGCCTCCTCAGAAAATTGGTAGAAGGGAACGCGAGCAAGGATAGTTTGCTTGGCAAACTCTGATAATGTCTGAGATGCATAGCTCATCGTCTGCAGATAATTCATGCAGCGATGTAAGCTGTGTTCGCCAATTGACTTCACTCCTGCAATGTCTATATGAAGCCGCACTAGCAGGTATTGAGTTGCGTAAGACAGATCAGACAGGCTGGCTTGAAGTTTTTTAGCTTGTTCGGGGTTAGCTAGCAGGAAAAATGGCAAAACGTTATTTTTTACAACCTCAAGTAAAACACAAGCATCTTTGTTTAATTGCCGAAGCAATGAATAAACTAAATCCAGTTGAAAATGGGAACTATTGGCATAATTTAGCTCGGAGTGAATTTGAGGCACCAGTTTAGCAATTTTAGCGTTTGAATCTTCAATTTGCTGGATAATTAGCTCAGCCTGAGTTGGAGTAAAAACTTTACCTTCAGATGCCATCCTGGCGACCAGCTCGATTGGCATAAAATCTATCGTGCCGGTTAGAAAGTAAGACTTGCGATGTTCGTGAAATTTAACATCTAGGGGGGCATCTCGCCATCCTTGCGAGTCTGATGGAGCGATAATTTTTGGACGATTCCCGTTCACTGAATTAATTTTTGATGATGGTAAATTACTGCTAGGCTCTGGGTAGTAGAAATCTGATTGCGTTTCTTTTTCCCACTTCATAATAAAAAGTTCCTCCTATAACAGCAGCTATACTACGCTCAGTAAGGATATAGATCAAGATCCATGCTTTGTCCTTGATAGAAGAGTTTATTATTTAACTCAACTTGCTAGTTACTCGGCGCGATTGCAAGGGCGGGCGAAAAATTAAACTTAAGCAGCCAATATCGTCGAGCCTTCAAGAGCGATCGCGCTTGACTCAAATGATTTGCATTCTACGTATAGTACGCAAGTCTGCCGCCCTCTGAGTCAAATTTTCTACCTTTATATTAGTTAAATTCGTAAAAATAATGTTCTGGTATCTTCAGGAGTTCAAAAATTTTTTGAACTATCGCTGCCTTAACCTGTTCTGATTTATTCAGCTTTTTTCAGCTTAATCAAAAAAAATATTGAAGTTATTAGCAATAAGATATCCTAAATCCAAATATATGTTAATATTATATTTGGGACAAGTATCTGGGAAAAGCCCTACCCTTGTCTCTCTGTCAATATTTCACTATTAAAGTCTTATTACCTATGGATTTTACACTTGATCAAGCTATCGAAATCGCAAATGAAGCGATATCATCTTTTGCTAATAGACGCTTATCAGATAATGAAGTAATTGTGCTAAAAGGAGCTTGGGAGAAAAAAGAATATGCAGTAATTGCTTTAGAAAATCATTGGAGTACTGCCTACGTTAGCAAGGATTTAGCTTACAATTTTTGGAATTTACTTAAGAAGGCTCTTGGAGAAGAGAATATATCAAAAAATAATTTTAAGGAAGCACTAAAACGGCATTGGGAAAAAAAATACTTATTGAATAAAAACTCGACTACCCCAGAGGCGATTAGCACAGAAGACCACTTGCCAGCATCAAATGACTCATTAGAGGCATTACCAGTCATGACGCTTACCAAACCAAGCCCGGATGGCAGACCACTGGCTATAGAAAAGCCAGAATTTTCAGCAGGTAAACTACCTATGGATTCTATCTTTTATGTAGAGCGTCTCCCCATCGAAGAGCGCTGTTACGAAGAGATTTTGAAGCCAGGTGCCTTGCTCCGAATCAAAGCTCCAAGCAAGTTTGGCAAAACATCCCTCATACATAGAGTTTTTGAGCGGGTGGCTCTTCAGGGCTACCGAACTGTCAGGCTAAGCTTTAGACTAGCGGATGAAACACATTTCACCAACCTAGATAGACTCTTACGGTGGCTTTGTAGTAATGTAAGTGAGGAGCTAAAATTACGTATCCGATTTGATGACCAGTGGGAAGCAGATGATCTAGGCAGTAAAGTTAGCTGCAAAAAATACTTTGAGAAATATTTATTGCCTCCAGCCGACAGTCCACTAGCCTTATGCTTAGATGATGTAAATGAAATTTTTCATTATCAAAAAGTTTCCCAAGATTTTTTAGGAATGCTGCGAGCTTGGTATGATGAGGCCAATATCCGCAATATCTGGAAAAATTTTCGATTGGTAATAGTATATTCAACTGATGTTTATATACCATTAAACATTTATCCATCCCCGTTTAACGTGGGATCGCCGATAGAGTTGCCAGAATTTACAAACGAACAGGTGCAAAATTTAGCTAAGCAGTATGGACTAGATTGGAATGCAAGTCAAGTCGAACAACTAATGAACATGGTAGGAGGACATCCCTATCTGGTACAGCAAGCTCTCGACCACTTCAAAAATCATAAAGACATGACGTTAGCGCAATTTTTGGAAACAGCGACCACAGAATCGGGAATTTATAGTAACCATTTGCGGGAACAACTTTCAGATTTGCAAAAGCGTCCAGAATTGATTGGAGCACTTAAAAGGGTAGTTACTGCAACTACAAGTGTACGATTGGAGTCTATACAATCTTATCAGTTATACAGTAGAGGGCTAGTGAAGTGGCAAGGTAATGATGTCGCACCTCGCTGTAATTTATACTGTCAGTACTTCCGGGATCGCTTAGGTAACACCTGATGAGTACAAAACCAAACTTTGCCTACGAATATCAGGTTGGAAGAAGTCTACCATTTGATGCGCCCTCTTATGTTGTGCGACAGGCAGACGGCGATCTGTATAAAGCTTTGAAGGCTGGAAAATTTTGCTATGTATTGAATTCCCGTCAGACAGGTAAATCTAGCTTGCGGGTAAAGACGATGTACAAGCTACAAGCTGAAGAAATCGCCTGTGCCTGCATCGATTTAAATGCAATTGGTAGCCAGGAGATTACACCCCAGCAATGGTATGGAGGCATGATTGCAGAACTTGTAGACAGTTTCCAGTTAAAAGTAGATCGACGTAGCTGGTTGCGCGAACACGACGATCTCTCTCCGGTACAGCGATTGGGTAAGTTTATAGAAAAAGTGCTGCTAGTAGAGATTAGCGAAAACATTGTAATCTTTGTGGATGAAATCGACAGTATTCTTAATTTAAGTTTTCCGACAGAGGAATTTTTCGCCCTGATTCAAGATTGCTATGAAAAACGTGCTAACCAACAAAAATATGGACGCATCACATTTGTGCTATTGGGAGCAGCAACACCATACGATTTGATTAAGAACAAAAGTTGCACACCTTTTAATATTTGTCAAAAAATTGAACTCAGTAGCTTTAAGCTCAATGAAGCTCAACCGCTAGTTCAGGGATTGGTGGGGAAAATCAGCAATCCCCAGATAGTGTTGCAAGAGGTGTTTTATTGGACGGGGGGTCAACCGTTTCTTACCCAAAAACTGTGTCAGATGATTGTAACTTCTTCAGACTATATTCCTGCTGGGGGTGAAGCTCAATGGGTTAAGCAGCTAGTGCGAACGCGCTTGATTGAAAATTGGGAATTTCAGGATGAGCCAGAGCATCTGAGGACAATACGCGATCGTATTATGATAAAATGTCGGTCTAGTGAGAAATTGCAAAAGCTATATCGGAAAATTTTGACATGGGGTAAAATTAAAGCCGATGACAGTTCCGAATACCTAGAATTACAGCTATCAGGCTTGATAGTCAACCAACAGGGATATTTAAGAGTTTATAACCGCATCTATCAGTCTGTTTTTGACCAGAGTTGGGTTGCCGAAAAAATAGGACTTTCCCCACCGAAACCGCCAGTAAAGATTTTATTTCAGACGAGTTTAGTAATTAGTGCTTTTGTGATGGTATTGCGATGGTTGGGGATAATTCAGCCAATAGAACTAGGTGCATTTGACAAATTCATGCAACTGCGACCCTATGAAAAACCAGATCCGCGCTTATTAATTGTTGAACTAACGAAAGATGATATTCGTCAATTAAACGGCGAATATCCCTTGCAAGATAAAACAATAGTTCGTCTCTTGAAAAAACTAGATGAGCATCAACCGCAAGTTATTGGTTTGGATATTTATCGAGATGAACCAATTGGGAAGGGGCAGGCTGAGTTAGTTAATTACCTAAAGCAAAACAAACATATAGTTCCTGTATGTATAGTGCCTTCTGCCGCTATCCCAGATGGGGTTGCATCTCCTCCTGGTATCCCCGAAAACCGTGCGGGTTTTGGTGATGTTGTAGTAGATACTGATGGCATTGTCCGTCGCCATCTTTTAGCTTTTAAACCTCCAGAACAATCTCCTTGTCCTGCCTTCTATTCACTCAGTTTTCAACTGGCATTCCGATATCTGAATGCTCGTAAAATTACACTAAATTTTAAAGACCCACAACATTGGATACTAGGGAATTATGACTTAAAATCATTGACATATAATACAGGTTTTTATCAAAAAAAAGTTGACCCAAAAGGCTTTCAATTATTTCTGAACTACCGCTCCCAGAAATACCTGAAAAATATTGCAAAAACAATTCCAGTGACAGATGTCCTGAACAACCGGGTAAACTCAGACCTGATCAAGGGTAAAATTATTTTGATTGGTGTGACTGACCCAAGAGTAAAAGATGAATTTAATACCCCTTTCAACCAAGAAATACGAGGGGTCGTGCTTCACACCCAGATGGTGAGTCAGATTCTCAGTGCTGTTGAGAATTCTAGACCTTTACTCTGGTTTTTGCCTCAGTGGGGTGATTTTTTATGTATTTTGGGTTGCTCTGTAGTGGGGGGTATACTAGGAGGTGTGTTCGCTTGGCGCTCTCATTCATTACAACGCCTGCAACTTTCTAATAGAGCAGCACTCGTTGTATTAGGGGGAACTTGCTGTGTCTTTGTGTTGGGCGGAATTTGCTATTTCTTTTTATTGACAACAGGTATTTTGTTACCATTTATTCCTTCAGTATTAGCATTAGCGACTACTGGCGCAAGTTTAGTAATCTATACTACATCTCAAAATCAACGTTTGTTGTAAGCATTTATACCTAAACTAAAATGATGATAAAGCCTACCAGAGCGATCGCACTAGCACTTATCGACATTACCAGCTGGCTAACCCCAGCACAAGTAAAGCTCTATCCAAACATATTACTGGCTTCTGACCCCCCGAGACCACCTGTTACTGATGGCCCCACTACACGGAAACCAGCAGGAACTCGCAGTTCTTGTACAGCTTTAAGCAAACTCTCCAACAACGTACCTTTTACTCCCTTGTTGCCTGGTACTGCATCTAATTTCTCAGGAAAAACAGTTGCCGAACGCCCAAGTTTTTGGTTTTATATCCCTTATCAATCCAATGATGTTGCCTCAGGAGAATTTTCATTAGAAGACTTAACAAATAAGAAAACTATTTACCAGACTTCTTTCAAACTTCCTCAAATACCGGGGTTTGTTAGCATTATAATCCCCGCCGAAAATGCTCCTCTAAATATTAACACTCAGTATCGGTGGACAGTGACAATATACTGTAATTCCCAAACTCAACAATCATCTGACGATAATTTTGTTCACCACGAGGGATTAGTGCAACGAGTTACTCTTAGTTCGGATCTGGAAACTCAGTTAAAGACAGCTACCCTAAGTCAGCAAATTGCTATTTACATTGATAATGGCATTTGGTATGATGCTACAACAAATTTAGCTGAAATCCGCCGCCGTCCAAATGACTGGGTTAAATTACTAAGAGCTATGGGGTTGGAGGAGCTTGAGCGAGAGCAAATAGCTGGTTCAGTGCTCCCACCCTGAAAACAAAAGTTGCTCTTTTTTTTGGCGATATTATCCCGAATGTTAAAGCCAATTTCCCACCAGAACATAAGGTGCCCAAAAATAAGGACGATTTTCTTTAGAAAATAGGTCAAGCTGAGCCTTGTGAAGTGCCTCTGCCTTAGTTACTTTGGGATCTTGTAATTCCTGATAAAATTTAACCATGACTTCGGCAGTAGAGCGATCGCTCACGCGCCATAATGTTGCCAGTGTACTGCGTGCTCCTGCTCGTACAGCTACCCCAGCTAATCCTAAAGTTGCTCGTTTGTCTCCTTCAGCTGTTTTACAGGCACTCAGAACAAGTAATTCAATAATTCTGTCTTTTCTTTCGCCGCTCGTTTTGAGTAATTCATTCAACTGTTTTCTTTTTAGTAGTTCATCATAGGTAAGAATAAAAGTTTTTTCAGGATTGGAACTGAATTCCCCGTGAGTTGCCAGGTGAACTATTGAGAATTTAGTATCAGATTTGATTTCTTTTAAGAAACTTTCTTTAGTAAAAGTTGGATTCAACAAGTCTTTCCCTCTATGCACCACAGAGCGAATTTGCCTTAATTCTATTTCTACATTTTCAAGTGCGGGAAACATTTCATCTCCAATTGTTCGTGTTTCACTCACTCCACCTGTTAGAACTGCTAATTTCTGTCTCGGTAAATTTTTTGGGCTTAGTAGCCGCAACCCAGGTGTCAAAGCAAGAGCATATTTTTTCTCTATCAGATATTTGTGTTCAGATTCGTCGTATAGTACTGCCATTGGAATATTTCGTAACGAACCATCCAACACAAACACCAATGTTCTAACCTCTTGGTGCTTTTTGAGGTCTTCTTCAAGCGGTTTAATTAACCAACTATAAACCTGTTTAGATAATTCTTTAACTTGGTCGGAAGGTCTAGGTATTCTTAACTTTTTACGTAGTTCGTTTAGGATATTTTCAATGTTCTGGACTTCACGAGTTGAGTAGCGACGTAGTTCTTGTTTAGGTAAGGAGAGAATAACTTCTATGCGGTTTTTCAAAATAATTGCATATATCACCGCAGACTTGGAGTTAAATTCGTCAATTTTCTGTTGTTTGACTACCACGCAAGCTTCGCGAAAAAAGTTGTCAAGTTCAGCTAGCTGTAACGCTTCAATTGCGTCGCGCGCTTGCTCTAGTTGCTTTTGACTGGGCTTTTCATCTTGCAAAAGCACTTCGACAAATTCTCTATAAAAGGGTTCTACACTATCCCGAAAATTAAACTGAACTTCTGGGTTAATCACAACCAAATCGCTGCGTAGGGACTGAAGCGTGTTGAAGGCGGAAGTGTAAGCAGCGATCGCTTCTGGATCTGCATTCTGGCTTTGGCGTTTTTCCTCTGCCTGAGCTTGGAGTAAACGTCCCAACTGCCACTGCCAGCGATAGGCAATATCCGGTACTTTAAAGGAAGAAGTAAGGCTCAAGGCTTCTCTGGTGAACTTTTCGGCTAAAGACAAATCTCCAATCTGTTGGTATAGTCCACCCCGATATCCCAAGGCATAAGCATAAGCTCGTTGATCTTTGAGGTTTTTAGCCTGTTCGATAGCAACTGTCAAAATTTCATCAATTTTATTATTAATTTTTGACCATGAGAGATCTATTGCAGGCGGTAATTCCGCATTCTTTGCCACTTCTTCTTCTGAAGTGTAACATTGCTGAACGAGTGGTGACGATAACTCTGGTCTTTCGTTCTTAAGTCCAAGCTGTTTTAAACATAACAAGCTTTGAGCCAAATTAATCCGAGCATAAATTCCTGCTCGATTAGAAGGTAAGTATTTGATTTGCTCCTCAACTTCGCTCCAAAGCATTTGGGCTTTAGAATATTGTTTTTTTTCCAGTAGCAAGCTCAATCGATTGAGTTGAGATTGGAATCGTATTACAGATGAAGTAGATTGCTCAGACGCTTTTTGATAAGCTTCTAATGCCTCTTCTGTTTTGTTCTTTTGAACGCGCAAATTGTTGCCTAAACTTACCCATGCAGCACTGATATCTTCCGGATAAACCAATCTTTGAGCGACTTCTAAGCTTACCCGCAACACTTGTTCTGATAAGTTTAAATTCCCTGCCATACGCAAGAAATCACCGAGCGATCGCAACCCCGTAGCTTTAATTAACGAATCTGGTAATTGTTGCAGAGTTGAAAGCAATAATTCCTGTTTTTTTCCCTCAGATTCATCTGGCTTAGCTAATGCATTACAATTTACTATCTTTTCAAGATTTAAAGCTTGCAGTAGCGTCTTGCAAGAGCGAGGATAAAGCCCCAATTCTTGCTGAACTTGGGCAATGTTGACCAAGCTTTGTGCCATCCGCTCTCCCTCCCCCACTTGTTGATAAGTATTAGCAGCTTGTTGCCAAGTTTCCAGAGCCGTTTCTAATTGTCCTGTTGTTAATTGTAATTGTCCTTGAATATCGAGAGATTGAGCCAATATTCTGATTTTTTCAGGCGTACTTTCCTCTTTTTTGAGAAGGTTCAGGCTTTCTGCGCTCGCTTGCTCTGCTTTATCCCATTCTGCTAGTTGCTGATAAGTTAGGGATAAATTACTTAAAGCCATCGCCTGGTTGAGGATATCACCCTGGGCTGCAAAAATAGAAACCGCCTGCTGCCAGATAGCTGCTGCTTGTCCAAACTCTCCACTTTCGTAGCTGCGTTTAGCTTGTTGCACCAACTGTAGTCCACGCGGCTGAATTTGGACGATAGAAGTTTGTGCAGAAACCTTAGCAAAAACCGATGGCACTCCCAGCGACAATATAAATAACAAAACTGCTAGGATAAGCAATCGCCACTTGTAAAATCTTTTAACAGCCCAAAGCCAATTTTGCTTAAGTTTATGACTCTGTAATATCTGCTCGAACTTGAGTTTATTTTTCACCACACTTTGCCTTATTTGTCAATTCAAAACAGAGAAATTTTTCCTTGTTTAGCTAATTCAACGCACAGGACAAGTTGGCGGGTTCGATCTTAGACGGTTGGCTCCGGTTCCTGTAGGGTCGTAGGATGTCAGAATCACCTCACCTTTTTCATTGCGTATCCATCCTTGGGCAGGAATAGGCTCTTGCGATCGCACAAAACCGTCTTGGTCTAACAATTGCCCCTCCTCCTCTGGCACAATAGGAGGCACAGCGGCACGAGAAGAGCGCGACGTAACCGCAGCAGTTGCCGTAGGTTGAACCGGTTCCACTAAGCCGACTCTCACAGTTCTACTCGATAGTGCCTCGCTAGGACTGGGAGGAAGTCCGCCCCGTCCCGTGACGATAAATTCACTCGCTTTGCCCAAAGTACAGGGATTTTGGGCAATAAGCGCATCCGGATCGACAACAGTTTCCGGCAATTCAACTAACCCAGATCTAGGGTCAACATCTGGCGTATTTAGCGTTACCTCCCCCTGACGCCCAAAAGTAGAACTGGCGGTAATGTCGCTTTGTAAAGTTTCTTGTAGGCGAAATTGAGTGCCAAAAATCCCTTGTGCCGCGATATCAACCCTACCCCCATCGCCTTCAAAGGCATTAGCTGCGATATCGCTATTTTCCAAAGCAGCCAATACCCCAGTGTCGATATTGAGATTGCCCCCATTTCCGCCCGCTTGTGCCGTTCCAGCCGATGCAGATATGCTACTGTTACGCCGCATAACCAGTAACGAAAGCTGCCGCAAGATAACATCCCCACCATTAACCGAAGCACTAGCAGCAGTAATAGTACCTTGGTCATCCAAACGCAGAGTTGGCGTATTAATTACTATCGTGCCTGCATCTCCGGCGTCTGGTACTCCTATTTGCGATCGCACTAAAATGCCACTGGCATTTCCGTCATTTGTCAGTCGGTTAGAATTGGTGCGATCGCTTCCAGCAATCGTCACCCGATCGTTTGCATTAACGACGATATTTCCCGCATCGCCAATATTGAAAGCAGTGGTTAACAGTTGTCCGCCACCCGTTATTTCAACGGTATTTGCTTCAACGTTGATATCACCTCCCCTCGCGCTGCTTCTAGTTCTAGCACTCAAAACAGCCCCATCTTGGACACGGAGACTACCTGTAGTCACTCTAATGTCACCACCTTTTCCTTGGGCAAGTACTTCAGTGCTGGTCAACAACCCGCTAGATTCACCCTGAATCGAAGTGCCGTCACTAAGAGTAACTGAAATTGGATCGCTGCCGCTAAGAGTAACTGAATCCTTTGCGTCAATGCGAATATTGCCAGCATTTCCTTGACCGCTAGTGCTGGTTGATACTTGAGCGCCACCAGAGACGGAAAGCGATCGCGCCTCGATTGTAATCTGCCCTGAATTTCCAGAGTACTGCGATAGGGTCTCTGTCGATATTCTAGTGGGTGCTATCCCTGATAACAACACAGACTCAGCTACTTTTATGATTATATTTCCCGTACTTCCTCTTCCTTGTGTTGCCGTACCTATTACAGCACCATCCGTTACAGAAAGAGATCTAGCGGTAATCTGAATTTCACCCGTATTCCCCACTGAACCCGACTTAAATGTAGTCAATATCGCACTATTATCATCCGAGCGTTGATTTTGTCCGGAAACAGAAACTGTATCTCTCGCCTGAATAATGATGTTACCAGTATTTCCCTGCCCGCGAACTATGGAGTTTATCTGACCAATATTGGTCAGAACCAAAGAGCCAGTATTAATTATTATATTTCCAGCATTTCCCACTGCCCCATCTGAAATCCTGCTAGTAATCAAACTATTATCTATTTTCACATTTTCTGTCGCATTAATTTCAATATCTCCTGCTTTCGTCTCTGCTGACCCTTGATTTGAAAATATTCCGGTCGCAATTTGACTGTTTCCCGAAACATCTAAATTCCGGGCATTAATCGCAATATTTCCCCCGCCTGTTCCAGCCACAAACACTATAGCCTTCTCTGCAATAGATACATTGCTTCGCGCCACATTTTCGGGAAAACGCAAGCGCAGGCTGTTGTTATTAGTTTCTAAAGCAATTATTCCGGGTTCGGCTAATCCTCCTAATTCAACTCGACCGCCTGGAGCCACCAACAAACCGCCATCTAATGTGACATTACCGCCTATGAGTGCTAAGGTATTCTCTGTAGGAACTAGGAGGCCAACAGGTAAACTACCACCATTAGTTGTAACAATGGTTGCAACTGATTTATTGATAATATTTCCGGGATTTTCCCTAAATCTCAATCCCACGGGAAGATTCACAGTCAGCAGCGAGGAAGTTTGCGGTTCGACAGCGCTAAACTCCCCTTCAGGAAAAAGCAAACTACTTGCAGTTGTGGCTAAAAACGAACCCCCAATATTTAATCGCGCATTAGAACCGAAAATAATTCCGCTGGGATTAATCAAAAATAAATTAGCTCCTCCATTTGCTTCAATTAATCCATCAATATTAGAAACCGTTCCCCCTGTCACCCGACTAAAAATATTTTGCACATCCGCCGCATTATTGAAAAAAGCTGACCCTCCAGTCGGGACAGAAAACTCTCGAAAGCTGTGAAAAAGATTCCCCCCAGCTCGGTTTCCTTCATTGATAGTAAAATTAATCCCATCTGAAGTAGTAACGTTAGTTGATAGCGTCCCATCCGAGGTAATTTGCGCCCCTGCCGCAGGTGAGAGAAGACAGCCAAGAGCCATACTCCCAGTCAGTTGCAATGTTATCTGAATTAACTGTTTCCTCATCTTGCTCCTTACCTCAAAAGGGGCGATATTCTACAGAAAAATATAAACCTTTTTCTTGCAACGTTCTATCTCGCGCATCAATCTCAAGCAAAGGAAGGCCATACTCGAAACGGGCAATAAAGCGCTCTCCCTGCCGCCATTGTACGCCTAAACCAAGGCCCAGCAAGGTATTTGGGTCTGGATTATCCCTGCCTAAACTATTCCAAGTCGTGCCAAAATCAATAAACGGGATAACTTGCAACACCCCTCGCTGTCTGCGTAAACGGAAAATCGGGATCTGAACCTCTGCCGAACCCAGAACACCGTTATCCGTCAATAGCGCATCTTGGCGATATCCTCGCACGCTGCGGAAACCCCCCAAACCAAACTGTTCCAAAGGCACTAGCCCCCTCGTTGCCAGTTGCGCGTCAGAACGAAGTACTAGCAAGGTTTCAGGTGCTAAAAGTCTCACGTACTGCGCTTGTCCCCGCCAAGCGAAAAAGCGACTATCGGGCGCAGAGTTGTTGATAGTGGCGTCAAACGCACCAATTCCTAAACTAAATTGGGAACGGACTGCAAAGACTTCTCTAGGGTTACGCTGAGTATATTCCTGCAAAAACCGGATAGCAGAGATGCGGGTACGCCCTTCATCATCTGCCCCTGGCGACAGAGGATAATTTTCGCCCAAAAGCGTCGTTTCGCTTTCCTGTCGAGATGCTGTTAAACCAAGAGCGAATTCTTGGGTGGGGGTTTGAATGATAGGTTGGCGGAGAGTCAGTTCGTAGTAGCGAGAATTTCCAGTAATATCTGCCAGGTCAAAAGGCGGTTCGATGACCTCTGTGAAAGTTAGTCCGCCTGCCATTCTAATTGTGCCGTTGCGGGGATTAAAAGGTATTGTGTAGCTGAGATCCAAAGCATTGCTGCCATCGGTATTGGTGTAGATGACACCCAAGCCATCTCCAAACCCCACCAAGTTGCGTTGGTTGATGCGGATGCCGCGCCGAAAGCTACCTACACTGGGCGCACGACCGTTATCGGCAAAGAATTCAACGTTAAACGAGTCTGCCTCTGTTACCCTTACTTCCAGCAAGCTCCGGTCAGGTCGCGACCCGGCAGATAGTTCAGCAGATATGTTTCTAATCAGAGGGTCAAGTTGCAATAGTTGCAATGCCCTTAACAAACGGTTGGTGTTTAGAGGGCGGGTGGCGGCAATAGCTAAACGACTACGCACGTAGTTAGGAGAAAGTCGCCGAGTGCCGGTTACCCTAATATTTTCAATACTTCCTTCAATAATCTGGATTTTGACGATATTTCCTTGTCTGGAGATGTTTTGGTCAGATGGAATGACAGCACCGGAGTTGACATACCCCGCATCTGTATAGAGTTTGGTTATTGTTGCTTCTACCTGCAACAGTTCGGCAAAAGTAATCTCTCTGCCTATGAAACCTTTGGTAACTTCAACTAATTTTTCGTCGCTGAATACCGTGCTGCCTATAAATTCAAATCTCTCAACCCTCATCGTTCCTGGGATATCGGGCAACCTTTCCGGTGCAGTAGGTGTCGGCGACGATGGCTGAAGCGGTTCTTCCCGAATAGGCGGTGGTGTGGGTGTTGGTTGCTCAGGAGTTTTAGGAATAATCGGGTTGGGAAGTTGAGACAGAATCGTTTCTGACTGCAAGCCAGATATATTGGCTGTTTGAGCCGCTACTTCAGGCGCGATCGCCTCTACTGCCAAGATTACTGATAAGATCGAACAACTACACCGCAACTTTCGATACAGATACACGATTTTTAGTCCACTGAAATTCCTCTTGTTGGCTAGCGAAATTCTATGCTCTGCAAGTGTTACAAGCACCATTGGCTCCAGGCAACTTGATGCTAAAGGCAGCATACACCATAACAGTGCCACCTAGTGTTTTACGAGTAACACTTTACATACTTGCTGCTGTAAAACTTACGTGGTTACACTGGAACTAACGCGCACAGAGGATATGACGATGACTGGTGGCCCTTCCCCCGATGGTTATTACGCCCTTACTCCCAACAATGACAGTTTTAATATGACCCCTGGGCTTCTGGCGGGTCTACCAATTGGACTGCTGGGCTTAACTGGAAACGATACCATCCAAGGTTCGTCTGACTCTGAAGTTATCAACGGCAACCAAGGCGATGACAGGATTTTAGGCGGCGGTGGCGACGACGTCATCTATGGTGGTAAAGATCGAGATATGTTGTGGGGGGACAATGGGAATGACAACCTCAACGGTAATCTGGGCGATGATTACGTTTACGGAGGTGCGGGAAACGATCTGATTCGAGGGGGCAAAGGGACGGATCTTTTATACGGTGATGATGGGAACGATACTTTAATCGGCGATTTTGGCGCGGATGTGCTGACTGGAGGGAATGGTAGCGATTTGTTTGTCCTCAGACCGGATACGGTTTTAGTCGATCCAGCCAATGCTGATTTGATTTTGGATTTTAATCGGTTTAGCGATCGCATTGGGATAACCGGGGGATTGACCGCAGCCGATTTGGTACTTAGACAAGAAAATGTCCCCCTGAGTCAAGCCTTGAACGACCCCAGGCTAGTAAATAATCCAGATTTGCAGGCTCTAATCAATAGTGGCTTGTTTGATATTACAAATTTGAATCCTGAATATATCCGGTGGGCATTTGAGTTGATAACGGGTGTGGATATTGACCCGAATCGAGATGGAATTATTACTGGCACTTCGATTGAACTGAGTAACGGTGTGGGTGTGGGTTTGGCTTTGAATGTTACGCCTGCCGATTTGCAAGGTTTGATTGTTCCTGTTAACAATATTTGAATAAGCAGAGAGTGGTCAAAACCAAAAGTCAAAGCGAACGAAAATTGGGCTGTAGGAAAAAAACCTATTTTGGAAGTGGGTTTCAACACTTACCGTGAAAAGTAAGAATGGTTCGCGAATGTTTTAATATGTTTTCCGCCAACCATCCCTTTTTACACCTTTCGTGAAAAGTCAAATGTAAGCTGACGCTACCTGACTAATCTTGCCTTCTTGTGAGCGAAAAGTTTGGTAATTGCTAGTATTGAAGGCAGTATGAAGACCCCTTTCTGTCCCTGTTTGAGGGAAGCCTCTAGATCGAGTAACATTGACACCGCTGACGAAAGAGACTTCAGGGTTGTGGAAGCTACTTCCTGTTTGAGAAAGTATACCCGTTTGGGATTAGCGATTTGGCAGATTCTAGCAATCTCAGCATCCTGCTTAACCCCACCCACCAGCGCCGCCTTCACCCACATCCAAGTTCTAAACTGAGTAATCAGCGTTGCACAAATCGCCAGCGGGAAAGTCTCCTTCTCAAGCAATTCTTGCAACAAATTGACTGCTTTAGTTAAATTGCTCTCTCGAATCGCTTCAGCTAACTGGAGGCTATTTTGAGTAGTTGAAGGAACGAGCGATCGCACTTCCTCAACACTAAGCTTCCCCCCATTACTATAACTCGCCAGCTTGTGCAGTTCTGCTTCAACACGCGCCGAATCATTACCAATCGCACCCGCCAGATACTCGATAATATTTCTATCCAGCGATAACCCCATCCCTCGACACAGAGTTCCTATCGCCTTGGCAATTAAATCAGTTCTCCAAGGAGGAATTAGATCGAACTCAAACAGTTTACCTTGAGAAAGCAGAAATTTCGCCACTTTCAATCGCTTATCAATTCCTGATGCCACGAATACCAAATGTGTCTGTTCCGTTACCTGCGATATCAACTGAAGAATCTTCAATGTCTCTTCAGTAAACTGTTTGAAATTGCAATCCTCTACCACCACTAACTTCGCCCTTCCCCTCCCTAATGCACGAGTCAACGCACAATCGATCGCCTCTTCCAATGCTTCAGCATTGAACCGATGGTAGTTGAAATTTATCCAGGTAGGGTCAAGACTTGTTTTGAACTCGGAGAGCTTCTTGCTAATTGCGTAAACGTCATCGCCAACTAACAGACTAATCATCAATTCCTCTCCTGAATAGACAGTTGATAGTTAACACCTGTCACCCCGAAAAGCATCTTCTGTACCTTAGCCGCATTCCGGTTAAACTTATCCAAGTATTTAGCAGGTACAGCTAATACAGCTTTCTTACCTTTCAGTTCCACTAAAGAAGCAACCGAGAGCAGAACGCGATTGTTTTCAGAAGTTTTTGACAGCACTTTTTCCCAAATAGCTGTTGGTTGAACTTGCTGTTCTACCTTTTGGGATTGACTCGACCTTGAGCAACTGCGACCGTTACAATTTTCTATTTTTCCTTTGGCAACATTACCCTTGTCTGTAGTCCCCTGCACCAATCCCAGCAAACAAACTTCTAACCACAAACTTGGTTGCACGCTCTTACTAAGTTGCCATTCCGAGGCGCGTAGCTGTTCGATACCAGCACTAATTGCACCGTAGTCCCAAGTTGCGGCAATCTCAAGCAGCGTCGAGTGCGAAATTCCGCTGGTTAGTAAATGCGAACTATCCGGCACATTCGCTACCAGTAATAAGTCCCGATAGCAGGTTAGTAGTGACATTAACAGCACTTTCGGTGTCTTCCCACTGTCAATCAGTTCGCGAGATAATTGCAACAGCTTCAGCGTGTCGCCGGTGCGAATGGATTTCAAAATCGTTACCAAATCGGACTCCGATATCCGTCCCGATAATTCCAGGACGTGGGAACTGGTAATTTCCTCTCCTAACAAACTTAACTGGTCGAGCAGCTGCAAAGCATCCCTCAGTCCGCCTTCAGCAGTGCGAGCGATCGCTACTTTAGCTTCTTGAGCAATTGTAATAGATTCTTTCTCGGCTATCATCGTTAATTGCTTTACAATTGCATTGATAGATAGCACTCGAAAATGGAATAATTGACACCTGCTACTAATTGTCGCCAGCACCTTATGTTGCTCTGTCGTACACAGAATGAAAACCACATTAGCTGGGGGTTCCTCGATGCACTTTAGGAGCGCATTTTGAGCCTGTGAAGTTAGTTGGTGACAATTGTGAACCAATAACCCATTTGCCACAAAGTTATGATTGTCTTCTACTTCAATGTCATAAACCAACTCTTCTCCAACCAATTCAATCGATTGGATTTGTTCTAAATCTGTACTCGATTGATTGATATAAGCAAATTCGGGCATTTTATCGCAGCCATTTAAGGGTTTCGGGCTGAGAATTTCCATACCCACATTGAGAGCTTTTGCTTTTACCCATCCTTGACTTGTCCTGATAGGATGATTCCCAGTACACCGCAGGACATGGTTGCTTGTCCTGATTTCGTAAACTGGTTTTATTCCTTTAGAAAACCAGTTTAATACAGTCTTAAATTCCCATAAACCATTCGATTCATTGTAAGAGAGTACGGACTTCCCAACAATTGATGAGTCGTCTATACGAATTAGACCGGAATCAGTCAAAACCAACGAATCTCCCGCGAGGCATTCATCCACAATAAAGATTCGGTAACGACTCATAGCAGGTGCAAAATGCGCTCGTTCTATTAACGCGCGAGCATCTTCTACTCCGTTGTGAGAAGCTGCATCAATTTCAGCAACGTCTAAACTGCTGCCTTTTTCAATCGAACGACAGGACTGACATTGACCGCACGGCGTAACTGTCGGCTTGTTTGTAGCAGTACAATTCAGCGATTTAGCGAATATGCGAGCCGTAGAAGTTTTGCCCGTACCCCGCTCCCCAGCAAAAAGATAAGCAGGCGCTATTTTGCTAGCTTTAATCGCATTGGAGAGCGTCTTTTGAATGTATTCTTGTCCTGCTAACTCTAATAGCGTGCGCGGACGATATTTTTGAGGTAATGCTGCGTACATGATTGGTTTTATTTAATCAGGTTTTCCAGATAGAAGCGGAGACAATATTTCCGCTTCTCAATGCGTGCAAATTCACTAAGCCGAACTATTCCTTGAAAATTGGCATTAACAAGTATTTAGCATCCATCAGAATATTGGGCTTGTCTTTGTTCCCAAACGGAACTAAGATAGCGGGGCCATCCTGTTGAGTCAGTTGCATTTGAATTGCGGAACTAGCGATGGCTTTAACTCCTTCCAAGAAGTATTTTATGTTGAAAGAAATTGACATATCGCTATCCGAGTTAATGCAGGCTGTCATTTCTTCCTTGCCGTTTCCAAACTCCCTGAACAGCGACAAAGACACTTGTTGAGCTTCACTATTCAGGCGGATACTGACCGTCTTTTCCTTCTTGTCCGCCAACACCGCAATTCTTTCGAGAGCCTTAATCAAAGGTGCTTTCTCCAAAGTTATTTGTTGTTTGAAGTCCTGCTTTAATAACTCTTCATAAGCTGGATATGCACCTGATAAACAACGGCTAACTAATCTTTGCGCTCCCCAGCGAAACTCCACAATTGCCTGCGATTCATCATAAGATAATTGCACTGGTTCAACCGATGTTCGGCTAGACAAGATTCGGTCTAATTCGACCAGCGCCTTGGCTGGTACTGTCAACTCCAAAGTTTCCTCAATCTCGCTTCGTTGATTCTTTTTAAACCCTTGCAGCGCAGTACTAATAACAGCTAACCGATGCCCGTCAGTAGCCGCAAATTCAAGAGTATCCCCGTGTATCTTGAGGTGGACACCTGTCAAGATACGCTTGGTTTCGTCGGTAGTCGTAGCAAACAACGTCCCTTTGAGTCCTGCTTTCAAACCTTCTACAGGTACGTGAATTGTTTGCGTTGAATTGACTTCAGGAATTGCCGGGAATTCCTCAGTTGGTAGCCCTCGAACTTGATAGCGTCCGGTTGTAGCGATTAGCGTTGCAACTGGATTTTGACCTGCTTCTGCTTTCTCTTGACTGTTATCTTTAGTGTCTTCGGTATTCAAAGGCGTGTGGTTGACTAAAGTGATATCTCCGGCAGAAAGTTTCCCGACAATATCGCTCAAGAGTCCGACTGGAATTGTCAGTTCACCAGGCGCTTGAACTTTAGCATCAAATGATGTTTGAATACCCAAGCTCATATCAAAAACACTGAGTTGAACTTTCTGAGTTTCTTGCTCAGCAATCAAGAGTACATTTCCTAACACTGGATGCGTGGGTTTAGAAGGCACTGCATGGCTGACTAAATCCAGATGATTTGCTAAATTATCTTGAGTACAAATCAGCCGCATCCCTGTCGATAAAAGAGGAGTTGATTCTTCGGTACTCCTCTCGACTAGAGATTCCGGTTTTTTTTCTACTTTGGGCTTTTTCGCAGTAAGAGATTTTGTTCGTGCAGCCGTAGCATCAGCCTTAGTTTTTGTTTTAGAGGAGCCGTTTTCTTTAACTTGGCTCTTTCTTGTACCAGGCCGGGTTTTTGTTTGCATATTTTATCTTAAAATTGCTGTCATACCGGGGCAGCGCTAGCTGCCCAGAGAACAACTTGCATAATTTATATGAAATAAATATATCTTTAGCTACAAGCAACTGTCCTAACTACCTCATCAAAATCATCTTTAAACAGTTTTTCTAGGTGCGCTGATAAAATACTGAAAACAAGTTTTTCAGTCGGCTCAATAGGGAAATTTGGTAACTTACTAACCTTTAAAAAATAACTTTCGTATAAGGATTGATATCTTACCTCAACATCCTTATAGCTTTCGCAATCATTAATGCTAATAGAAATTAACAGATGAACAAGTGCAAGTAGCAAAACTATTGCACTTTGCCTGAAATACTGATAAGTAGTTCCTACCAGTTTTTGTTCTCCTGTCTCTTCTTGCCAGTATTCTGTATGTGAGTATTCTTCTCGATATCCGTCGTGTACCTGCCGACTTACTGTTTTGTTGTAATAGCCTACAGTTTCATAAACTACTGTCTCCTTTTTAGTCGAACCATACTTGGCAATATTCTTCATTTTTTTAAAAGGATTACTGGTAGACTTATTGATAAATCTTGGCACTTGTATGGGACGATTGTAGTCGGGAACCTCTTCATAAACAGTTTTGAAAACAGGTACAGATTTGTATATAGGCTTAGACATCTGCCGCGTTACTTTTTCATACTGATGTTCAGTATATTGGCTTATTATCGTATAGACTTGAGCCTTGATAACCTGCTGAACAAAGCTAGGCATTTCTTGATGCTTACTTAACAAACTCGAAATAAATTCCCAGAGAATCTGACAATCTTCAAGTAAAGTTTCTCCACTTCTTGATGTGCCATCTGGCTTTTGACAAGCAGCGTGTGCCAGTATTCTTAATATCTCCTCCTTGACTTGACAGACATACTTATCAGGTGTTTTTTCACTCTGATAGCGAATCAATTCCTCAAACAGCCTTCCCTTCTCACTCCCCAACATCTCGCCCGAACGTGCAATTAACTCGGAAATTCCTTCTCCTGTCCAGCAGTTGACCTGAACAATTACTGGCTGACTTGTCTTACCTAAAACAGAAGTATGAATTTTAGTAAGTTTATTGACTGCATCAGAGATGTTTTGTGGACTGGCAAAGTGTTCGCTACTTGTTTCCTTACTCGCAAACATATTAAAGACATAGATAACCTGGCAATGCTGCTGTAACAAATCTCGCAGGTAAGTGCAGTCAACAGACAAAAACTGCTTATCTGGTGCAATTAGATAAAAAATGAGGTCTGGTTTAAACTGCTGTAAGCTAAACTCAGAAATACTAAATTTTTGTTTTTCAGAGGTTTTGTCTTTGCTGTATTTAGCTAAAATCAAATTCTCAACAAAGGGAAAATCTTCCACTTGTTCTAAGCCAAGAGCAACTCTATTATAGTTTTCCAGCCTGTCATCGCTACAGACTCCTGGTAAGTCAAAGTAGTTTAGACCCATTGGGAACTTAATTAAGTTAATTTCATCAGTGCAGTCTTGATATCCTGAAGAAGGCATAAAGTAATCAATCCCAATTAAGCGATTTCCCAAGGTGGTTTTACCACTTCCTGTCCGACCAGTTGCGAAAATATTGAGCCTGTCAACATTCGAGGGAAAGTCAACCAACTTTTGAATAATTAAGTTAGCTCGTATAGCTGACAAGGAGGGATGATTAAATTGGAAGGTCATAAATTGTTTGAACTGATTAAACTAGGGCTTTATTTAAAGTTTGAATAAGCTCTTGCTCTGCGTTTGAGCCAGCTTCACGCTCTACTAGCTGCTCAATGTGAGTCTTAATAGGAAAGAGCTTACGCTCTAGCATTACTTCAGCTTCTTCTAAACAATTTTGTAGGCTGCGATTTGGCTGACTGCAATAGGTTTGAATTCCCAGTCCTAACCCTAATAGAAATCTAATTACGGGATAACCCCCCAAAAGATATTCCTTCCCAACTATTTTTTCTACTTGTCCAACTACGACCTCAACTGTGCCGATGACTTCTTTTTCATAACCTACAAACCGATTTTCTAACCTTTCAATGGGTTTCCTCACTGTTTCATTCACTATTTTTTCGTCAAATAGTTTAGCTCCAAATGGCAAAATACCAGTAATCATATTGACAATTTTTTTTACCTTTGATAAAGGAATGACTTTAGTTTCATTTACCTCTATATAATCTATAACCTTCTTCTCTTCAAAAAGTGGAATATCTCTGCTAAGCTCTTTTGTATCTAAAATATTTTCTGTTACAGATATATATTTAGTACGGTCGTCTCTAGTTTCCTGAACTACACTCTCAATCAAAGCATTAAGTTCAGCCTTGATTTGAGCAATTTCCTCTTGATTCTTGAAAGTGCTAACTCCATAAGCACTAATGCTTGAAGCCGCTACCTGAAGTAAGTCTTGGTTGCCCGCTTTGTAGTCAATCTTATATGTTGCTAAACGACTGGCAATCTTGATTAATGTTTGCATGTAGCGAAGGCTTCGCTCTTGTTCAGCAAATTGTTTCAAGTCATTGCGAAGAACTTGCTGAATATTACCAATTTTTTCTTTTGGCAAAACTTGACAGATGAAAGCAGTGATTTCATTGATTCCATCACCTGTCAGAGCATCAAACTCAACAATGGGTGGAGTATCATGGTAAAATCTCTCATAAATTTGAGTGATGTGTTTCCGCACATCCTCAAGGTTTTGCTGTGTGGGCATACGTTTGCCATCAAGACGAAAAATGTTAAGTGCAAAAATAACTTTATTCTGCTCAATTCGTTGTTTCTGAGTCTTGAGCAGTTGTCCTAAGTATTTCCTATCGGAACTTAGAAACTGCATATGCGGTGCAATTGCGTATAAAATAACATCGGGAGCAACTAGCTGCTGGTTACTGTGTAATTGCCACTCATTAACTGTTACATATTTTTCCTCTAGCTTTTGTAGGGGAGGACATTTAGTAAAGTTTTTTATTTTGAAGCGATCAATATACGTGATAGGAGGTTCTGCAAATTCATCTTCAATTTGAGGCATTAACAATGCAGATCTGTTGATATTTTCATAGCTCTCATTGCTACCAGCGCCTGGTAAATCGTAATAGCATAAGTTACTGGCTAGTTTAAAAAAGCCTACACTATCTGTACAATCAATGTAGCCTGTTGATTCCATCACTGATTGTGCCAACAGACGATTTCCCAAAGAAGTCTTCCCAGCACCCGTGCGTCCGGTCACATAGAGATTGACAGGTGCAGCAAATAACTCATTGTTTTCCCTGAAACTGTTTACCAGTCTCTCTGACTCTATATCTCCGAGTTTGATGATTTCTAAAAGGTCTGGCTGGTCGTTGAAAATCAGACGAAGAGTTTCTAAGGCAGTTTTTGACATGGGAATTACTTTCTCTTGAGCTAAAAGAGTATTTTTGCCAAACGTGACTATACCTTTACTTAGGGTTCCCCTTTAGCAACCACAACTAACACGCAACAGATCAATTATCCACCTCTGGTGGCAGGACGGCAAAAATGGCCTGTTTTTGGAAGGTAGATCTGGAATTATCTGACAAAGACCTGTACTATCGGTTAACCAAACTTCCAAAATATCGGCTAATTCCCTCCTAACGGGAGGAGTCTCACCCAGCCTCAACCCTACTGCCCCCTTGCCAGTTTGATACTTGTAGTATACTGTATTACTAGCAGCCAACCTCATTACCTGGTGGTCGGCGCGATGCTGCAAGGGGGTAGACCAATGGAAGCAACAAACCAAACAGTCGGCACAATACTACAACATTTGCGATCGCACAGAGAGCCTTTCGTCCTGCACAAAGGTACGTTACCCCTGTGGAGTGACGAATCGCGTCACCAGCGTGCATACGCGCAAAATCCGGAACTTTACGCGCTGATGGGAGTAGCCAAAGGAGTACTTCCCCAAGGACGCTCACGCATATTATTTCAATTACTAAGAACTTCGCGCCAAGGGATGGCTAAAGATGCCCGACAAATCCTCGAAAGCATCACTAATTTTTTGCTCAGCATCCTGCACCCAGACAGAATACTGACAGTATTTCTGGCTTTACGACGGGTAAGAGCCAATCACAAACATACATCCAAAGCGATTATCAACTACATTTTGAATCATCCCAATTTAGAGGATATGGTCAACTGTCGGCGACCTGCTGTAGTGGATTGTTTGGAACACGCAATGGGGAAAAATGTCGCCAGAGCTTGTGCGAAAATGCTATCCTTACCAGAGCTAGCAGATGAAAAGTACTTGCGTCGTCACCTGTTAAAATTTGTTCGCGATGTGGAAAGAACTACAGTTATCTTTCCCTTACTTTATCAGCGCGGGAATTCTTTAACTGGTAACGGCGAATATAAATTGGCGCATACCCAAAATTTAGCCAAGTTCGAGTCACAATCAGAACGACCAAAAACGATTACTGCTACCAATCGCGGCGACATTTCAGCCACATTAATTCACCTGTACCGAGGTGGAACATCGGCTGAATTGGAAGTAGCTTTACAACGGTACGTGGAAGAAGCAGCGTCAAAATTACCGCGATTTTCTGGAAAATTGGCGTTAATCTTGGATGCTTCTAATTCTACTAAAGGATATGGCGATCGCGAATATTGCTGCATTTCCCAATCTGTTGCACTCAAACTGGTACTGGAAAAATGTTGCATGAATTTACAAATTTTTCCAGTCGGGGGTAGCGGACATATTCCCGCGCCAGAAGGTCACACCGATATCGCCACTGCTTTGCTTGACGCGCTAGAAACTCAACCGGATTTAGTCGCCATAGTTTCTGATGGATACGAAAACGTTTATCCGGGAGAATTAGCCAGAGTTGTCGCTACCTTACCTCAAATTGGGATTAACGCGCCGGTGGTTTTCTGCCACAGCAAGTTTTCCAACAACGACGATTTGAGCCTGCGACGACCCGCCACTAATTTACCTGAGTTGGAATTCTGGCATCAAGAAGACTTTGAAGATTTGCTGATTGCTTTAATCGCAATGGCTGATGGAAATACAACCTCAGTTGGATTGCGCGACTTCCTACTAGAAAAGCTGGATTTAGTTAGCAGTCAGTAGTCATTTTACATTGGTAGTGGCGTGACACAGCTAATTTGATGCATTAGAGTAGGGTGCGTTAGACGGCGATAACCTTTGCTCTGACTTAAATTCAACAATCCGTCGTAACGCACCGTTTTTGCTGTGTCACGCCAGTAGGGTGCGTTACGGCTTGCGCCTAACGCACCCTCACTAAATTTATTAACTAACTACCATGAAAAACCAAGAATTAGCCTTCAAAAACTTTGACTTTTCTCCCCACGAATGCGGCATTCCACAGCAATCGGGATTGCTCACCGTCGTGCCGATTTTTGGTCAAGATCTCGATGGGAAATACACTGGCCCTTTATCTGGATTAAAATTAAACCGAGTTGCCGGATATGGGAACGTAGAATTAACCAATCCAGGTCAAACAGGGGTAGCGATCGTTCCCCTCCACATCGGTTACATTCAAGATGGAGCGCAAAATCACGCCTTATGTCGTTCCGTCTTTATTGCGGCGGGACAAAAGCTGATGTTCGACGATGCTTGCTGCGTGCAACAATCCCAAGGTGGATATTTAGAAGGTCGCGAACAGTGGTTTTTCATCCTACCAGTGCAGCTGCGTTGGGAAGCGTTGAAACTGCGCCAAAAGAAAGATTACAGCAAACTTTGGAATGCTATTAGCAATCTAAATCAGCAGTTTGCTTTACCTTCTCGCGGTCATTTGGAACAAATTATCACCCGCCAACGGGCATTTTTAACTCAATACCAAAGTCGGTTAGAATTGCTCTCTGGACAAATAGGCGCATTGTTTTTCCTTGGCGATAAATTAGCAGGTTTGGAAATTGCACCAACTGCGGCTTATTTCCAAGAGATGTGGATGCCTTTAGTTTGTTTCTGCTACGGTACGGCGGCGATGTATTTAGAGCAAAAAGCTGGCAGCTTGGGGGAACAGTCGCCAGTAACTTTTGCGGCTAGTAGTTTGCTGCAACTGCGATCGCAATTGCAGGAAAGCCGCCATAGATTGCAGTCAAAAGTAACATCTCAGTTGGCGAATACTCCGGCTGAGCAGTTCAACGTACAAGAAGAAGAACGCTTTTGTGAATTGCGGTTAAAAACTGCGCTTGGCAACAATTTTGCCGGTCAATTCGTAGAAGAAAAAGGACGGGTAGTCTACGCTTCCATTTTTGCCAAGCCAGAATATCTTTTTTCCCAACCCTTGACAAACTTGCTAGCCGCGTAGTACACTATCCTACAATAGGAACTGAGTTAGATAAAACGTTAACTCCACCCTGATTCCAAATTTGGGAATTGTACGTTTTCATGCTAACCACCCGTCCTACAAACTCTTCTTCAGTTTAGAGAGCAATTGCTTAATTTCTGAAGTAAATTTCTTGCCGAGGTCAAAAAGTATCGCAGTGCTTGCCACCTGTCCAGATCAATTAATAGGAACTGTGCAAAGACTTCGATTTTACCTATAAGAGGTACTCGCCTTGTAAGTGAGTTGGGGGGTGCAATTCCCTCCCTCGGCTTTTCAATCATCAACGGTCATTGTTTTGTAGTTCTATGTTAGGTTGAGGAAAGAAACCCGACTTATAGCAGTTTCATCATCACTAAGGGCTGATGACTAAAGCGTTCAAGTAAAATCCTCCAAATTAAACAACGCCATTTGTTTAGCTGAAGCTGCATTCTTTTTCGGCTTGCGTTTCCCCTGCACTATTTCTTGAATTACTGTTTCCGGTTGCATTGGTTGTTCAACTATTTCAACAGTTTCGTAGCTTAGTGATTCTCTTTTTTCCTCTTGCTCTGCATATTCAACAGTTTCAAACCATTCCTCGTACCAATAAACGGCATTCATTGACTTTGGTTTTTCAGCTAATAGGCTATTACCAAGCCAGAGGTCAGTTTTCCCCAACCACCAAATCGGAATTGCTAACCAAGGTGCATAGAGAAAAAACTGCAACAAAGCACATTTCAACAAAACTGGGTCGATATCCTGACCAATGCCGCACAAGCAATAATTGGATTGTGCCAACATCAAAGTACCTGTACCACAAGCAGGTTCGTTAAAGCTCGAAGTTCGGTCTGTTTGGTCAGCGCTAATTACTTGGGAAATGAAGCTACCAACAACTAGAGGCGTTGGATAAAATCCTGCATTCCTTTGCGCCTTATTTCCGCAAATTTCGGGTAACATCCTACCCAAATAATCTTCAGGGTATAGTAAAAGAGCAGACAAATCAAACATCTGGTAAAGGCGCATCGATGCTCCTTCACAACCTGCTGGTTCTTGCGGTAAAGTTTTATAGGCAGGATGACCGAAACCAAATAAAGTCCAATTCAAGAAATACTCTAGATATTCCCACGCACTCCAAGTTCGCCATTCCCCATGCTTGGGAATACAATTAAGCGTATTGTTCAGCATATTTTCTGCTATGCTTGAATACTCCCATTCAATTTGGGAAATAGGTTCGTTTGGTAACGTTTCTTGAATGACAAACTCGGGTAATGGTTCGACTTTTCTACTTTCTAATAAAGCTAACATCGGTTCCATTTTCCAGCGCGTCCATGCGTGCATCGGAATTGCTTGACATCTCGCCCAGTAATCCCATCTTCCCCAAAGACAACGGTCTACTTGCGCTAATATCGGCATCATCCAGCCATGTACTAAATTCCGATTGAAGTGAGGAATTAAATCTTTCCTGGTTTTAATTTGGTAGGAATGGTGCCGTAATTTTTGTCGAAATTCGCTGCGAGCTTTTGGGTCAATTATTGGGATTTGAACTACGGTATTCACGGGTTACACCTTGAAAAGTTATGCCACCCGTTAACCGCGATCGCGGTTAGTGTAAAAAATATGACTGTGAATTCTCTAGAAGCGAGTTGATGGATTACCAACCAATACTTAAGTCATATCTTCAACTATTTTCACCAATAAGCCGCTGCTAAATACCTGGTATTTCGCACAACTTTTTATCAAGCCTAATCAGTATTATCGAACAACGAAAACTCGACTTCTAGCGCGGCTCGCCCCCACGTAATAAAGCTGATTAGTAGCGCGAACGCTGTCCCTGTACTCCTTGACGAACTTAGCCTTTTGAGTCGGAAAAAGCCGAGCGAAATACAGGGATTTCGTCGCTACTTTTTTACAGATATCTTTGCTGTCAATCGCTACTTCCGTAAAAGTAGATCCCTGTGAATTATGCACGGTAATCGCCCAACAATTACGCATATCTGCAAAGATTTCACAATGATTATACCATGCTTTCCACAAACTGGGATTAATCTTCGCATTCCGTAGCAACCTGGTATTATCTTGCTTGAATCTGCGAACACTATCTTCATGAAGGATGTAAATTTGACGGATATATCCCTCCTCTGTTTTTACCTTAACATTCCAAGCTTTATACCCCGAATATCTATCTTCTGCAAATTCAACTACTTCCACCTCTGTTGAAGTTGGTAGGGTAATAGTTTTCCCATCCGGTGCAATCACGGGTGCTTTACTAATCAACCTTTCCCCAATTACGAATTTAGGAGCATCTTTCCCGTAAACTTTAGCTCTGATTTTACTATTCCAGTAAGCAACCTGTTCGTTAGTGTAGCAGAGAATGCGAAAGCAATCGGGGTCTCGTTCAAACTTGGAAGAGAACTTCTTTAAAGCATATTTCAACAGTGTTTGTTCTCTAACTATGAATGCTCCGTTCTTCTTATCTGTGCTAAACTTTGAAAATGGCTCGAATACCTTTTTACTTTTGACAGCCGTTCGACAAGCAGTTACAAATTCCAACAACGGACTACCCGTTCCTTGCCTGACTACCTCTGTTAAAATAGCCTTTTCAGCTACGTTAAAAGATTGCGATTTTTTCTCGTTTATCTCCTCGTTTACAGGCGGCAATTGAGCGGGGTCGCCCATTACGATGAGTTGTCGGTTGCTGCCTATAATTAAAGTACTAGCAATTCTCTCTTGGATAATATTCCACAGTTCCTCTGTCACCATGCTGCATTCATCTAGAAAGATGGTATCGTACATATAGAGTAGTGATGGAGAAACTTGTTTGAGTATTTTCTTTTGTCCCTGTTTCACCGGGGCTAATCCCAACAGCTGATGGATGGTCATAAAGTCCACTCCTCTCACTCCCTTTTCGGCAGCCATTCGTTGCAATACTCCCACCGCTTTATTAGTTGGAGCCGTAAATACAACCCTTTTTCCATTACTGACTAATTGTTCTGCAACTAAGTTGACGATGGTCGATTTCCCCGTTCCTGCATATCCAAATAATCCGAACATCCGTTTGGAACTATTTAGGAATTCAGCAATTTTTTGAAGTGCTTGGTCTTGCTGATAAGTTAGTTGGAAATTCGGTCTGATAAGTGTTTGAATCACCTGAGTTAACTTACTCTCGCTATATTTCAAACACCTATCAGCGTTAGCTGTTTTATTGTTAAATTAACTTCACGATTTTTGGGTTAATTTATGTTTGTAGAGACCCAGCTTGTATCCTAGAGTATGACTTTAAGTATTTAAATTACGAATGTTCAACATAAACAATCTACTTAGGTATTAAATACAAGTATGATTGATTAAAAATTAGGCTATAATATCACTAACCATCAGTAATAGGATGATATAAATACTTCATTTTCCCTGAAGTCTTTTACTTAAGACATTATGGTTCAAATCGTGTTAGCCAAATCAGATGTCGAAATTGCACGTTGCTTTCCCATTATGCAACAACTACGCCCTCATCTAATTGAAGTTGATTTCACTACTCGTGTCAGACGACAAGAACAACAAGGCTATTGTTTAACATATTTGAAAGATGAGGATACCGTTAGAGCGGTCGCGGGTTTTAGACTTTCTGAAAGTTTGTCTTGGGGAAAATTTTTATATGTTGATGATTTAATCGTTGCTAACGAACATCGTTCTCAGGGATACGGTCAAGCACTATTGCAATGGCTGATTAACTATGCCAAATCCCAAGATTGCCAACAATTACATCTTGATTCCGGCGTTCAGCGCTTCGCTGCTCATCGTTTTTACTTTCAACAAAGGTTAGAAATTAGAGCTTATCATTTTACTATCGATATCAATTAACAGCGATATGAAACACGAAAAAATAGATAAATCCGAACTATTCTATTCTTTCTTTTCTCCAATTAAACCTCCTCAACCCAGAGGCACTTCTACTCAAGATAAGTGGCAATCTCATGTTTTACCGCATGGTGAAGTTGAAGAACTAGCACCAAATCTTTGGCACGTCACCGGAACTTTGCCCAGTTCGATGATGGTTCCCCGTGAAATGATACTGTATAGATTAGCAGACGGTAGCCTACTGATTCACAGTGCGATCGCTCTCAACGAATCAGGCATGGCAAAACTTGAGTCTCTAGGCACGCCGAACATCCTAATCGTACCTAACCGCATCCACCGACTTGATGCTAGCGTGTATAAAAAGCGCTATCCTCAATTAATAGTTGTTTGTCCGGCAGCAGCAAAACCCTATGTTGAACAAGAGGTTGTGGTAGATGGAATCGCAGAAGAAATTTTACCAAAATACGGAATTACTTGTCACGAACCTGCTGGTATTCGTCCCCAAGAACTCGTTTACGAACTAACATTACCAAATGGAAAAGCATTAATATTTACAGATATTTTATTTAACTTAAACAAATTATATTTCCAGCATAACTTACCCACAGGTAAATATTTATTTCAATGGTTGGAAGTGCGATCGGATCTAGCGGATTTTTCGGTATTACTGGCTTGGGTAAACAATTTTTCATGACAGATCGCAATGCTTATCGCCTGTGGTTAGAATCATTAGCTGATAACATACCTAACTTGCAAGTAATTTCTGTCGCTCATGGTAGTCCCATCGTTACTGATTGTAGCGCTCGATTACGCGAGGCAGCAGCACGTTTATTGTAGAGATTCTAAGTTAACAAATGATAAATCCTACCAGTTCAAGAGTTATACAGATTGGCAGTTTTCTAATGCGACCGCTTCAGCTAAGTGATTTGGATGCTTTGGCGGCAATTTGGCTCGATCCAGAAGTGACTCGCTTCCTGCCCAGTCAAGGAATACCAATCCCTAAAGAAAAAGCCGAAAAATCGCTCCAATATTTCCTCGAACATTGGCAACAAAGAGGCTATGGAGTTTGGGCGATTGTAGAGGAGAATTCATTGCAAATGATTGGCTATTGTGGTTTGCGTTATTTAGATGAGTTAGATGAAGTAGAAGTTCTTTATGGTTTAGCTAAAGCATATTGGGGAAGAGGAATTGCTACCCAATCAGCACGAGCCGCCATCTCATACGGATTCAATGTAGCTAATTTAGACAAAATAATTGCGTTGGCATTACCTGAAAATCAAGCTTCCAAACGAGTGATTGAGAAAGCTGGTTTACGTTACGAAAAACAGTTACATATCTTTAATCTAAATGCTCTTTATTATTCCATAGTCCGTTCCACAGTATAACCATGTCCTTGGCTCAAAATTCAGGTGTGGTAGGCATTTCAGTCTCTAGACAACAGCTAGCGCGATCTTCGAGGTAAATATATGAGTTCTTATGTGCTTAGTTTTCAGGACATTGACCAAACAAAAATCATGGCTGTTGGGGGGAAAGGCGCTTCCCTGGGGGAACTTTCTAGGATTGAAGGAATACTCGTACCAGATGGCTTTTGTATTTCTACTGAAGCCTTTAAAAGAATCACGTCGTCGATTAACGAATTACTCGCTCGATTATCGCTCCTAAAGGTGAATGACCGGGATAAAATCAGCGAACTTAGCGGCGAGATTCGCAGAGTCATCGAAGGGATAGCCATCCCTGAAGATATTAATGAAGAAATCGCCCGCTTTCTCTCCAGGCTGGGAGAAAAAAATACTTATGCAGTCCGATCCAGCGCAACTGCCGAGGATTTACCGACAGCCTCCTTTGCAGGTCAGCAAGATACGTATCTGAACATTATCGGCAAGAAGGCAATCTATCATCATATCAGCAAGTGCTGGGCATCGCTATTTACCGAAAGGGCAGTAATTTACCGCCTTCAAAACGGCTTCGACCACCGTAAAGTCTACCTGTCTGTGGTTGTTCAAAAGATGGTCTTTCCGCAGGTGGCAGGAATTTTGTTTACTGCCGATCCCGTTACTTCTAATCGGAAAGTATTATCCATTGATGCAGGCTTCGGACTTGGTGAGGCATTGGTCTCTGGTCTGGTGAATGCTGATATCTATAAAGTGTGCAACGGCAAGATTATCGATAAGAAGATCTCCACCAAGAAACTGGCTATTTATGCCTTAAAAGATGGCGGTACGAAAGAACAGGAGATTGAGCCTGAGCAGCAGAATAGGCAAGTGCTGACGGATGAGCAGATTTTGCAGCTTGAGCGCATGGGCAGAAAGATCGAAGAACATTTCGGCTACCCACAGGACATCGAATGGTGCTTGGTTGACGATACATTTTATATTGTCCAGAGTCGTCCCATCACTACTTTATACCCCATCCCTGTAGCAAACGATCGGGAAAATCACGTTTATATATCTGTCGGTCATCAACAAATGATGACTGATCCCATGAAGCCATTGGGATTGTCTTTTTTCCAGTTAACAGCTGCTCGACTCATGTATCAAGCGGGCGGAAGGTTGTTTGTTGATATCACTGATGATCTGGCTTCTCCTGTCAGAAGAAACATTCTAGTAAATGTCCTGGTCAAATCCGATCCGCTCATAAAAGACGCCCTCACGACCATCCTGGAGCGGGGAGATTTTATACAATCGTTACCAGATGACCACAAAGAACAGAGTTCTGGTACAAGCAATAAAGGTTCGTCGCCTGCGGATTTTCAAACACTAAACGAATACGATCCGACAATCGTTTATGATTTGATTAAGAGTAATCAAGCATCGATAGATGAGTTAAAACATCACATCCAAACAAAGTCAGGAGCGGCTCTATTTGATTTTATTCGGGAAGACATTCAGAAATTAAAGAATAGTTTATCCGCTCCACAAAGTTTTGGTGTGATTATGACTGCTATGAATGCTTCATCATGGCTCAATGAAAAAATGAACGAGTGGTTAGGTGAAAAAAACGTAGCAGATACGCTTTCTCAATCTGTACCAAACAATATTACTTCGTCTATGGGTCTGGCACTATTGAATGTCGCAGATGTGATTCGTCCTTATCCGGAAGTAATTGCGTATTTACAACAGGTAAAAGACGATCGCTTTTTGGATGAACTGGTTCAATTTAATGGTGGACAGGAAACCCAAGACGCTATCAATGCTTATCTCAACAAATACGGAATGCGATGTGTTGGGGAAATCGATATCACGAGAATTCGTTGGACCGAAAAACCAACGGCAATTGTCCCCATGATTCTCAATAACATCAAAAATTTTGAGCCTGGTGAAAGCGATCGCAAATTTGAGCAAGGGCGACAGTCAGCTTTGCAAAAAGAACAAGAGTTATTAGATCGATTGAAGCAATTACCCGATGGCGAACAAAAAGCCAAAGAAACAAAACGAATGATTAGCCTAGTTCGGAATTTCATCGGTTATCGCGAATATCCAAAATACGGCATGATTAATCGCTACTTTGTTTATAAGCAGGCTTTACTGAAAGAAGCCGAACAACTCGTACAAGCCAACGTTATTCATGAAAAAGAAGATATCTACTATCTCACGTTTGAAGAATTTCGCGAAGTCGTAAGTACAAATAAACTGGATTACCAGATCGTCAACACCCGAAAAGACGAGTACAAATTGTATGAAAAACTAACTCCCCCACGTGTCATTACGTCTGATGGTGAGATCGTTGCAGGTAAGTACAAACGAGAAAATCTCCCAGCCGCAGCTATTGTAGGTCTATCTGTTTCTTCCGGAATTATAGAGGGACGAGCGCGTGTCATCTTAAATATGGAAGATGCCGATCTCGAAGATGGAGATATATTAGTTACCTCCTTTACTGACCCTAGCTGGACACCATTGTTTGTATCCATAAAAGGTCTAGTCACCGAAGTTGGTGGACTGATGACCCACGGAGCAGTTATCGCACGTGAATATGGCTTACCAGCAGTTGTCGGAGTGGATAATGCTACCAAACTGATCGAAGATAAACAACGAATTCGCGTGCATGGAACAGAAGGGTATGTAGAAATTTTATAATGGGGAAGATGATGTAATCCCATCCACAAATAGAAGCGATCGCTTCTGGTCAGAGAGAACCCTTGAACCTGTGGTAATTTTCGCCTTAAATCATCTAAATTTGGGCAATTTTCTAATTAGAATCGCTTTTGGAGTGCGTCCTCTTTGTCGGCGGTTATCAAGCGCTGGGCGGCGAGGAGTGCGCCATTGCTGTGTACGGCGGTGGCGATGGATCGGGCACGGGCAGCCACATCGGGCTGGAGTGCGTGCCGCATAGCGCTCGTCAGCTCCTCGGTGGTCGGTGTGCCTCCTTCGTGTGCGGTTCCGATGCCCAGGTGGTGGATGCGACCAGCCCAGTAGTGCTGGTCGTAATACTGCGGTATGACCACTTGTGGCGCACCTGCTCGCGCGGCTGCGGTCGTGGTGCCCGCGCCGCCGTGGTGGACGACGGCGGCGACTCGTTTGAACAGCGCCTGTTGGTTGACCTCGCCGATGACCAAGCAGTCCGGCTCGTTGTCTACGACAGACAAGTCAGCCCAACCACGCGACACGATCGCACGACGTTTGAGCGCACGGGCCGAGTTAATTATCACCTGGCTGAGGTTTTCCGGCGCGCGGATGCTGCCGAAGCCGAAGTAGACGGGTGGGGAGCCAGCGTCGAGGAACGCCGAGAGTTCGGGGGATAGTGGACGCTCATCCGGCAGTATCCAGGCTCCGGTCTGAAACACGGCTCGGTCTGCGGGGTCGGGCCAGGGTGCCAACGTCGGGTCGGCAGCCAGCCAGGGCCGATCGGTTAAGATGTAGCTGCGTACATCATTGACCGCTCTAAGGCCGAGTGATGCCCGATGGGAGTTAAGCAGGACACCCCACATATCGTTCCAGCGCCGTGCATCCAGATCCCAGAGTTCGCGGTAGTCGACCATTGCGCGTGCCGACGTGTCTCCCAGCATGACCAGTACGGGCGGCGCGTGGTGCGGCGATGGCAGAACGGTCGGGCAGTAGGCGGCGAAGATGTACGGGATGCCCATCCGCTCTGCTACTGAGGGCGCGGCGATCTGGAGGGCTGTTGCTCCCACGATGATATCGCAGCCAAAAGCTGCTGCCGCGATCGTCTCGAATTGGATTGCCAGAGTGCCTTCCATCATCTGACGCCGCTGCTCGGGCGTGGGTAGGGCTGCCGATGGGTTGGCTTTTCCGGTCGATCGCAGGAAGGGTCCAATGGGTGTGACGGGCATTCCCAGACTCTCGATCCAGTCGCGGAAGTCGGGGGGTACGCACAGGTGAACTTCTTGACCGAGGTTCCTCAACGCCAACGCCAGCGCCACCAGCGGCTGAACGTCGCCCCGCGACCCAATTGTTGACAATAGAACGCGCATTGTAACTCCCCCTTGGTAAGTGTCGATCGATTGGTGCATCAAGAACGCGAGCCCGTATGTGGGTTTCTCTGCGTCACTCGTATGCGGTCGGCTCACGGCCACGAATGCTGGGCTGGCATCGGGATTTTGCCGCAAGTCGCAGGTCGAAATCATCCCGAAACGAGTTCTAAGGCTGGATAACTATTAACTCAAGTTACTATTTATAATATTTAGGTTGGTAATAGTAGTAGTACTAAAAAGTTAAAAATTACTCCGGAATATTTTATATTTCTATTGCCATTTGTTATTACATATATCCCCCAAAAAATTGGTAATAATAAAACCTATCCGTTCAAAACAGATAGGTTAAATGGTTTTGATAGATATGTTAGTTATATAAGTTTTATAGGGCTTTATCTTGCTCCTATTATCACAATTCATAAGGATGAGTTTGCTACCTCAACAGACTGATTTCTTTGCTCTTCAAAAGGCAGAGGTTTGATAACATTTCTCTACTCCGTTAATAAAGATGCGCTCGGCTCTCACTAATGATATATCTCTTGATGAATAAAGTTTCTAAGTCTACTACCTTTAGAGATAGAGTTAGTCAAATTTGTTTGACTATGCAGATCTTTCAGATATTATCGCAAGCGCCAAGGCGGTTAAGTCATGCTTAATTGCTCAAACCATTGATTTTCTTAGCTTAGTACCCTTGAACTACCATCTGTTTTACTAATTCCGAAGCTTTTTCTAATTGGCCTAAATCCACATCTGTATAGTAGTTTGGCATTTGGGCAACTCTTCTCACCACTTCTGCCAAATCAGCATTTCCTTTTCTCGCTCCTAACCCATTGATGGAACATTCAATTTGTCTGGCACCCCGCTCTAGTGCAGCTATTGAATTTTCCACAGCCAAACCTAAATCATCATGGCAGTGAACCGACAGTACGATGAGATCGATATTCTCCACTTTCTGCCGCAGCATTTCAATTAATTCAGCAAATGAAGAAGGAGAAGCTCCTCCCATACTATCAGGAATACTAATGGTCGTAGCTCCGCTTGAAATTGCTGTTTCCACCGCTTGACACAAAAAGCCCGGTTCGCTTCTAGTAGCATCAAACGCCGACCATTCCACATCTGCACAATAGCTTCTCGCTTTGGTAATGCTTTCGCGAATACGAGAGAGCGTTTCTGCTTCGCTCCCAGCTGCAATATGTCTCAAATTCACGGGCGTATAAAGGTGAATTCTACCACGAGCGGCAGGTTGAATTGCCTCAGCCGCCGTAACGATTTCTTCCGGTTTATCGCTGGCTAAAACGCAAATAATCGATTCTTTAACAAGTTGAGCAACTTGGAAGACAGCTTCAAAATCTTTCTCGAAAGCACCTGGATACCCCACTTCAATTACATCAACCCTCATCGTTTCTAGAAATCGAGCTAATTCTACTTTTTGTTCCACATTCATTTGCACCCCCGGCATCAATTCTCCATCTCGCAGGGTCGTGTCAAAAACGATGATTTTATTCTCAACATCAAAAGCCATATACCAGATGATGATAACGTTTGCAATCTACCGTGCAGATAGTATATTCCTTAATCTGATTTTCTGCATTAAATAGAATCACTCCTTGAAGAAGAGGGTTATTACGAACAAGTAGATTTCGCTTAGAGACTGAACATCAGTCGATAAAAAATATTAAAATATTAATAAATTATTAACCCCAGTGGACATGAGATGACCTGGACAACCAGGTTTGGCAGGGTGTTGCTCGTTCTACTGACTATCAACACGCAACTACTTCACTTTTGGATATTTTATGTGGCTGAAATTTGGTGTCGATAAAAATAACACCCTCGTGGCAATTTCCGATCGTTAATCTTCAGCTTACCGATAGCATCTCATTGATAGTTAAAGCAGGTTCAAGGGTTCCATCAAGAGCAGAAGCGATCACTTCTATTTGTGACATTAATTTGTCATCCCATGACCCCCTAGAAATTGACCTCTTCTCTATGGGAGACTATCGTTTTAGGTATCTACCCTGTCACAGAGACAGGGGAAGAACTGGGGTTTAATTAAAGATGAAAATCAATCGCTACGGACAATCCAAAATTCTCACGCCCCAAGAAATCGAGCTGCTATTTAACCAGGGGCTAACCAACGAACGAGACCGCACCCTATTCGCCGTTTGCTTATTTAGCGCCTGTCGGATCGCCGAAGCTTGTACCCTGCTTACCGAAGACGTTTACAACCGCGCTGGCGAAGTGCGTTCCGTCCTCATCGTCCGCAAAAGCAATACCAAAGGTAAACTCGCCACCCGCAACATCCCCGTGCTAGAAGACTTGCGAATCATCCTGAAAGCTTACCGCAAGCTTGCAGGCAGGATTTACCTATTTCCCGGTCGCTACTGCGGCTACCTTCATCCCGACACCGCCGCCCGCTTTTTAAGAGAAGCCTGCGATCGCATCGGCATTGAAGGCGTTTCCACCCATTCCTTCCGCCGTACCGCCCTCACCCAGATGAGCAACGCCGGAATTCCCTTGAGAATCATTCAAGAAATTTCCGGACATCGAAACCTAGAGCAATTGCAGAGATATTTAGAAGTCCACCCCAACCAAGTCACCGGAGCGATCGCGTCTTTGTCGATGCTTTCCCCGATCGGAAAAGACACATTTACCGATCCTGCTGACCAAAACCTAGATTTATCGTCCATGACTGACGAAATGCCAAAAAAAACGGCTCCCAAATACGAGTTGTAGTATGGAAAGAAAAAGAAAAGGTGGGTCAGAAAATCTTTGCTTTGCTCGTCACCCAAGGGGTGATTAGACCAGATAACAATGTCTAGACTGATATCTAGATGGGGGTCGGATTGATGTTTTAGTGGTACAAAATCAGTTTTGGGTGACGCTGTTGGAGTCAAAACGAACGACTTGTGATGATAATTTTGAAGAGAAATAGGTCAAGCAATCTCTCAAGGATAAGGATAATGTTAACTAGCTTTTGGCTGATGAGGGTTGGAACGAGAAGTTTTTGCAGACTGTGATTGAATTCCAAACGCAGCAGGAGCCAGTTCAAGAATAATCGGAGTCACCAGTTCTGGTGCTTGTTCTAAACGGTTTTTAATTTGGATTCGCAACCATTCGACGCTAGCATCAGAGCCATTTACTCTCTGCTGTATGCCGAGTGAAGGGTCGGCTTTCTTGATGGCACTGGCAATCTTTCGGGCTTGTCGAAAAGTAATCAACTGAGTATTGATAGTGACTGCTTCAGGTATCAGCTGTAGAGGTTCTACCGCTGGAAGTTTTTGAGCCAAAGTTTCCGGGGTTTCAACGGTCGATGAAGATGAAGGTGGGCATGAGATTTCGTTCTTTGCGGTAATAGCTTTGGAGTCAGAAAAAGTAGTGAAAACAGTAGAGTGGTGATTGCAATCTGTGAAGGCAGGATTGTAAAGGAAGCAGCAAGCGGTACTGAAGAAAACGATGAATAAAAACACGGGAAAGAGTGTCGCGTTGATAGTTTCAACGGTCATTGTTTCAATCTCCTATGAAGGAATATTCACTGACTTTTTTGTAGCGGATGTCGGTGAATTGCATGACAAGTTTTGCTCGCTCCGCGACGGTAGGAGCGGAATATATTCGGTAAGTTTCGTTTTTTTTGACTTTAGTTAAAACTAATTTAATAAGTACAAGAGTAGAGCATTTTATTTATGTCAAAGCGGATGCCGCCTGGTCATCGACGACAAATGATGAAAGAGAATCGCTGCTCAGATGCCTGTACTGAGGTATCGGCATCTGAAGTTGACGCTCCAAATAATTCTACGTTTCCACCTAATAAATTTTTCAGGATTGGCAGCGTTAAGACTGTTGAGACTTACCCTAGTCTTTAAGCAACGGCACAAGCAGCTGGTGTTGGTAAAGAGGTGCTAGCTAAAGCTATTTTGGCTCTTCCGTACCTGTTATGCAGAAATTAAATACAGCAACTCTGTAAGCCTTACTGAGCAAGGGTTTAAATTCAAAAAATCTGTAAATTTATAACAATCCTTACCCAGCTTCCTTTATAGACACAACAAGCTGTTTTTAAAAAGTTCTAAAACGTGTTTCCAAGCATCAGGAGCCGCCTCTCTGTTGTAGCTTGGGTGCTGCTCCATCCAGGGGTACTTGTCTACAAAGAATCCGGCAAAGAATCCGTGTCCTGCATCGTATCGGAATATACGATGATTAATTTTATGTTTCTTTAATTCTGCCTCGATTTTCTCGGTTTCCTCCTGCGAAACTAATGAATCTCTTGTCCCAAAAAATGCATAAATAGTGCCTTGAATTTCCGATGTTCGATTAAGGGTTGGAGTGTCTTCACCATAACTAGAAGTGGTAATTCCACCCCCGTAGAACGAAGCTGCTGCTTTGATATCGGGTGACGTTGCTGCCATATAGGCAAGATGACCACCAAAACAGAAACCAATAGCACCGATGCAATCAGCTTTTACATTGGGTAAAGTTTTTAGATAGGCAATCGTCGCTTGAATATCGCTTAAGATTTCTTGATAGTTAACTTGTTGATAGTATTGCAAGCCAAGCCGATAGGCTTCTGGGCTATACCCAATATCTTTCGGGCTAAAGTTAGCCTCAAAACCGGGAGCAATACGTTGATACATCGCAGGTGCCACTGCCACGTATCCTTGTTTTGCAATTAGTTCAGTAATCTCCCTAATGTTACTGTTAACTCCAAAAATTTCTTGAAAAACTATAACGGCACCAAAGGTTCCTGTGCTAGCTGGTTGTGCTAAGTAAGCATCGATTTGTAAGTCGTTGTTAGGTACTTTGACGTGACTAGTACTAATTTCGATGTTTGTCATTTCTGCCTGTTCGATTTGCATATCATCAGCTCCGCCTGTTCAATTTTCCTAGCCTGTTGATAGCTTAGAAGTCTTGCTATCCAGGACTCTAGAAAAAAGTTGCGGGATTTTGGTAAATTATTGCGATTAAGCTTGCAGGAGTTGTTTAGGCGTAACACCAACGATGCGCTTGAAATATCGAGTAAAGTGACTTTGAACGCAAAAGCCTACGTTGGCGGCAACTTCTGCGATGCTGAGTTCGCCATGCTGCAATAGACACTTAGCTTTTTCAATCCGACGCTGTAAGATGTACTGATGCGGCGTTACACTCATACTTTGCTTGAACAAACGTAGAAAGTGATAGGGACTCATCTGAGCGATCGCTGCCAACTCAATTAGCTTTACGTCTTGGTGGAGATGCTCATTGATATACTCTATCACTTGTTGCAACACTGATTTGGATAATCCATCCGCACAGCTAGAGAGCTTAGGTTTCGTGGTGCAATAGTTCCGTAATAGGTGAATTGCTAATGCTGTTTTGAGACTATCAATCAGCAAATAACCACCAATTTTGCTAGACTCTATTTCTTCTCTCAATGCACAGAAGATACCTTGTATCAGTGCATCTTGCTCCGTCATAAAATGAGGGATGAGTTCGATGCGATCGCAATTAACCAAATCTTGACCGAATTGGAATAGAAGTGCAGGCTCAATTGCCAAAACCATAAACTGGGCTGGGGCATTCCAATTACAGCGATGGGCAATACCTTTTGGGATGATAGCAATACCTCCTTTGCTCCGCACCTCTCTTCGGGGCTTTCCATCTAACCACCGTTCTCCTAATGGGGAGCCGGAAACACCATAAGCAATAACGTGCATGGTATGTTGATGCTCGATTGTTTCAAACTTTGGCTGTTGATGGAGTTCAAAATAGATACTGTCCCATCCTGAACTTGAGAGAACAGCGGGTTTAGGCACAATCGCATCTGATGCCTTCTCTCGGCGGTAATCAAGAAGCTTGACTGTTTGCCCTTGCGTTGTCATATGAGTGGTTAAACAGGTTGGAGATTCTTCTATTGTGTCTGTTTGGCGACACGAATAGCGCTCGCCCCTGTGGGACACTGGCTTTCGGCAATTATTTGACGGCAACATTCATATTTTTATCCAGTTAACCGAACCCGGAATTTTTCAGTTTTCCGTACTTTCTCTTGAGCTTTAAATGGGGACAGTAATCATCAGAGGAGGACTGGCTTGATGAAGAATCAATTGTACAATTCAATCCAAGAGATTGACAAGTTGCCGATGTTGCAGCTAGAAGCTCCGTTGGCAAAAGTTAGGTCTGATGACCCGCGATTGAAGGACGAGTCCCAATGGAAAATTTTCCATTAGCGTCTGTTGTCCTGGCTAAGGGACTATGGGTGCATGACCTGTATTAAGGAAAACCCTTGGGCTATCAGGCTATTCGCTACCGCAGCTTTTTTCCACCGATGGCAGAGTACGACTGACTTTAGCAGGACAAAGAATGCGCGAGCCATCTCTATATCCTACAAATCTGACAAACACCTGTTCTCCCTCAGTTAGATCGTCTGCGTCTGATGTATGCAACTGGGGATTATAAGGCACTTGTTCCCAAACTTTCCCGATCGCTTCAATACCCCAACTTCTAAGTAGATTATCTAACGGCGTAAATAATGAAACCAGATTCTGGGCAGGCATTTCCGAATTGGCTTTTGCCATAGCTATAGCGGTGGAATAGTTAGTCAGCAAAGCTTGCAATAGCTCAAACGTAGAATTGCGTTCGTCCCCTCGTACAAGCTTCGATTGCTGTTGAAGTTGTTCGCGTAATCTAAGGCACTCCTGAAGTAGTTCGGTTTCAGTAGTTCTACTGTTAGGTTGGGAATTAGCCGTCTCCTCGTCGTTCAATAACTCATTTCCGCCGTCGCCCGCCGGGGGTGTGTCCGGTTTTGGAACGTTACCACTCCCTTTTGGATCGTCGTCGGGGTCTGGGTCATCATCTGACTCGTTCTCTAGTTTAATGCCGGAATCCTCATCAAAATAATTGTCGGAATTTCCGACGCCGTTCCGACAATTTTCCGACGAGTTTTCAGCGCCTGAAATCGGCTCTGCATCTACTTTTGAAGTTATATCATCGTCATAATTCCGACAATTCCGACCATTTTGAGCGTCATCTGACTTGTCTTGTGGAGAGAGTCCGCCTCTCTCCGGCGCGGTACCAATCGGATCTGCCCAAAAATCGTCGGAATTGTCGGAATTTTGGGAGACTGGGGGCTGAGTACCGCCCGAAGTCTGCATTCGGGACTTTTGGGGAGGGTCGGAATTTTGGTCGGAACTTGTCGGAATTCCGACGCGGGCTTTCTGTACCGGAATTGCTTTGAGGCGGAGGTCTTTTCCTTTGCCAGATAAAACTGCATATCCGCTTTCTGTGAGGGTGGCAAAGTCCTGACGGATTTGTGCCAAGGTGGGTTTGTTCGCTTTGGCTCGTTTGAAAACAGTATTTTGAACTTGCACTGCCGTTACTTCGGTTCCTTTTCGCAGTGCATAAGCGTGAATTAGGGAGAGGCGACCGGGGAGTGAATCAGCTTCGTGGTTGTTAGTTTGGAGAATGCGGAATTGTCCGATGCTGAAAGATGCCGCTTGGATGGCTCGTTCTAAGGTATCGATACCCACCCGCAGCGGGTCTTTTTTCTCTTCGTATTTCAATTCTATGCAGTGCAGCAGGAGGGCTAATCTCAGGGTTTGGGAGAGCATTTTGCCTAAATAGGCAAAAAAGGCGGGATTATCATATTCTACCGACAGTTGAGTGCGCCTTACTTCTTCCCACCAGCGTTTCCACCGTTCTTTTGCATCCCTGGTAAAGGACAGCAGAATGGGTGGTAATTCTTCATCCTCTTCTGTTGGCTCATTGTTTCGCAGTCGGGATGGTAGCGATCGCAGGTGGTCGTACAAATGTTGTAATTTCCGGTCGATGGCGACTTGTGTGTCAGACCAAACGGCGAAGTTATCGGGTGTGGTTGGAATCGCAATTAAGAAACGACTAATCAGTCCGTCTCCATCATCCGGGTCGCTAAACAACTGTTTGACTTTAGATAATTGAGTCGCCCCGGTTAAACTTAAGCACACATCTTTGAGTTCAAACGAGTCTTTTTCGTCAGACCGTTCAAATTCAATATCTGCTGGAGCATTCCAGGTTTGCAGTAAAATTTGTCGGGTATCTCCTCCTTTATCTTTATATTGATCCAATTTCAACAATCGCACCAATTCATCGAAGACCCAGGCACAACCACTTTTGGGTGCTAGTTCGCTCATCCGGCGCAATGCACCTTCGGGACTTCCAGCTTCGATTAAATGCTTGGGAGGAGGAGAGGACATTGTAGCTTTGAAAACTTTGGGATTAGATAATGAATTCTTTAGTTTTTCTTTCTGTTTATCCGACTTTTTGGCCCATTCTTCTTCCTGTTTTTCTAGTTGTTCTTTGAGTTTATTATGCTGCTTTTTTGCTTGTTTTTGGCGTCGTTTTATCGGGCCAAATACAGAGCGCATTGTTTGACTTTTGCCAGCTGATGGTAGGGCAACGACCATTGTCCAAAAGATGGGATACTCTACCCAACTATCGGCAACGGTTTCACCTTCTTTACCAATCATTCCGATATGTCCTCCCATTGAGCTGCCACAAGATGCTAGGAGATATTGGTAAAGATAAACGGGATCTATGCAGTCGGAATGGGCTTTAGTTAAAAGTGCTTGGGCTAAGGGAGGGGGCAGAATTTGAGTAAATTTTAGTTTCTGATTCCGGTAATCGAGAAGTTTTTGGAGTTCTAGAGTATCTTCTGTTTTGCTTTCGCTACGGTTAATATGAGCTTCGATTTCTTGGGCTAAATCTTTGACTCCATTTAAGGGATAGCCGTCTTCTGTGGATAACTCGATTAGGGCTGCTGTCTGCTGGGGTGGGTTAAGTTCGCTGGTAACAATTGTTGTGACCTGTTTGTACAAGAAAGGGTCATTGTCCCTATAACTGCTGCCGTGAGTACTGTTACCATTAAGATCTGGATCTTTGTTGGCGCTATCTTCCCTACCACCATCACCGTTTTTTAGAGATGGTTTTGAGTTAAAATGCCGTTCATTTCTGCTGTTATTTACTGGCTCGCGTTCCTTAAATGGTGAAGTCCACCCATCTTGTTTTGCCCAGTGTGCCAGCGTGCCAATGCCAGCTTTATTCCCGTGAAAGGATTTCCATTTTTTTTCGCATTCTCCGGGCTTATATTTTGAGGATTGACGGCTCCAATTGTCCCATTCATGTAGGAGAGAATCGTCAATGGATTTGAGAATCATTCCTACGGTACACCACTCGTGGTAGTCATCAGCACGGTAGGGTGATAAGGCGGCAAGATAGGATAATGCCCAATCAACTTCAGTCCATTGCTGTTTGGAATCAAACCTAGTTTCTGTAACTGCTTGAAGCGGTAGCTGGTTGGAATTTCCAGATTCGCTCTTTTCCACCAACATTTGTTCTATAATCCAGATGGGCGCGATCGCTATTTGGATTTGATCGGGAGCGCAATTGGGAACCCAGACGTATTCGCCTGTAGTAGGGTGGACGCTTGGAGGTAGGCAAGATTGTAGCCCCGTCCAGCGCAGTTCCAGCTGTTCGCCTTTCCCATCATCTCCCGTGACGCCGGTGGGGAATTTCTTGGTACAAAGCGATCCAGCGTATTGTTCCGGCACTAGGAATAGGTATTGGCAGCGCCCCGGACGACCGGAGGTAAAAGCGACGGTTTTGGGTAATTCTTCCCCGCCCGACAATTCGAGAATTTTTTGGCTGGCACTCGCTCCGTCCTGGTCTAGTGCCATTATATAGAAGATGTCACTATTAATCGTGACTGCCGTACCAGTGATCAGTCCGTAGCCTTTGGGGTAGCAGCGGTATTGAGTGCCATCGGCTTTGTCCACCACGTAGCCGTTCGTTACGGCTTCTTTCATTTGGGCGGGAGTCAGCGGTTTTTTTTGCCAGCCTATACCCTGCGGGACTTTCTTGCCATCAAGCAGGCAGAGTGACCAATCGGAAGGAATGCGGGATAAGCCTTGAAAAAGACGGTTATTTAGGTTGTTATGGGATGAGTTGTTCTGCATTTTGGCTCCTACACCGAAAAAAAGGTTTGGGGGAGCCGGAGTTTCAGGCGAAAATGTCCTGGATATATTGGGACATACCTATTGATTCAGAGCTTCAGATTTTATATCATAGAAGCGAAGCACTCAACAGGGCTGAAAGCTTCAGCACCGAACAGGACTGAAAGCTCCGGCACTCAGCAGGGCTGACTAACCACTGAAAAGGTCGGTGGTCATCACTGTCAAAAGACCCCGATTATTTGATTTGTAAGAAGCGATCGGTTAAAGAAAAACTTTTCAGAATGGGGATTCTAAGGTTGTTTTTCTGACTAACTGCTCGCTTTGAGTCATCCAATAGCCTCACTTGCGACTTAGCTAGAGTTTAGAGTGGGGCATATTATTGTCTAAAAAGCAGACAGTGTGATAAGCTTATCTTCAGCTTGTTGGAATGGTTCTGCTAATAAAACTTATCATTTAAGTATCGTACAGCTGGTTATAAATTTTATCAAGTAAAGAATTGTTACAGTCAGGCTTAAGGCATCTACCTCAATCGGCACACTCCTTTGTAAAGGTAAATGGGCTATTATGGAGAGTATGCAAGCATAGTTGGTGGAAATACCGTATAGTAGGTGTAAGACGCACCAAACTAATGAATGCTATTTAACCTTGTCTACTGTCAACTTTTGGCTATTTAGGATCTGGAATGTCAGCGAAAGTAGAGGAAAATTTAGCAGTAGATAGCCGAGTCCATCAACGCATAGGTCAGTTAATAGAGGCGTTAGTGGAAGATGAGCGTGTTGGTAGCTCTAGGGAGTTAGGAAGACTAACTGGAGTTTCATTCAACACGCTGGTTAATTGGTGCGAAGGAAAAGCCGATCCAAGATTGCAAAAGTTAATGCAATTTGCCTATGCAATAGGTTGGTCGCTGACAGAGTTGATGCAATATGCTGAAGGGGATGAAGACCCCTATGAGGCGATCGCTCGTAAAAAAAAAGCACAACAGCAGAAGTACCGCAAAGCGTCTTAACAGCTGAAGAAAGTTCATTTATTAAATATTTAACTAATACGTTAACTGCCGAACAAATTCATAAACGGGAGTTATTTTTACAGCGTACTAAACCCGATTTATTACCGGACATTACATCCCGTAAAAGGCTTTATGTGTTGTTAATAGACAGCATGGCAGTTAAGGGTATTTCGGAATTAGATATTTTTGAGAAGACTTCTATTTCAGAGAAATTACTGTCGAAGATTCGGAATATCGACATGGAATTTCAGTTTGGTCGTTCCTACGTAGAGCAGTTAGCTCCCTATCTTTTTCAAGTAAAGGATTGGGAAAAGTTAAGACCTGTTTTTAAATTTCCATACACTTCTTATGAGGGGTATGTTGATAGTTTGATTGAAGACTTGCAATGAAATTGAGCAATAAAAAATGTGAGTATTAATTATTGCTGTTTCTCCTGCATTTAGAGATTTTCTAAATGAAAGTTCAATCTGTTAAGCTAAAGTATTTCAAAAAATATCGGACTCCACCGATATTTGATTTTACCGATCCAGAAACTGGGTTGGCACGAGATCTGATTGTTCTAATTGGAATGAACGGATCTGGGAAAACGAGTCTTTTACAAGCGATCGCAGCGACATTAGGTACGGCTACTGGACGGTTACAGAAATTGTCGGATTTGGACTGGGCAGGATTTAACTATGAATTGCTAGGAAACAACTGGGGAAGATTTGAACCAGAAGTCACTTTACAGGTACAGTTTTCGTCCCAAGAGCTGCAAGCAGTTGGAGAGTTTTACCAAAAATTACACCAGATGGGACGCGATTTAACGGTTCCGCCTGCACAAGAGCATTGCGTAACACTCAGGTGGCAATGGCCAGATGAGCGAGTTCAAGCGAGTACTGCTGCTGAGTTGTTTCAATTTAAAGGACGATTATACGCTAAACAATTGCTTCGTTCTGAAGGCTTCCAAGTATTTGAACGAGTCGGCACTATTCTTTGGTACACAGAGCAGAGAACTGCCACTAGCCTAACGACTGAAAACCCCGAACGCCGACAAGAGATTACTGAGGATACTTTGCGCGATCGCCTTTCAAAATGGCGGCAGTTTCATCAAGATGTTGTGGCAGGTAGAATTGGGCAACTAAGACCGGGACAAAAAGACTTGTATGCCGAAATTGAACGAGCTTACAAAGCTGTTTTTCCAGAACGTAGTTTTGAGGGTCCTGTCCCACGCGAGAATATAGATGATATCCTGAGCGAACCCTGGTTTTATCTTTACGATGGCAGAAACCAGTATGAAATTTCTGAGATGTCTGGAGGAGAACGTGCTGTCTTTCCAATCCTAATGGACTTTGCCAATTGGAATATTCATAATTCAGTTATTTTAATTGATGAAATAGAGTTGCACCTCCACCCGCCAATGCAACAGGCATTGTTGAGAGCTTTACCTAAGTTAGGCAATAATAATCAATTTATTATTACGACCCACTCAGATTATGTGGAGCAGTTGGTGCCTGAAGCACACATTATCAGGCTAGAGGTATAACTGTGAGCGTTGTTAGTAGCAGCAAAATTATTTTCTGTGAAGGAAAGCAGAGCAGTTTGGATGCCCAATTGCTGGAGCGAGTTTTACAAACCCTACCAACAGAGCGACCTACAATTGTTACCTCTGGTAGTAAATTTACCTTTTCTGTATTTGCACAAGGTTATTTTTTTCCTCAAGAGATTGGGAATCAAAGATATCTCGTTTTCCGAGACCGCGACTTTGATGCCAAGCCTTCAGAAGAGGTGCGACTGATTCAATTAGGCAGTCAACGAATTTGGTTAACCTATCGTGCTTGCATTGAGAACTATTTGCTAGAGCCTGACTTGATTGATGCTTATTGGCGAGAAAAATATATCGAGAAACAGGAAAATCCCATTTCAAAATGGGGTCATGGGGATTCTCCAGGTATTGACAGGATTGCACAATGGATTGAAGCTGCTGCAAGGAGTTTGCAAGAGTACCAAGCTGTACGATGGGCTTTAGGCGAGTTGTTGCTTACAAGTACGACGCGATCGCAACTCAAGACAACTTGGACAGGGGGTAGCGGTCAACTTCCCTCGTCCCTGGCACTGCAAGACTGTCGAACTGAAGCTCTAACACTCATTAACCAATTTAGACAAGCTGTTGAAACAGTTACGCTAGATAGTTTTGAAGCAAATTTAGCTACCTATCAGCAGCAATTTAATCAAGTAGAATTTTGGTTGCAGAAGCAGTATCTAATCTGGTTCCACGGCAAAGATATTCAAAAAGAGATGCAAAGGCAAGAACCTCAATATCTATCACTAAAAACATTTTTTAATTGGGCTGTGACTCGAATTGACATCGAGCGACATCCCGATCTCAGCGAGTTACGAAATAAGATTTCGCAGCTTTGACACTCTCCCGTCACAGCGTTAGCTTGACGGGAGATTCAGCCTTGTAAAAAGCCTTAACTGCATTATGGGTAATATCGCGAAAATGGGATTTAGGCCATCATTTCAGTGTAGCGAGTTCTAAATCGGTTGAGTTGATTGAGGAGTGTCACTCAGTCCTAACTGCCCTAGAGAAATAACAACAGACATAGACAGCTTAGTTCTTTCAGCGGCTCTAGTAATAGCCGTGCCATTTCGTGCGAGAGCAAGAAACTCTCGAACTTTAAATACCACAGGGTCATTGGAAGTCGTGTAGCCTTTTCTAATTGCAATTTCTAAGCCGCGTTCGATGTCGCTAAGCGTTGCTGTTTGATTGTTGGCTACGAGTATGCTCTGTCCGTTTCCAGGTGTAACTGGAGAAATGGCAATGCCGTTATTTATAGGTCGCCCAGCAGTGCGAACAATGTTGAATGTATAAAGGCGTTCTATTCCTTCAGAAGAGCGGGTTTTTACGAATAAATTGGTGATGCGAGTTGTTGTAGCACCGGGGAATCGCAGAGGTTGAATTGGCTGAACAAATATCATTCGAGCTTGGTTAGTTCTTAATTCTGCATCAGTGCTAAAAACGGCTCTGGATGGGTCTGCTAATCGAATGTAGGTGACAATTTCGCCGGTTTGGGTAAAGTCAATAACGCTGGCTCGACCAGGCCATACTTGGAGGTTGGTAGTCGCGTTTATTGCTGCATCTCTTCCTATTATTCTTAGCGCTGGTGTTTGAGCTAGCCCAATGGTTATAGTACCTAAAACGGCAACAGTTAACAGGGCGGGAGAGAGTAAAGCTAGACAGATTTTTTTCATTTTTGTGCGGTGAAATTGGTTTGTTTATCTACGAATTGTGACAAAGGTATTGACAAATACCGAAACTTCTGTTCCTTCTGGAACGATCGCTACGTTGCTTCGTTTCAAGAGTTCTTCGGTTGCGCGATCCGATCTTTCCCGCAGTCGAAGGGCGGTAGGTGTAAAAAATCCTTCTAAAGCGGCAGCTAGCACGTTAGGTCGATTCCTGTTGGTTGTTTGTACGGTGGTACTTCCAAAAGGCCCACTTTGCTGGCTGAAAGTTTCTTGGGTGGGTTGATTAATTACTTCTCCTACCCGTCCTAAACTACTGAGAACTCCCACTAAAATGTCTGTCTTAGCGATTTCGGAACCTTTGTCAAATAAACCTTCAGCGATGAGAGGTTGGTTATCTTCTCCGCGAATTAGCAAGTTTCCGGGAGGTATCGCTACTTGGTGGATGCGTCCGGTGGAGTCGGGATAGACAATTGCCACTACACTTTGAGATACCAGTCGGTTTGGGCGAGTTACGTTGTCTACTTGAGTAATTAAAATGGTGCCGGATGGTAATGCGATCGCTCCATCAGTTGCTTTCATGTCTTCGATTAATTCGACGGCGAATCTTCCCGCTGTTGGGCTAATACCTGCTTCGTCCCAAATCATCGGCACGATTACCTTGGCTTTAGCAGAAGAACCGATGGCTATTTCTTTTGTTGTTGTGGTATAATCTCCGTCTTGATTCACGGTCGTGCGATTAAGAATTCCAATTTCTCCTTGACTCATTGGGCTGGGGTTGGAAGTAGCAAGTTGAGGGGAGCCAATAGCGATCGCTGGTATCCCTGATTCTACCCCTGGTGCAGGTGAGGGGCGCGCGTTTTGAGGATTTATCGGCATTGGTTGTTGATTTTGGGAATTGGGCGGTGTCAGTTGTTGGTTTTGAGGGAAAGGCGTTGATGTTGCCGCTGGTGTATTTGTTGGCGTGCTGGGGGATAGTGTTGGTGGTGGTGTAATTGCTAGCGTGCCAGTAGATGGTGTTGGTGTTGGTGTTGGTGAAATTGCTAGCGTGCCAGTAGATGGTGTTGGTGTTGGTGTTGGTGTTGCGATCGCAATAGGAGATGGTGCAGGTATCGTCCCCGATGCAGCTGTCGTGCTAGGCGAGGCGATGGGATTGCTGGCGACAGCACTTTCGGTAGTTGGAGCGTCGGTAACTTCTCCTCTGCTTTGTCCCAGAGAGGCTAATTGCGCCCAGCGTTCGTAGGGGTCTACTTTTTCTGCTGGAGGCGGAGGCGGTGATTGTATAGGACGCGGCGGCGGTGGTGTCAGTGTCGGTGTCGGTGGTGGTGATTGTATGAGACGCGGTGGTGGAGGTAATGGAACAGGACGCGGTGGTAATTGTATAAAACGCGGTGGTGGTGAGGGTGTCGGACGCGGCGGCGGCGGCGGTGAGGGTGTTGGGCGCGGTGGTGGTGAGGGTGTCGGTGGAGGAGAAATAGTTCGTACTATTCGCGGTGGCGGATTAAAGTTTTGAACTCTTCTTGGAGGCTCAGGTTTTCTAGCAACTGGTACGGGTTTTGGTGTGGGTTTTGGTGCGGGCGCAGGTGTAGGAGTAGGAGTTGGTGTCGGGCGTTCTTTGGGTGTTGGGGGTTCTGCTTCTAATGTTCTTTGCTGGTCTTGAAAAGCTAGCCGACTTTTTAGTTCTCCCGACTCATCAGTAGGAGGAGATGGTGTAACTTCAGGAGTTGATGTTTTTGCTTGTTGGCGGACGGGTTTAGGAGCAAAGAATGTAAACCAGAGAAAGCCAAAAATACCGATAACTACTCCAGTGCCAGTTAGCACTGAAAACATCCTCACTGTTGGCTTTTCTGAAACAGGACGGATTTCTGCTTGCTCGTTTTCTTGTTTGATTCTGTACTCAGATGCAAGTAATTCGTCTGCTTCTTCGTCAATTCCTGCAAACTTTAGTTCATCCTCTCGATTGATTTGTGTGTCATTATTGACAGCAAAGTTGGGGTTATTAGCTACTTCAGAGCCGGTGGAGGAGTTTAATTCGTCAATTTGGTGAGGATTAGTATTGCCAGAAGGTAAGTTGTTTTCGCCTTCTTCAATTCCATCTGGTTCGTCGTCAAATTCATAAGGTTTTTTGTTGCTCATATTTTTACCATAAAAAATGGGTTGTTAGCCTCCCCCTTTGAGGGGGAAAGGAAAAATTAATTTCCCTAGTTCTCAATCCTCTTCGCTTTAGCAAGCTGAGTACTGTCAACTGTCAACTGTTGAACTGCAATTACTTGGGTTTAAATTCTGCGATTCGATTGATTTCTAATCCGGCAGAGCGAAGTTCGTAAACTTTTTGTTCAAATGCAGAGGCTTGGTTTCCTAAAGGAGAGGTTTGAATTTCGACAGCATTTAGCCTAAAAGTGCGATTGAAAGGGATTCTTTCATCTCTTCCCGATGAGCGGTCTACAAGCAGCCGCGTTGCTACCATGTCAACTTCCCATTCACCTGGACGAATCTCTCTGGGTTCCGATATGAATGAGATGATGACTGTGGAGCGTAATTGACCGGAAAAAACTGTACTGGGAACGAGTTCAGCTATTTGGGATAGGGAGGCTTTTCCAAATTCTGGTTCCAATAATAAGGATGCAAAGTAGCTGCTGGTGGGAACTCGTTTTGAATTGACTTTGATGCCTGGGTCGGTTTCGTTACTGCCTGGGATTTTGTTGTCCCAGTTAAAGGTTAATTCAGTCCAATTTTTGATGACGTTTTGGATAACTGACGGATACCTAAAAAATCGATCTCGTTCGGAAACGTAGTAAGTTTGACCGTTGATTAATTGGACTTGTGTTGTTTTCATAGCAGCAACCGAATTAATTCGGTGTGCTACAAACAGGTGTAGGATGAGGGTGAGAATATTGACTCCCGTTAGAATCAGGAAGCACAAGGCAAGCAAGTTTTTGGCTTCAGGTAGCAGTGCGGGTTGCTTGAATCGTTGAAGTTTCATGTTACTTGAATCCTTTATTAATTGCCAGGGTTGTGGCTGCTCCGATGGCGTTGCTCAACACATCAACCAGTTGTTTTGCATTACCAGCAATGCCGTTGTACAAGGCAATTCCACCTCCACCGGCGATTAAAAGGGCTAATCCAGGTGCGAAAATGCTAATGAAGAATAGGAAGGCGACATCACTAGCTAATTCGGCTCCAGAATTGACCAGGACAACGGCTGCCAATCCGACGACGATGTTGTAGCCAAGTTGCACGCCGAATAAACTAAGAAATCCTGTTGCCCAAGCCCAAATAGGTCTGCCTTGTAAGGGGAGGAGCGATAAACCCATTGCAATTGGCGAGAATAATGCTGTTAGTAAAAGTGCCGATTCGAGTATGTTTACGAACGCCCACTGTAGGCTGTAGAGAATAAATCGAATGATGGGGATTGATTTTTCTCTAAATACCGAGCCGGGGTCATTGATGAAAGTAACGGCATCTTGTGCAGCACCGGGTAGGCTGTTATTCCAAAGGGTTTCGGCAAAAACTCGTAATGCTCGGAGAGGGGCAGGTCCAGCAGCTTGTTTTTCTGCTTCATCGACAATTTTTTGGGCAGCTTCTCGTTTGGAGTTCCAGCAAGTGACCAGTTCTTCTCCGACTTTATTTCGACATTCGCTGTAGAGGTTTTCTAGTTGTTGTCTGCCAATATTGCTGATGGTAACGTTGGAGATGGCATCTCTGAAGGTGAGTTCTCCCAGTTGGGCTTCGAGAACGCTTTGCACTTGTTTGTAGGCGAAGCTTCTGCTAAAAATGACGGTATTTGCTAGCAATCTGCCGTTAGCACCCAGGAAGAACATGATAACGAGAGGCCAGATAAATAATGCGGCTAGTTCTGACCAAGATTGTTTTTCAATGATGTCTTTTCCGCTAGTTAAAGTTAGGAAAAGAATGCTAACGGCAGCTAAGGTAATACCAAGGGATACCAAACCTACCCACAGTCCTGAAGCGATGGGGTCGATGGTGTTAATCCAAACTCCATTCCAAGATTCTGATGTTGCCCTAGCAAGGTTAATTGATTCGCTAACGATGTCTAGAGATGAGCCTTCTCCACCAGTTGGTGGAGGGGTAATTTGTGCTATAAATTCCATCATTAGTTTTACGGAAAATATCGAGGAAATGTTGGCGTTGGAGTTGATTCCACGCGCCTGTGTCAAGATAATTGAGGTTATTAATTGGAAGTGATGAACCTGTTATTTGAAGTAGGGATTGTGTCGCTGTTGTCGCTTGGTTTTCCCAGGTAACCGCCGCCGGGAAGCATTAGCATCCCCGCCTGCACGCTGGCTTGGTTTCCAGAGGCGATGCTGCCTCGGCGATCGCTTGTATTAATAGCGGATATCTCCTTAGCAGCTTGTGACAGCAAAACGTTGTTAATTGCTCGATCTGTGCGAGCTTGTTGAGCTTCTTGTAGAACCCGTTCGTTTACTCGTGCGTTTAATGCCGTTTGTTGTGAAAGGTTCTGTAAAATATGTTGGGTAACGTCAAGATTTTGGGATTCTTCACCCAATTGGATGTTTTGTTGGGTGTCTTGTTTAGTCGATTCTAGAATTTGGCGGCTATTCGCTTGCGCTTGTTTGCTAAGAGTAGATCCGGCAGCAATGCCAACAGCAGCGTTTCGTTGAGCTTGTCCGTCTAATTCAGACATAATGGAATAGGAGCCTTTACCGTCTAATTTGCTCGATTTATTTTCGAGTAAATCTGATAGTTGGGTTCCTGCTGTACTGGATGTGGAAGCTTTCATAATTTGGCTGCTGACTTGGCTTAAATCGGGGATTTTTATCGCTCCTAAAGAGGAAGAGAGTACCTGATTTAAAGTGCCGAATAGTTCGTTTTGGACGAAGCCGCCGATGTCGCTAATAAACTCATTAACCTGTTTGGCGACATTTTCGATCGGGGTAAAGAAGCTACCAGATGCAGGTGGAGTGTTAACTCTCTGCGTTTGTGTTTCCGGTACAAAGGGAGGTGTGGTTTGGGCTTGACTTGGCTTAGCTTGGGTGATTAGTCCCAGGCTGAGGAAGAAAGCGATCGCTGTTACTTTTGTAATGGGGCGTGGTATAAATTGAGTTTTCATGGCAGTTATTTGTTGTTTGTTACGAGTTGTTTAGAGTTGTTGCTTTGAGGATGGGAAGGTGGTAAAGGCATTTTTGAGTTGCGACCGATATGGTCGAAGCCTTTTCCTTCTTTCACGGCGGGGATATATTCTTGGGTGAAATGTTTTAGCGCTTGAAGTTGTCCCTTGAGGGTTGGAGGGTATTGGGACATGATGCGCGAACGGGCTTCTTTTTCATTTTGGTTGTTAGCAATTGATGCCAGCATCATCTCTCCGGGATAGAATCGCGTCCGCCAAAATCTTCCGCCTTTTTCAATTAGCCAGCAGGAGTAGAGGTCGGCAGTTCTGGGAAAGAAAGCTTCGGTGGCGTTTCGACTGATAATTTGTGGGTCGTAGCCTAAATATTTTTGAGCGGCTGATACGCCAGAATTCGTGATTCTTCCGGTGATTTTGTAAACCATGTTTTGCATAATTTGGGCACCAGCGGAACATTCGCAGATGGCGTCGAAATCTTGACTTAAAAGTACGACGGCTATGCCATCTTTTCTCCCAGTTGCACAGAGTTCTCCTACAACGGATGCAAATCCATCTTTCTTTAAAAGTACGCTTAATTCATCGCCAATAAATAGGCTTTTGGGATGAGAAAGAGCGTTACGGATGCAAGCGGTGTGGGCGTTAATTGCCATTAAGTAAGCATCTTGTTCGTTGGAGAGTCCTGATAAGGCGAAGAATTTAACCGCAGGTTCTGGAGAAAATGTGCTGGGTCTACCAATTGCTTTTCCCAATCTGGATGTGAGTAAGGCATTTCCTTGGCTGAGGATTTGGTTAATTGCAAGTCTGTCTAAATCTTCAAAGGATTTTAGGTTTAATCTTTCTTTGCTACAGAACCTCAGTAAGTCTTGGAGAGTTGGCATTTGTTGCCATTCGGGAGATTGCCAGCCTTTTTCAAATGCCCTATTATATCGAGCGATGATTTCTGGATCTCTGAGGTACATATCGAGCATTCGGAGGATAATTGAATCGACCCGCTGCGCTAGGTGGGGGTTGTGGATTTTTCCCATTGCGATCGCTACCAGGGCTTTGCGGATAAATTCTTTCCAAGACTCCATCCGGCGTTCTCTTTCCGCTTTGTCGAACTTCCGTAAGTCTGGCGGTTCTACTAGGTTGCTAGAACCCTGGCTGATGTCGTAATATGCGCCTTGGTCGCCTAAAAGTTCGATGGCTGTTTTGAATGTACTGTTACCCCCGCTGCTGATATCCATTCCGACAACAGGGATGTTATTCGCTAAGGCTTCTATAGCAAAACGCCATCCCGCAATACTCTTACCCGAACCAGATTCCCCGGTAATTAAAGCGCGGCTAATTTGGTCGTAAAATAGGTCGATAAAAATGGGTTTTCCACCGCGTTCTGTGATGAATTCGACTCCTTTTTTATCGATGTCGCGAGGGACGGTTAAAGGCAGAACTCCAGCGACGGTTTCGGTGTCGAGGGTAAGGCGACGTTCGCTTAAAAGTGAACCGCTATGTAGCAACCATTTCCAAGTAATGGGAAGGCATTGTAACCAAATGTCCCAGGCGATATTGCGTTCGCGGATAACTTTGGCTGTGCTGAAACTATTACAAAGAACGTTACAGGCTTGGTTGAGTTCTTCGGAAGTGTTTCTATAAACTAAAAAAGCAACGGCTGTATTTAAAGGTACGGCTCCTTTGTAAAGCCTGCGTTGGGCATCAAAAGATTCTTCCTGTTTAATTTCAGCACCAATATCGCGTCCTTGTCCTTTGGTTATCGCTCTGGTACTGGCAGTTTTTGCTCCTTTAGCTTGTCGCGCTAAGTTGTCATTAATTACCACTTTGTTGCCCACGCTAATTTCAACCCAGGCTTCTGTATCGTGGACGTAGGTTGAGGACATGACTTCCCAAATCCATTTCAATTGTTGTCGGGTATTTGTCCAGCCTGTGGGTGCGTCGTACATAGTTAGGACACCGCATTCTTTGCCTTTTCCTGCTAAATAGACGCGGTTGTTAATCTGGCGATGTTCGGGACAGGAGGATACGCCATTGGTTCCTTCGATTAAGACGGTACAAATGTGTTTTTCAGTTGTTTTTTCCTCGTTGAGTTTATAGCCTGTGGATGTTTCTGTTAGTTTGACAATTTGAGGAATTGCTGGAGGTTCGCCATTGTTAAATCGTTGCCAAAGCCACTCCCAAAGTTCGCTTGCGTTCATGGGGGTGATGTCTAGCCCCATTTTGGTGTTGAGCAGAATTTCCCAACGAATGAATCCTTGTTCAAAAGAGTTGAGCAGGAGTTTGGTGTAAAACTGTTCTTTGTAGATGCGCGCGTTCCCAGTAATGGTTCCCAGGAGTGCATCCCACAAATTTTTTACTCCATCAATAGCTTTACCAATGAAATCTCTCGATGTTTGTTCGGCTTCGCCATCTGCTGTCCAAGTACAGAAAGCGATTTGTTCCCAGATTTGTCTGTTACCTTTATGGGTTAGTTGTTGAATTCGGCGCTGTTCGTTTCTGATCAGTACGGACACGGGTTTGAGATTAGCAGTATCGGCTAATTTTTCAAGTTGTTTGCGTCTGGCGGTATCGTCGCTATAACAACCCGTGCAGAAGGTAATTTTTTCACCGGGAAGGATGTCTTTCATTCCCTCTTCAATGGAAGTTGCAAATCCGGCTACTTCGTTTTTGAACAGGAGGTTATGGAGTCCTTGGGTGCGAAATCCAAATACGAGTTGGTAGTTTGACCCGTTATTGAGGAGCATTCCCGATACTTGTCTACCGTCTTTGTCAATTTGGACTAAACAACAGAGGTTAATTTCGTTTTGGAATGGCATAAATCGGCTATTTCCTCCAGATTGATTGGGGACGATTTTGGGTTTTAGCTTGATTCGGATTTGGGAATCGTAGGCTTTACCTTGGATGTTGGGAGGACGCAAAGAAGGGATGGGAGAAATGTAGAGATTATCGCCGTTGCACCATTCGTCCCCTGGAGGTTTCCGGAATTTGTCGGTGAATAGATGGGGTTGATTTCCAGTTAGGAGCCACCAGCTGACGATTAACCAAAGCGAGACGGTGAAGAACCAACCTAATCCTAAGTTGAAGAATCCCATCGTAAAGATGTATGAAATGATGGTGAGGAAAAACCAAGGGATGATTTGGTTGGCAGGAATAAAGCCAATGCTTGCCTGTTTACCCAGGATTTTGTTGACTCTGATAAAGTCTTTTTCTGGATCTCGTAAAGTCATGGTGGCTCCTTGTTTTATTTCAGAAATGTTAGGATTGTGCCCACTCCAAGTGGGGGAACACTGCGGATTAATTGGGCAGTACCGCCAGTACCGTTTCCAACGAATAAAAAGGTAACAACATCAATGGCGATAACAATGCCGAATGCTAAGGCAATTTGGGTAACAATGGGTCGCCAATCGTTTCCTTGTTGCGCTTGGTTATAAGCGAATAAAGCGGCGGCGGCTACTAACAAGAGAAACACGCCTCGGATGGCATTGAAAATTAGAGCGATTGTTGAAGCATCAACGGCTGTTCCCCCTCCAGCAGCCCCGGCTTCAGTTGCTAGATTGGTCATAAATTGTTCAAGACCGCTGAGAAAAACGGCTTGGGCTGGAGTTTGGAAGTTATTGAGTAAGGCTGTCACGGTAATTACAGCGGTAGCTAAATGCCAAAATCGAATTTTGCAGCCGAATAGTTTTTCGAGAATGGGAACGGTGCGGGCAATCTGCCAAAGGGCAAAGAATAGTAAAGTGGCACAGCTGAATACGCTAACAAATAAAGGCTGAACGAGAGTTAAGTAAATCGTTGCAACTAGGCAAACTGCGATGAATCCTAAGTCAGCACGATTGAGTTTGAGTTTCCGCATGAATTGGCTGAATTGGCGGCGGTTGTGTGCGATAGATTTGGTGGTTTGGTAATCGTTTTGCATTGGTTTTCTCCTTCAGTAAATTAAGCTTGTAGTTCGTTTTCGTCTTCTTTTGATTTGCGGGAGTCTCTGTTACGAGTGTTTTCTTTCTCCGGCGACCCGACTAAAGCCTCCATTTCTTCTATCGAGATGTGGCATTCTCGAACCTCTGGCGGCTTTCCTTTGACCAGAACGGCATCGAACACTTGGGCGTCATCTTGGCGCGGGTCGGTTCCGATTAGTTGTTTTGACCCGTCCGGTAGATCCAATATTTCAAACTCGTATTTGACCGCCCCTGGTGTGCCGTCTTCCCGGCGCGGTTCTCGCCAGGGGAAGGCGGGGTCTTTTTCGCCGCTGAAACGTTTGGGGAAGGTGTTTTGGAATTTGTCAACGAGTGCTTGAGCAGTTGCTAGCGTGTCGTATTCCTGTTCTGATTGAGGTAATTTGAAGATGGTTTCTCTTTCTTCTGGACTTAATTTGTCTTGAGCGAATTTCCAGCGATCGCCCTCTTTGCTTCCAGAAAATATTTCGTTACCATCGCTGCTTTTGATAGCAAGATTAACTTTGTTGTTTTCAGCAGTAACATAGAGAATGCCGCCATCATCGAAAGGAATTCCCGATTGGGGAGATTGTCCGGTGGCGAAAGCATAATTGACTAAGCAATCTGCGACTGCTTCTCGCTGTTGTTGTACTTTGGTTTGAGTCACTACTTTGGTAAGAAGATCCTCTGGTTCGTCTTCGATGGGAGCTTGGTTAGGTGTGGTAATTTGAGACACGGGTGTTTTTGAATTAGTCTCTTCAAGGGATGCGTTAATGGCGATTTTTTGCTCTAGTTCATCAACGATTGTTTCTAGGCGATCTAGTCTTTTTGACAGCTTGCCTAAATACTTTTGAATTTGGTCTAGCTGTTGGCTGATGTTGGCATCTTTATCTATCTGTAGAGGTGGCGATTTTTTGTATTCAGGGTCAAGTTTTTGTCCTAGATTGTCGATTTTTTCTCCAATCTGAACTGCGTTGCTTTGAGTGGGAGCGATAATAATTTCATCAGCGTTAATCTGGTGCGAACCGTTTCTTTTCGCGTATTCTTCGAGGTTTTCTGGCTGGGTTGTAGCAGGGGGTTCTAATACCTGCTTAGTTCGTTCTGCAAGTCTTTCGGTGCGATTGTCTATTGCCTTCATGTCTGCAATGACATCGGCTTGCTGGACGCGAACAGAAACGTTATCGGTTCGTTGGTTTAACGAGTCAATTTGTTCGAGGATTCCTTCTAGTTTGTCAGCTTGTTGTTTCTCCCTTGCTTGTTCGATGTAGTCAATTAGGTCGCTAACAGTTTTGACCCCAATTAAACCCATTAAAGTGGCGCTTTGAACGGTTAAACCAGATACGGTTATGCCGTTGATTTCGCTGCCTCTGGTGGTTGCGATCGCTCCCTGATGTTCGGTTTCTTTGAGGAAAGTTTCGAGCGAGTCAAGCAGGGGATATTTGGCTTCTGATTGTTTGGTTTCGGTGTTGTTAATTGATTTTTGGGTATTGCGATTTTTAGCAATCTTACCCAATACTCCAGTTGTTATGGGAGTATCTTCGTCATCGGATAGGAGTTCGTCAATATCGTCTTCCTCCTGGTTGGGCGATTGTTTGGTATTCTGGCGAGAAGGTGTCGATCTCGATTTAGATAATTTACTGGCTGTTTTATTGGGTTTTGGCAGTTCTTCACCTTCTTCTAAATCGGTCAAATCGTCGTCAAAATCTTCGGAAAGTTCGTCATTCTCTAATTCATCGCTGGCTTCCAATCCGATTAAATCCATTACGTGAGATGGAGTGTAGAAATTGTTATTTCCTTTGGTTTCAACTCCTGCTTGCTTGAGATTTTTAACTAAATAGACACCGCTGGTTCTATGGCTGGGGTCTTTAGTTAAGTAGAAAACAAAGCCAGAAACTTCATCGCCTTTTCCTTCGGCAACTAAGTCTACGCTGATACTGGCTTTTTGATTTCCATATTCGTTGATTCTGTCAGGACGCTTGTTGAAGGATTCAACGAAGCTTTTGAAGTCTTCCCAGTCTTCAATACCGCCTTCTTCTTGGATGGCTTCGATGGCAGCATCGAGAGTTTCTTGAATATGTTCTAGTCTTTTAACGTGCTTGGGTTCTGTGGCTGTTAGCACAGACCAATCGCGTTTTGGGGCGGAAAATTGTCTGGGTTTACTTGCGGATTTGGTAGGCATTGTTAATCTCCTACAAGTAGGAATTGCTGGTACGATTAGTTTTTGGAATTGGCAATACGTAAGTTCGTTGCTATGTAGGAGGTTCGCTGACGATTTTTCCTCTTAGTTCTTGGTGATACTCACCCAGCGTTTTGCTGAATTTTTGGAGAACTTCAAGGCTTTGTGTGGGGATTTGTCCGGCTTGCACTGCTTTCTCTATAAACCTTGTCATTTGGTAGAGGTGCGTACCCATTTTCCGCAGTTCGGCACAAACTGATTCGTTGATGGCAGGTATGATATAGACAGAGTTAAAAGCGCGTTTTCGCAGGTAATCAGAAACGGTTTTTTCGCCTGCTTCTGTAGCTCGTTTCGCTAAATCTTCCTTTTCTAAGGTTGTTAGGCGTACTCGGACGGTTTCTGTTCGTCCGCTTTTGGATGGTAAATTTTTTGCTGGATTGGTTGTAAGCACATCAGTTAAGTTAATTAGCGATTGTGGATTGAGATTTGATGCCAGCATGGTTCGATGCAATGGTTATTTAGACCAAGCATTTTTTAGGTTTATGAGAACGACTGAATTTACTAAACCTTGATTGGTAAGGGTCGTGTTGGTTTATCCATTACTGGCATTGCTTTAATTTTCAGCAATAGCGGTTGAAATAAGGTTGTTTCTTTGGGTTTATGTTTCGTTCGGTCAGAAGTCTGATAAGTTGGAACCTATCGGCATGGGGTGTATCATCCAGTTGGATGATAGGTGAGGGTGCTGGTACGGCGGGTGGTCTGTTGTGACGTGCAGAGGAAAGCGTTTCGGCTATAGTTCTTATAGCTTGCAAGTTAAAAAACTAGATGTGGCGAAACGGTTTAGAAGCTTTAGAGTGAAGCGAATGGGCTATAACAGGTGCAATATCCATACTGTGCAAGCCGGAGAGAGTAGCTCAACTGTTCGTTGAGCCAAAAGCGATCGCACTGACAATTTCCCAGTGCGATCGCTTTTGTGCTGCCTTATGACCTGAAAGCAGCTAACCTTTTATCTCAGCAATTAGAAGATTAATTGTTTCAGGCTTTTGGCGATCGCTAAGTCTTACCCCTACCAATAAAAACATTTTCAGGCAATCGCACGCTTGTAAGGGTTGTAAAAAGCGTGTGGGCAAGTTCCGGGTTAGAACCTTCCAAGTCAGCATAGCTCAGATTCGCCATTGTTAAGTCAGCTTCACCCAAATTGGTATAACTTAGGTCAGCCCATGTTAGGTTTGCTCGACTCAGGTTAGCACGGCTGAGATTGGCTCCTTTTAGGTCAGCTTTGCTCAAGTCAGCAGCGTATAACTGAGAATCAGGCAATTCGGCTCCTACTAGGAAGGCATGGTAGAAATTGACATAGCTCAAATTAGCTTTACTGAGGTTCGCTCCATTTAGATTTGCGCCCCTCAAGTCTGTTCCCACAAGTAATGCTTGATGTAAATTGGCGTTACTGAGGTCAATCCCCTGTAAATTCATGCCACTAAGCATCACCCCGCTTAAGTCAGCACCTTGCAACTGAACTCCTTTATGTAACTCGACCATTCTCAAATCAGAGCCTCGTAAATCAATTCCGCGTAGATTGATTTGTCGTAAATTAACATTCTCGAAGATTAAATTGCGAAAGTCTCTTCTACCGTTTTGATAGCTTTGATAAAAATCTCCATCCCTAATAGTTCGCATTTTAGGGCGTTGCGGTGTCGGTGGAGCCAAATCAATGCCTAAAATTGTTGCAAGGCTTTTCAAGAATTTGTCTAACATAATACATCTCCAATCAAATTACAGTTCTAAAGCGTCAGATTGCGTTCCCGGAACTTTTTCAAAAATACTGTGGCGAGTAAGATTGGCTAATTCTCTACAGTACCCAGGCAAGACATCCAGATAATCCCAGCGGCGAAAATAAGCTTTTGGATGAGGGCTTTGCTCAAAACCTGCTACGGATACGTGGGCTTGCTCAACTAGAAATCGATGAATATAGGTGATGTCATCGACCAGCTTTTGGTAACGTTTGTAGCTTGCATTTTGTGCGTTGCTGATGCTACGAGGCGATTTAGCGTACTTTTGAGCGATATTTAATAGGGGATGAATTCCCTGAGTGAGATTTTTTTGTTCAAACTCGATCTGTTGTTTAATTTCGGTAGCTGTTTGATCGCTGTCGTTTTGGTGTTGACTCAGGGAAATCTGTAAAACCTTGCTTAAATCCGCAAGAGAGGAAGCTGATTTTTCGATAACTTCTACTGCTTGATCGAGAGCCTGACCTAGCCGTTCTGCCCTTTGGGGCGCTAGCACTTGTTCGCCAGTATAGAGACGTTTTAGGACTCTTTTTAATCTTGGGTCGTCACATTTACCTGTGCTGCGATATTCATCAGCTTTGATCGGATCGATGTACCTGTTTTGATGGCCGGTTTTGGAATGGCTTCGGAAATCGATAACATTTTCAGGTTGGATATCATCGGGAAAATTTACGGTCATAAGAATTCCTCGCGACTGTTTTTCTTTCTGTTGGGTGGGAATGTACCCAACAGTAAATTGGGTACAGGGTTCTGTTTAGACATCTTCCAAAAATTCATCGAGTTTTATTTGGAGAGATTCGTCAAAACTCATTTGAATGTCTTGGCGGAAAGAGTGAGCGATCGCTAACGTGCAAGCCCCGGCAGATGTGATGACTGAGGTGGCGAAGAAGAAGAGGCTAAAGCCTAAACCATTCCAATTTCCTGTCATCAGCTTTGATGTCGTACTTTGGATAGCCAAACGAGTCGCTTCCGTGCCAGAAATTAACTGTCCGTTACTATCGAAGTGTTGTTCGTAAAGCGCGGGCATTACTTGTTTGATTCCAGCTACATAGCTAGCTGATTGGACAATTTGAGCTTTTTTATTTTCCCAGTCTGATTTGGCGGCTTGAGATACTTTTAAGGCATCTTCCTTCAATAAGGGGAAGAGATGGCAGAACGGAACTCGCTCTTTTCCTGCTTGCAAAACCTGCCGCCAGTCTCGCTTTTGGTCGTCATAGTCTCCATAGGCTTGCAGAAATAAATCGACCCGCTGAACGCTTCCTTCAGGATAGGTTTCCAACTTTTTTTGGAGTCGTTTGCATTCGGCTTCGGCTTCGTTAGCTGCCCTTAAGTCAGGTTGAATGCGGTTAACTTTTTGTTCTTGTTCGTCTGCCTGTTCTATCGCTTTTAATTCGGCTAGATGGGTTTGATTCAGTGACAGTTCAGGTGCTACTAGGGAAGTTCCTGACATAATCGTATTCATTCCCAGCATTGAAACTGTTCCCAAGGTAGACCATACCCGATTTCCTGGTTTCCGAGTGGCTACCGCTTTGCCCATGCTGTTAGTAAATTTAGTTTGGGCTACAGCAAGAGTGAAGGCGAACAGCAATCCAACAGGCCCCATGTCTTTGAAGGAGTACAGCAGCAGCGGAAAGATGCTCGCGCCGTCAATGCCACTACTGACGTTAATGGCTGTCGCCGTGATTTTCGAGGCTTGTTCGACTTCTTCCGTGACGTAATTACGTCCGTGAAGCTCGCTAGGGTTAGTCAAAATCAGGTCTTTGAACTCTTTGGGCCATTTCTTCAAGCACTTGATAGCAGCTTGGCTCAGTAAATTTTGGTCTGGCTGAGTAATTTCCTCGGTTTTGAGCGGTTTTGGCATATGTGTACTTCTTAGGGGAGAATAACCTCAGAGGTGGTATTGGGCGTTTCGCTCTCCATCGTATAATCAGATGCCTAGAAACTTTTTGGTGTAAGGCTTTGAGTTAGTTTTGACTTTTTTGAGTTTTTTGACTTGTAACAAAACTTTATATTGAACCCGGTGTAAATTCTGTGGTGGGGCTATGGGAAGGAATTCGCGTCGCGCAACTCAAGAAGGTATTAACCAAGCTGAAACAGCTCTTAAGCTTAAGGGTTGGGAAAAACAACGTCTAAAAACAGAGGTTGGGTGTGGTTCTAATGTAATTTCCAATTTTTTCAATGGCACTAAAATTGACAATCGTTTTTTTAAGGGTATTTGCACGGCGCTTGGTCTAGATGAGAAAAAGATTGTTGATTTATCTGAAGATGCTGAACCCGATTTAGATAATGCTCATCCTTTCCAGACGATAATCGATAATAAAATTAGAGATTTTGTTGGACGTGAATATGTATTCACGGAGATTGCAAAATTTATCAACAGCAAAACCAACGGCTATTTCACTATCATCGGCGACCCTGGAATGGGAAAAAGTGCGATTCTGGCGAAGTATGTACAAGACAGTGGGTGTGTGGCTCATTTCAATGTAGAAAATGACCAAGATAACCCACCCTCTAAATTCCTAGAAAGTGTCTGCAAACAATTAATAAAAAAGTATCAATTACCCTATTCCTTGCCTTTACCTGCTGATGCCACGAGCGACGGTTTCTTCTTCAAAAAATTGTTAGATGAAGTTGCTATAAAGAGAAATGGTAAACCCGTAGTAATTGCTGTTGATGCCTTAGATGAAGTTGACCAATCCAGGGAAACAAACAAAAATGCAAATATTCTTTACTTACCGCGTTATTTACCAAAGGGGATCTATTTCATAACAACAATCCGACGTGGAGTTGATGTGCCATTGGTGACTGATGCGCCACAACAAAGATTCAAGCTTAGGGACTATCAAGAGCAAAGCCGTGAAGATATCTGTACCTATATTCAGAATCGAGTTAACGGTAGTGAGAAGATACGTCAATGGATTAAGGAACAGAAGGTGACAGAGAAGGAGTTTATTGATGAAATTGCCAATAGAAGTGAAAACAACTTCATGTATTTGGTCTATGTTCTGTATGGGATTGAGGAGGATATATATCCAGACTTGAATCTTAATAGTTTGCCTCTCGGCTTGCAAAAATACTATGAATTCCATTGGCAGAAAATGGGGATGAATGATATACCGCGCTCAAACGTCAAGATTAATGTTATTTACCATTTGGCAGAAACCCGTCAGCCGATTTCATACCAGCTAATATCTGAGTATATTGGTGAAACTCCGTTAACAGTGCAGGATGTCTTAAAAAAATGGCGACAATTTTTACATAAACGCACTATTGAAGGTGAAATTTGCTACAGCATCTATCACTCTGATTTTTGGAGATTTCTGCATAAACATGAAGTTATAGAGGCAGCAAGGGTTTCGATTCAAAAAATTAACAAACAAAAAGCAGATAATCTATGGGAGGCAATGTTTGGAGATGAGTGATTTAAAAGCTCGACTAGCAAATATGCCACCTGCCAAGCGACGAGATGCTTTAGAAATGCCGCATTATCTAGCGAATGCAGGAGATGGAAAGCGATTACAAAGTTTGTTAACAAATTTCGATTTCATTGACGCCAAGATTTCTGCTTTATCGCCACAGCAGCTAATTGATGACTACGAATTAGCTTTGCAGCCTGATATTGATATTTCTGAAGAGATCAAGGAAAATTTGAGATTAATTCAAGGTGCAATTAGAATGTCGGCTAATATTTTAGCTGATGAACCGAGACAACTGCCTAGTCAACTGCTTGGGCGTTTGATGTCTTACAGGAGCATAGATAAGCCGGAAATTGAGTCTAAATTTTGGACACAAATTCTGTTAACAAAGGTGATTCTTTATTGGCAAGAGCCACCTCAATCGCTTGAAACAGTAATTTCACTTACTAGATTCATAGCATTCGATATCCTGATTTTACCATTAGCCTTTATTAGCGACAAATTGCCTTCAAGATTCTCCTTAATTATTGGTTTATCTGCGTTAGTTTTGGATAAATTCATTGAATTGGCTACTAACTGGGTGTTAAAGCTGATTTTTTTATGCCCTTTTTTGTTGTATCAAGTTATTCTTTTGAGCAAAAAACATTATTATAAATCCAAACCCTCATACTTTTTTACAATAAATGTACTTCTCGATCAATTAGAAAAGTCTAAAGATCAACCTTGGCTTCGTCCATTAACACCCAGCTTAATACCTTCAGGAGAAAGTTTAATACGTACTCTTCAAGGTCATACTCATTTTGTCAACGCAATTGCTATCACTCCTGACGGGACAAAAGTAGTTTCAGGCTCAACAGATAAAAGTCTTATAGTTTGGGATATAAAGACAGGAAATACTCTAAAAATTCTTACAGGACATACTAATTCAGTTGATGCAGTCGCTATTACACCAGATGGTAAGCAAATTGTTTCAGGTTCAATGGATAAAACCATCAAAATTTGGAATATCGAAAATGGTCAAACTATAGATACTCTCATCGGTCATCAGCGAGATATAAGAGCAATTGCTATTACTCCTGATGGCAAAAAGATTGTTTCAGCATCACATGATACTACTCTTAAAGTTTGGGACTTACAAACAGGACAGTGCCTATGTACTTGTATTGAACATAAAAAATCTGTGAGTGTTGTAGCCATTCATCCAGATGAAGATAAAGTGATTTCTGGCGGCGACGATCAAATACTCATTCTTTGGAATTTAAAAGATGGACAACCACTAAAACAAATTAAAGGCTTTGAAAAAGCTATTCAGGCTATTAGTATTACAAAAGATGGGCAAAAAATACTGGTAGCAACACTAGATAATACCTTTGAAGTTTGCGATATATCAACAGGTATAGTTTTGAAAAACCTCACAGGGCATGGATCTTGGATTAATCAGATTGCCATTACTTCCGATGAAACTAAAGTTGTTGCGGCTTCTAGCGATCAAACTGTAAAGATTTGGGATTTAAGAATAGGTGTGCTATTGGGGTCTTTTGACGGTCATTATGGTGGAGAGGTAACAGCAGTTGCTATTACTCCCGATGGTAAACAGGCGGTTTCAGGAGCGTATGACAATACTCTTAAAATTTGGGATTTAACATTAATATTAAAAACATCAAAAAACAAATCCTTCATCAAGCACACTGGGTCGGTAGAGTCATTGGCTATTACCCCAGATGGAAAAAAAGCTATTTCTGGTTCCTCCGACAGTAGTATAATTATTTGGGATATTGACTCTAGAAAGCCACTCAAAACTTTCAGAGCGCACCACAAACAGGTAACATCAATTGCTATTACCCCAGATGGTCAAAAAATTGTATCAGCTTCGTTAGATAAAACGGTAACAATTTGGAATCTGCATAAAGGAAAAATAATGGGGAATTTCTATCACGAAAAGGAAGTTAGATCAGTAACCGTTACTTCTGATTCAAAACAGATTGTTTCAGGATTAGACAATGGCAACGTAATTATTTGGGATTTGGAGTCTAAAAGTATTTTGAGAGAGTTATCTGATTCTTCATATTCAGGAGCTATCATGGCGGTTACTATTACTCCTGACGGAAAGCATATTATTGCGGGAACATCGAGAAATTTATTAGTTGTTTGGGATTTTAAGTCTGGCACTATAATTAAGGTGATAAATTTATTAAATAAATGGAATATATACGATGAAAGGGGTGTAATTCAAAGTATAGCTGTTACTCCCGATAGCAAACAACTGATTTCAGCATCATCAGATAAATCTCTGAGACTTTGGGACATCACCCAAGGGACAGAAGTAAAAAACTTTTATATTCATACCAAATTTGTTAATGGAGTTGCCATTACTCCATCTGGACAATTGGCAGTTTCAGTGTCATTTGATAACACTATTAAAGTTTGGTATTTAGAAACAGGTAAAATAGTTGCAAATTTCTCTGTAGAGACTTCTGTATATTCCTGCGCTGTGGCTTCTGATGGTTTAACAATTGTGGCTGGAGATTTTTCAGGACGAGTACATTTCCTACGATTGGAAGGTATAGATCTACGATTGGAAGGTATAGATAAATCCTAGTTTTGGTCTACACCGTTTTGGTCAGGGGACTATACTAGAGTCTATCGTTGGCTAGTACTCTCATTAATTACTTATATTTTGGCACATTGTAAACCGTAATTCTCATGCCTCGAATATAACGTAGTTTCATTTGTGCGTACATTTGACATGGCTTGCTGCCAAAGTTAGGGGAAAATGAGTAGTGCTGGATGTGCAAAAATCACCTCCTCAAGTGAGTTGATGAAGCCTCGAAAACCGATATTTTGACAAATTAGTAGGAAAAAAGAGGTAATAATAGGAATATAGTAGGAAAAAGTAGGTAAAAAATGCACAAATTTTTCTACTTTTTCAACCCGTTTTTTTCGGCTTCGCGTCGGTACAAGCAGTCGGTTGGCGCTGTTGTAGTAAATCGTGTGGCAATTGAGTAAAAAGAGCTAATGGAAAATTTTCCATTGGTGTTTGCGCGATCGCCCCGTATCTTGTTTGCGCTTGCTTGAAGCGTTCCCAAAGGGCAGCTATCGCGGAGCGCGAATCGCTCAAGATTGCTTCAACCAACAGCAAACTCGGTATATTTCCGTTTATAAGGAGCGTGAAAAGCTAAAACGATATCTTCTTTAGGTACTCCAGCTTCAACTAATTCATTAGCCACTCCGATTTCAGTACCATCGCGTTCGATCCAGATTTTGTCATTTTTAATTTCGATATAGATGATGCAACCAAATACTCGGTGCAAATCTTGCCAACCGATGTGCAATAATAGATAGCGATCGCGCTCCGTATCAAATATCAATTGCACTTCTGTATTAGTATTTAAACCATTCCCCAGATGATTTTTTACGATCGTCTGCACCAGTTCGCTGTAGTTTAGTTTATCCATAAAACAATCTCCTCTCTGTTTGGCTCAAAAATTAGCAGTTTTACTTGATGTTCTTCAATAACTTCCTGAATAAAACTACTGGTAAAAAAATCATCATAAATATCAAAAGACACTGCCAAGTATAAAATCCGAGCCGGTTGCTGCTTTCTTAAAGCAGAGCGATAATTGAGGAACTGACCAAGCGCTGTATGAAACTCAGTTACTACAGATACTCCTATAAAAGATTTTACCTCTACAGCTATCTTTTGATCGGCTTTCTCAGCTACTAAAATTCTATCTGCTACTAAGTTTATATAAAATTCAATATTACCAATTTTAATGAATAAGTTCTCGTTAACAATCGTCCACCCATCTTTTTCAAGGGCTGTTTTAACTGTATTGTGAAATAAATCTTTGGCTGGCATAAGTTAACAGAGGTTAAACTAAATTATAGCATAGTACAAAAACATGGCAATCGCGCCCTCTCCATTTCCACAGAATTAGACATCCACCAGTCAAAACATGTCAAGATTTGAAGTCACAATTGCGATCGCAAGCAAACTGCTTTATATCAGTGCTAAACATCTATTTTGAGAAATTAGGAGGAAAAAGTGAGTAATAGTAGATGACAAATCCACCTAATTACCTACTTTTTCCTCCTGTTTCAAACCAATGGAAAATTTTCTTTTGGGGCTGGCGCGATCGCGGAAAGCTTGCGCGGCGCGGATGCGTGTCCTTGAACCATAACTTGGCAGTAATTGCCATTTTATGGTTTCACTCCAGTGCCAAGTTTGATATTTGCACTTAACTAAACCATTTCCAGTTCTCTCGGTTTCGATTCAATCGCAGGCGCGAGAGTAGTTCGGGACTGGGACAAAGTTTTCTCTCGTTCCACAATCATCTCTTGGAAACGAGCCGCTGCTTGCTCTGTCAGGGGAATTTGAACTTCCCCGGTGTGGACGTTGGCTTTAAAGACGGTGCGCTTGGACTCGTTTCTGACAAAGCAATCCCCGTTTGGCTGCACGTAAGCCGTCCATTGGTTATCCCCAAACTTGAAGTGTTGGGTGCTATGGGAAGGACGCCGCTGTTTGTAGGTTTCAGAAACGACGCTAAAGAGCGTGTCTTGCAGATAAAGCCGCCAATTGTCAGCTTTAACATTATTGATGTCGCTTTTTCCGTTATTAACCACTATTTCCGGTTTTGAAGTTGGTTCTTGTGGTGGTTGGGGGGTGCGTTCGCGACAGCGATGCGTAGCATTATCGCTCTTGGCGCTGTACTCCGCGCGATCGCTTTGAGCAATAGCAGAAGGTGAATCGATTTGTGGCAATTGAGTTTCAGGCAATCGAATCGATTCGCGATCAACTTTCAGCATCACCGACCTGCCGCCTTTGTCGGGGGAAAGCGTTGCCTCAAAAGTGGTTCCAGGGGGCAATTTAGGACTATCGGGAGAGAAGGTTCCTAAATTTTTCCCGTCAAGCTGGATAATGGGAGTGCCTTGAAATCGGTAATACTTCTCGTGAGTGGGAGGTAAATCGATCGTTCCCACTTGCAAAGTGACTTTGAGATCCTGCCATTTTGACTTGGAGAAATCTTCTTCTGAGTAATCGTTATCGGGATGTTTGACATTGACTACTTCTATTTGATTTACCCGATAATTTGACAAAGCATCGCAAATTTCATCCATGAATAATTTGTAGACAAGTGCGCCTCTACCTGCTTTATCTTGAGACTCGATCCACCGACAATCGACGGGAGGGACGATGAGGAGTCTGGTTTCATTACCGGAGTAGTTGGTTACTTTCAAAGAGTCGGCATCGATATGGTCGTTGGAATTATCTCCGTATTTGGCATCGAGTTTCGCTACCATGCTTTGGGGTAAGTTTTTGAAGGCGAATTCAACAAGTGGTAATTCGGGATGAGCAGTGGCTTCGTAGGCAATACCTTTGCTATCGAGTGCGTCTTTCCATTGGTTAGGCAGGTCAATAGTTCTGCCATCTTTCGTTTTCACTTTTTGGAAAGGAACTTGCAGAACGTAGACATCTCGCGGCAAGGCTTCGTGGAGCAATTCGTAGTCTTCTTGGAGGGAAAAGGTAATTTCCAAATCCTCTGCTACCTTCTGGCAAATTGTCCGATGTTTGCTTAAATTATCGGAAGTGTGGGTCGCTTGAAATAAGGCATGAGCCGCCCTAGTTTTTCGGTCTGGAGTATCCCAGATTTCGTCAATTTCGGCTCGATAACTATCATAGAGTTTGCCCATTTCCTCTTTTCGAGCTTTGATGTCGCTGCCAGTGCGATCGCAGATAATACTTTTGTCTTCTTGAAAGCGCTGCACCAAGTCTTTCGCCCATTGCAATTCGTTTTCTGACCAGGACAGGTCATTTTCTTTGCTGTGGCGGTACTCGATTTCTCTCTCTAATAGGGCATCTTTGTACTCATAGGAAACGTGCAATTCTTTTCCTTCTTTTTCGTACTCAATGCCTGCTGCCTCCAGTTGTCTGCGATTGTCTTTCGACACGATGAGATAAGCTGGAATTGAGGGAAGAATGTGTTGAAATTCATCTCGGTTGCGGTGGATGAGTCGCGTTTGTTCCCAATAAGGGTTAACGGCTTCTTTGGCTAGAACGTAAATAGGATTGGGGAAGTCGGCAGGCATGGGAAATTGTTTGTACAGTCGCTCGTCTCCTTTATACTGGAAAAAGTAAGTGCAGCTTTTATGTTTCTCGCACCATTCATCTACTTTTTCGAGTAATGTGTCGGGGTTTAAACTAGTTTTCTCCTTCACTTCTTTGGCATCTTTACCTCGCAGCGAGTTTTTCTGGTAGTCAACTTCGTACTGTTCCATGATGCTAAGAGCGGCAATAAATCGCTTCTGCTGCTTGAGAAATAGCTTTTCATCTTCGCCGAGGTTGGGGAGTGCTGCTGCTACCTTGCCGATGGCTAAAGCGACGATTCCAACTTCATTTTGAGAACTGGCAACTCCGATTTGTTCTAGGGTCGTAAATTTGCGATCGCCTGCTTTAACTTTACCTTCTCTCACTTCGGAGTCGTCTTCTCGATACTTAGCTTTGGTATAAGGAACTTTCTCCGCTTGTATGACTTCTCCGAATTCAAATAATCCGTCTTGTGCTGGTAAGATTTGTTGGGCAATGTGAGGGATTTTTTGAGATTCGATGCCAAAGGGTTCGTCACCGTCAAAATCACCTTGGTGGAACTTTTCTAAGTCTTTGGGATGGAACCAAATTACACCTTTAATTTTCGCGATCGCAGTACGGGTTTCTTGTGGAATATCCAGATTTTTTGCATGGATATTCTGGTATTTCCTCAGACCATCTTTGTTAAGAATTGGAAATCGACCTTGAACGCATTCTCCTTCTTTTAAATGGTGAGCGCAAACAACACCTCTGGGCAAATCTTCGCAGGGTAAAGCCATCGCAGAAGTCATTGATAAAGCACCCCTAGTTGCCAGATTACGCCATTTAGATGCCAGCCATCTTTCTGCCATATTAGTGAATTCGGGACTGCCTATCATCAGACCGAATTTATCGGCTTTTAGCATCTGAATGTCTTGTCTTTCCCGCTTTTTATCTTCGGCACTTTCTTCACGATCACCATTGATTTCGTCTTCAATTGTGCTTGATAGTTTGTCCTGCTGTTCCTTGAGGTTTCTTTCGTTCAAACGGGCTAAGTATGCTTCGCGCTTGTCGTAATCTTCAATCATGGCTTGGCGCAATTTCATCGGGTCGCGTTGTAGTGCTGCTAATCTTTGAGCTTCGGCTTTAGCTGCTGGTACTAGGTCTTGTTTTTGAGCTTCTTCATCGAACCAAACTCCGGTAGACTGCCAGCTTGTTTGGGTAATGCCAATTTGACTGTTTTTGCGATTGCCAAGGATGGCTTTTGGTAATTGGTAATCGCCACAAGGAATGAGTTTTTTGAGTTGTTTTTTATTGATGCCTTTGATGCTGGAACGGTCTAAAATTAGTTGAGGTATGTTACCTTGGGAGTCGGCGTTGGAGTCGAGTAAATTGTCATCGGGACGGAGGGTTCCTTTAGCCAGAAAGCTGACTTGGGGTGTGGATTCTATATTTTCTGTATTCCAACTGTTTAGCCAAGCGAAACGAAATTGGCAGGCTCGATTTTTCTCACCGCCGATGCTTTTGAGTAATTCGGAACTGATGACACCGTGACAGTCTCCAGTGCGATATTTATCATATTGCGGTTCGGTGAAATCAACAATTTTTACTCGTAGGCGATCGCATTCGGATACGCCGGACATACAAGTGCTGACGAGAAGGGAACCGTAGCGACAGGCGGTGTCTTTTTCGGTTACGAATAAGTCTCCAATCTTTTTGGCTAGGGTTTCGTCACCGAAGTAATAACTGTTGCCTGATTGAAAGATCATGCGTCGCTTAATGCCGTCTTCTGGGTCGTGGATGTTGGCGCGTAGTTGGCGAGGGTCGGGATTGGATTTGTCAAGTTTGACTATCATTAATGAGTTCAGTTCGTTTGGCTCAAACATTGCTTGCAGAATCGAGTGGCGCAGGATTTCTGGGTTGTTGAAAAACTTGCCGACATTGCGACCTTTGGCATCGGTGTAAGCGGCATCGAAAACGGGAATTTTGAGTCCTTCTTCGGTGGTAATTGTGGCGACCATGAGTTGATTTCTCCTAATATTTGAGTTGAAAAGGTATGGCGGGACTATCTAAGCGTTAGCAGGTTGAAACTCGGTCAAGTGTTGACCGTTGGAAGTGTTTTTGAGGTGATTGAAATGGGACTAATGGTTGATGCGATCGCTAATCCGGTTTTGTTTGAAGAGGATACCGGACTGGTAGACTTGGCGTTGGCGTAGCCTGCGTGTAGCGCATTCGCGCCGGAAGATGAGGATAAATACTCATTCATGCGTCCCAGTAGCGCTCTGGCGGATTTGATGGACAGGCTGGGGAGAATTATTGGAGAATGGGAAAATATGGATTTCGATGAGCGAATTCAGGCCGATCCTACATATACTACATATATAGATATGGTCTACGCATAAGGGACGCAAAGCAGAGGGGTTAGATGTTTTGTCCGATGGGGCGGCGGTAGCTGCCCTTTAACGTATACACGACTCTTGTGCGATCGCTACTATTCAACTTGACCGTAGGAGAAGCTCAAAACTTATGAAACGTACTCGTATGACTTGTCCCTACTGCGGGGGTGGCTGTCGTTTTAATTGCACTGTCTGTAGTGGACGTGGGGGTTACTATAAGTTGTCTCCCACGGACGGGCATTCCTTTTGGGTAAGCTGCGGAAACTGTTCTGGTGGAACAGTTGCCTGTCAAAGGTGTCATGGCGTAGGGACGGTTGAAATTTACAGTTCCTTTGAAAGCAGCCCCTCCCATGACAGAGGTTTGTCCGAACTTAACTTTGGAGATAATGTCTCAAATGATGCCTTAGATATTCAGGGAATCAGTATGAATTTAATTCAGTCGGGGTTGATTTTACTTGGAAGTGTGGGACAGGCGCTCGCCCCCTGGATGTACTCATTTCTGCAAAGTCGCGTTGCACGTCCAGTCCCTCCCATGAATGACATTTTGGGCAAAAAACTGGTAGAGGCTGCACAAACTAACGCAAAAGGCAGTGCAGATGCAGCTAAAATTAATGCTGAAGCAACCCTGGAGGCGGCTGTTATTAACAGGATGACAGATTTACAAGTTGCTGAACTTAACAGAATTACAGCATTAGAAGGAGAAAATATTCATTCTCAAACCGCATTACAAGTCGCACAACAACAAATTGAAACTCAACTGAAACAAGCTTATTTAGAAATTGCTGCTCAAGCTTATTTACAAAAGAATCAGAAGGAGTTTGATTGGGCAAAACACAAAGACCATCAAGCATTTCTGCAAAATTTAGAAGAACATAAACTCGCGTCAAATCGAGCGATTACTGAGTTTATCAAAAATGTCGATTTGGCGATTAATCAACAAACAATCGATTTCCAAATCTGGAAACTCGAACAAGAACGCCTACTCACCGTGCAACTTCGGGCACTTGATGCTAAATTAACTTGGGAATTGCGAGAATATGACCGCAAAGCTCAACTCGATTTCTTACTTGCCAAAAAAGAGTTAGATAATTTACCCATTTGGCCTACAATCAGACAAATACTGAGTGAATCTGACCAAGAGATTCCCCTAAGAATTATCTTATCTCCCGTTATCCTCAAGCATCGACCTTCGCCTCATTCGGCTAATATTCCTGATAGCTTTCCCAATTTAGAAACTAATTTAGAAACGAAACTATCGCAACTGGCTAATTATTACTCATCTCATGGTAGACCTGTAAAATTCTTCGGTGGTGCTTGGTCAGATACATTTTATCATAGTGAATCCGCTGCTCAGGCTTTATTCACTTTTCTGAAGTCAGTACCAGTGTTAATTTTAGATGACGAAGTTGAGGGCGATTATTTCTACTTGCGTCATGCGTTTTGGGGAATTAATTGGTCAGATTATCGCTCTTTTCCTTTAGTTTCTCAACTACCTTGGAAAGAGGTACAAATTGAATTTGCGAAGATGGCAGCACTCAGTTGGCGAACAGCACGCCAAGCTGAGGAAACCGCAGGGGGAAATCCAGTAGATATTGATTTTTTATATGAGGAATCGCAACTTGAACGGTTTGCCAAACATTTAGAGATTCTTGACAGGGAAGAAAAGGCAAAACAACGAAGGCTCGGCTTAAATCGCATCAAACGTAACTATGAGATAACCACAGAAGAAATTGAAGAATCTGGCAAATATTTTGTGGTGCTGCATTGCTTGTGGTTTGGTTTATTAGTCGATGAATATTTCCTAATTCACGCTCCGGCTAAACTACCTTTGAATCCTCTATTACCGGAATTGCTGCCTAGTTTATTACAAGGATTTCCCGAATCATTTTTGCAGGAAGCGATATTAATGATAGTTGCTCACTATAACAATCTTTATACAGCACTGGAGTTAAAGGGCGAAGCTTCCTTAGTTCCAGATTTGCGTTTAAATTTAGCTCAAACTTTGCTGCAAATGCCTCAGCAATATGCAGCCAAAGAGCAGATGATTGAAGCAATAAATTCTTGGTTGAAGTTGCGACAATTAGGGCAGTCAGATGATTTGAATAAATTATTAGAAACTATGGAATTATATCTGACTATAGCGGATCGAAGTTTTGTTGAAAAACTTAATTATTGTTTAGCTATTTTGGGAGTAAGGAATCAGCTTAGTATAGCAAATTCTTGCTATACTAGAGGAATTAAGCATTTTCGTAACGATAACTATCAGGCAGCAATTTATGAATTCAATCAAGTAATTGAAATTAACCCGAATTCAGTAGAAGCTTATTCTCACCGAGGCAAGGCTTATGCAGAAGTGGGAGAATATGAAAAAGCCAAGGCAGATTTAAATAAAGTTCTTCAATTACAGTCTCATTAGAAACCTGGTTTATTTAAGAAACCTGGTTTATGGTAAACTAACACAATTAGTAACAAAAACTATGACCTCAGACAAAAATCCAGTTGAATATTACAACGAAGCTGTTGAAATGTTGCAGGCGATGCGACAAGAATTGCAAGCGAAGTTAGACGAAATTGAGGGGATAAAAACCAAGCTTGTCATCACAGATACAAAGCTTCAGTTAACTCAAACTGAACTCAAGGAAACGCAAGTAAAATTAAAGGTAACAGAAGATTATATTGATAATACTTTAGTGGGTTCCGTGACGGCATTTGCTATGACGACTCCCCCTGAAGGATGGTTGACCTGTAATGGTGCAGCGGTTAGTCGGACAAATTATGCGAGATTGTTTGAGAAAATCGGTACAACTTTTGGGGAAGGCGATGGAGAGATTACTTTTAACCTTCCTGATTTAAGAGGGGTGTTTATCCGAGGTTGGGATACTGATAATAGATTTGACTTGGAAAGAAAGTTTGGTTCTTATCAAGATGACCAAATGCAAAGTCATATCCATAAAGATTCAGGTCACAGTCATAGTAGCAGTGTCAGTAGCAATGGCAGTCATTCTCACAGTAGCAACGTTTCTCCTAAAATTTACGAGGAAGATAGTACATCTTTACTAAATAAAGGTTATGGAAATTTTTATATAGGTGAGGAAGATTTTAGTAAGCAAGATAGTGGAATTTATGGTGTAACCTTATCGATACTAAAGAAAACAGGGACTATGCTAAGTATTAGCGAATTCCACTATCATAATATTGAAATTAACTCTGCTGGCTATCATTCCCACACTGTTTCTATCAATAATAGCTTTGCATCTTTAGGAAATCCAGCGAGTTCTGACTTTGGAGAACCCCGACACGGATATGAAACTCGGGCAAAAAATGTAGCGCTGATATACTGCATTAAATACTAATATAAAGAATAATCAATGACAGTTCGTGAGGTACTCAAGCGATTTATCGCTTGAAATCAGAGATCGCTGCTCAAATGGTTAGAGACCTAAAACTAATTCTTTAAAACAATAAGTACCAAAAAACCATTAACATACAAAAAAAGTAACTTACTCCGAGAAAGCATTATCATACCATTTAAGAAAGCTATTAAGTTTGCTCGTTGCAGTTTCTTTAGTCGCAGAGACAGTCTTTAAAATATGTTCCATCTGAGTACGTCCATCACCCAGCATATCAGGAGTAAGTGACTCTATATCCGTTAATTCAGCTATACAGTCGGTCAATCGCTGTAATTGGCTTCTTCTTTTAGTAATCTCTATTTCTTCTGGCGATTCCAAAAAGTTGAGTAAACTATCTAACGTCTTCTCATACTCCTGGATGCAGGCTAAAGCTTTGATACTAACATATTGTAAATAATTGCTAATAGCTTGCAGGTAAGCTTGGTTAAGTTTATCTACATAATCAGATTGCTTGATAGATTTAATCAAACTCCTTAAAACTCCAGAAACTGTACCACCAGCTACACCAAAACCTAGTAGTATGGGCATACCCAGATACGAAAGCCAGGTAGTTAGTGCTGCACTACCCACAGCAAAAGCTGCCAAAGTTTTGTTAGGGGATTTATCTGTTGTGGAAGACTCATCAAAAGCATTAAAAGCAGCGCCACCCATTGCCAGACTTATACCCATACCGCTCCCAGGCAAGAAAGCAGCAGTTATTAATCCATCTCGAAATGCCAATCCCAAAATATTTGCGTCTAACCCTTCAGGCTTTTCTGGCAAAATTGGCTTTGGTATTTCAGTAGGTATCCAGTTGCGGATTCGCTCAGACAAAATATCTGGCTTATCTTTGCTGAAAAAAGTACAAGCTTCTATTACAGCCTTATCTAAAACTCTTACACGCTCAAGTAGCGTTTGATATAACTCATCAGTTTCCCATTTTTTAAACTCCTTACTAGCAGAGGTGACTTGACCATCTTTTTCTTGATAAACTGTTCCATCTTCAGACATCAGAGGAAATTTTGCCTTTTCACTCAGAGACTTCATAAGGATCTTATGAGATAATTCTGCTTTCAGAGAGCGAAAATGTTCCTTTAAGGCTTTCTTTAGCAAGAATGGCTTCTCAACACTGGATATTTCAGATTGAATACTTAAAGCTTTTTTTGTTAGTTCTTCTTGCAAAACTCTTGCCATTTTGGTAATAGGCTGAAGCCGAATTGCATAAATTTGCGGACGCTGTAACGAAACCATTTTGGAAATAGCTGTTTCCAACTCAATAATACCGCTTTTTTGTTCTTTTTGTTTAATTTCTTCTATAGGATCGGATGTGTTGACCCTTGCTTTTAGAGCAGCCAAAGCATTTAGGAGATATAGATTTTGAACTCCATCAGGAAGTTGAGAAGAGTATTGATCTATATCATCACGTGAGCGTTCAACTACTTCCTCTAGGTTTTCTTTCACTTGATCTATCTTATTTAAGACAAATAAAAAATTTCTTTTTCCTCTGCCTTCAAGCCATTCCTTGAGATTGTTGGAATCAGAATTGGTAAGCTGCTTTTTTGCATTTAAAACTTGTATTATTAGATCACTTTCCAAAAGTTTATGCCTAACAAAAGAGTTGAGTTCCTCGCTGTGTTCCGAACCAGGCAAGTCTACAAACTCCACGTTATTTTCCTTAAGAAAATTGTTAGGATATTTAAGCTCCACAAAATCAATATCGTTTGTGATAGATGCCCGGTTATTTAACTGTACGTACTGGTTTAGAGCTTGTACAGTTTCTCCTTGACCCTGTTTATTGATGACTTCACCTGATTTGAGACGAATGGTTACTTCTATATTTTCTCCATACCTAATAACAATAGCAGTCCCAGTAGTAGGTGTTGATTCCTGTGGTAATAACCTTTGATGCAGAAAGCTGTTTAATAAAGTAGACTTTCCCGCGCTAGTTTGCCCGTAAACGACTATCTTATATGTAGGATCTGATATGTATTCGCACAACAATTCTACATCAGACTTCAATTCGCGAAGTTTTGGAGTTATTTCAAGCTCCTGAAACCTCTCAGGTTCTACAGAAATTAAAAGTTCGCTTGCCTTTTGTAAGATAGGCAATACTTCAGAGATGATGGATATGTAGAAAAATTTGCTTTTATTGCTTATATGGCTCATACGCAGATTCAATTTGCTCCCAGGAATTTTTCAGATCATTTTTCATCTTTGGGAAAAGCTCTTTATTTTCTTTATAGCTTGTTTCTGAAGCTTTCTTATCTGCGATCAATCGGCTTATAGGTTCCTCGCATGCGCGAATATCATTTTCCATAAGTGTAATTGCTTCAAACAGGTTACTAAATTGAGTTTTCGCGATATTTCGCCGAAGTTCCTCTGCGAATTGTTGAGAGTATTGCCAAAATTGTTCTTTCAGAAGATTTCTTACAGTCCAAATGATTTCACTTTTCTTCTGTTCGCGCCCTATCCAAACGGCCAATGATGTGGAAAGTAATGCTGTAATAGCTGTTGCTGTAATTAGCGGATGGGCATAAATCCATGCTTGGGCAGTAGCTAATAAACCAGCCTTCCCAGCTACCCCTACCCCAGCTACTATAGTGCCTCCTCCTGCCGCAGCACCTATAGGTAGAGCTATCGATCCTATGAGCATACTGATATATAAACCACTACCGACAATGTTACCAATAGGGTTATTATCTATGTTTAGCCCAGAAAGGTTTGAGATATTTCTAGGAGATCTCATTGTCAGCGAAGCAGAAGACGTTTGGTCCATATCTGAAGAGCTTAATTCCTCAAGAAGATATTCAATTTCACTTCTTGTCTCATTGTAGGAAATGCTGTATTTTTCCATTTCTTCCAGAAGTGTAGTTCTCGTCCTTTTTAATCTTTCACTAGCACGCTCAAACCATTTGCTATATACCCGTCTCGAATATTGCTCGAAAGTAATTTCACTATTTTTTATAAACAGATTTACATATTCATGTGAAACTCCTTTTATCTCTGGAGATAAATAACAAAAATCTTTCAAGTCTGCAGGTAATGATTCTGGAATTTCTAGACAGTTATCATAGCATTTTCTTGCATAGCTCTCAAAGTCATCGCAAACTTCACTAATAAACTTATCTACTTCTGTATTGATAATTCTTTTTAGGGTCATGTGAGTTGTTTTCAGTTCTCTAAGTTTAGGTTTCAACTCTTTTTCCGTAGCTTGCAATTTCTCAAGACTAATCTTTTGTCCTAATAGTTTGATATCTATATATTTCCTTATTTCATTGTAAGCTATTGAAGCAGTTTCATAGTCCCGCCTCAATTCCCGCCCAAAGCGTTCTTGATTAAAAAAGAAATTTTCAATCTCTTGAACTAGATTGTAAATGCCTGTGTCACCACTAAAATTTCCTTTTAATTTATACTCTTCGTTCTTTGAAGATACTTCAAAAACTCTTTTATTCCAGAGATTTTTTGCCTTTATATTATCGCAGCCTAAGACATCGGCAATACTAGAAATACAAGATTCACGGATACGTTTTTCTGCCTCTTTCAGCTTATTAGGATCATCTTCAAGTAACTCATCTTTGATTTCGTCCCATCTATTTAGAATGAAAAAGATATTATCTGTACTGTTACTAATTAATTCTTTAAAATTTTTTTTGAAATATTTTTTATCATTGACATCAAACTGTTGCGTAGCATCAACTACATAAAGGATAGCATCTACATTAGCAATATATTCAAGAGTTTTTTTATCTTCTATATCTGAGCGATTTAGTCCGGCAGTATCCGTGAATTCAATTCCATATTGCAAAATTTGGTGTGGATACTCAATTTCCGCGTTGTCTATGCCGATTGATTCGTCCCCTTTTCGCAATCTTTTCGCCCTTTCTCCATCAATCTGGTATTTTCTCTTAAAGTCAGCAAAACTAATTTCTTCAAATTGCTCCCCAGTATAGAGTTTTACGATTTGACTCGCTCCCCCCTTAACAACTGTAGGAATAAATGTACAAGCTGTGGAACTGGTAGGTAAAAGGTCTGGTTGTCCAAGCAACACATTTAACAGAGTTGATTTTCCAGCATTGGATTGACCAGCGATCAGAAATCTATACTTACTTTCTTTTAGTCTTGCTGCTCTTTTTTGAAGTATATCAATGTTGCAAATGTCTAACTTATCATGAGCAATCTCTAATTTTGAATCATTTTTCAAATTAAGTGATTGTCTTAAAACATCATTGGCTGATTTAAGTGTGTCAATAAACTCAAGGAGCCGCTCAGCAAAGTTCTGACGTACACGGGCAGCGTGACCAAATTCATAAGCTTTCTTGCTCATCACACTCTTCCTCATAGGCACACGCCCAAAGAAGGGTTAATTGCAAAACTTAACCCATTCATTCAGGTATGATGTTAATATAGCGCATTAATTTAGTATAATCTAGCTCAACCTTGCCAACAAGGAAAACCGATCGTAACTGCTCACCGCAACACAGTTGCGGTATTGCAATTATTATCGGGTGAATGCGGAATACACCCAATGCTGGGTAATATAGATCGATCGCGCCGTCCCACTCTCCAGATCGAAATAGGTAGCAAACCGTTTGAGATTACCCGCAGTCATCCGATACAGAAAATCCGCCGCCTCAGCCGCCACCCGGACATTCACGCTCTCACTCTGCAAATTCAGCACTGCCATCTCAGCACAAGAGAAGTTATTTGTCAACTCTTCAGGTTTCGGCTTCAAAAGGTCGGGAGCTTGCAGCATCGGAGATGGCAACCTCGCACATCCCAGTCCCCCAAAATGATAGAACTCCGGCTCAGTTTCCAAAGAACTGCCCAGCAAGATTTGTCCAGCTGCGGCATGATTTCCGCAATCAAGATACCACACGCGAGGGATTTCAGAACGGCTGTAGAATTGGTTGAACTCTAGAGCCTGGTTAATAGCCGCTCTCCCGGCTGCCGTATCCACGCACCCCACCAGGATAGTCAGTTTGTCGTAGCTGTAGCGAATCAACTTCGGGTCAAATTTCTGCACGAAAGCCGTGGCGTCCACTCCCCAAGCGATAGAGTAGCGCAAAGCTAGAGCCAGCGCCTTGGGTAGTCCGATTTCCTTGTCGCAGAAAGCTTGCCTGCTGATGTTGGCTTCTTCAACTATATCGGGATCTGCGATCGCAAACTGCACTTTTTTCCCCAACTTGCTTAAACTCCGTGCCAGCCGTGCAATATGGTAAGACAGCCAAGAACCAGTTCCTCCCGCCCCAATTAGCCAAAAGTCGATCGAATCGGCTTGTCTGACAATCAAAGGCGAAGCTTCGAGATAATCATAATTGAACATCGGGTAATCCTCCAAAAGTTGTTGGTAATTTGAGCGGGTCGTCTAACAAAGATGGCGCTACAGAACTAGAGTAAAATTGAAAAATCGAATCATCTTTTTCCCCGTTGTTTGTAACATCTGCAATAAAACTCGGTAATTCAAATATCCAGTCAGCCGGAACGTGCCAGAACTGCCGATAAACTCCCACACGGCAAATAATTTCAGCACTCGATTCAGTCACTTTCCCCAAAACTGCGAAAATGCGGAAACCTCCTTCATCTGCATTATCTGCACCTGAAAAGAAAGCCGCTATTCGATTGTGCGAATGTACTTCTACAGTGGCGTTTATGTACGAGGAATCTAAACCGTATTCAATCGCTCTGCACTTCTCAGAACTTTGCGTTTGCTTTGGAATTACAAGTTGCCATTTTTCTTGAAAGTGATGAATGTGGAAAGCGATTTCTAACGGCGGTTCGGCAAGCGCAGCAATACAACTTTCTTTCCACATTTGGATGAGTATCTGCTGAGGGATGCGTCCGGGAGTTAATCGGACTAAAGGTTCAATTGGTTCTAATCCTCTGATTGACGCGGTAAAAAGTTCTACCGGAATTATCACTTCTAACCCCGGTCTAACCGCTCTCACAAAGATGCCATTACTTCCAATCAGATACTCGAACATACTGCTAGAGTGAAGTGGCAGATTTTCTCCAAATTTGACAATCTTATAATCAACCAACTCTAGGTGGTATGGATTCAGGTTTAGGGGTTCAATCATCAGTTATCGCTGCAACTAATTTGGCAATTGTTTGGTTGGTGCTAATTAAATCTTTAACTGGGTAAGATGAACGTTTAACCGCTTTTTGTATCTGCACGCGCACGTCACTGGGATGCGCCCTAGATTTACCGTCACTCAAATGTTCGTTGAAAGGACTAGAGATAAACAATTCCCAAGCTTTTGTAATATTATCGGGCGAAGCAGCAGGCGGTTTATTATCTCCCCAGCAGATGCGTCCGCAGGATTGGTAGGAATGCAAATAAACATTGGGTAGTGGAGCGTGAAAAGCTTCTGCTTCCGGCTCAAACTTCGAGCCTTTAATTGCCCAAACCCAGTAATCAGATTTCAATCCCAAAAACACCATTGCTGGTAAAGTAATTAAGTGCTTTGATTCCAACAAATTTATTTCGTGTTTCCTCTGTGGTACGAATTTAATTGTCCATTCCCCGACGCTACCAGTTCCCCAGCGTACTATTCCCGAATCAGGATTTATCCAACCCGAATCAATCGGTGTATTTGCAAAAGCTGCTCTAAGAGTTGCTGGAGACAAACATTTATACTTGGAACTATCTCCCGATTGATAGTGAAAAATGTAAGTACCGCCCTCAATAAAGAGAAGTTCGGCTTGGATAGCCGACAATTTTCGGGGGGCAATCTCCAATACCTCCCGAATTATTTCAGCTGCAATGTCAGATTCCATAACGCTAAGATGTGCGAAAAATTGATGTTTTGGTCGGATTCAATCCAGTTAATTAATTCGTAAGCCTTATCTAGTAACTGAATAGCTTTATTCCATTCGCTGGCTAAGGAATTAATTGCTTCAATCGTCCAAGGTCTTGTTTCAAAATTACGAGACCAATAAGTTTCGGAACAAACACTTTGGTCTAGCCAAATGTTGTCCGTTCCTAAGTCAAGGAGTGCTAAGGCTGTAGGTAAAGCGCTGATGGGAGGTGCAGTGCGGCGTGCTAATTTTTTGAGAAGTTTGAAATTAGCTTTTTCGGGATGTGCAATATCTTGAAAGCTGTAGCCAAAAGTGCCTTCGTACCACGATTCCCCTTCGTCACCTGCTACCGATTCCAACCACCATCGACCTGACTGCGAAAGCGGGAGTAGTATCTGCCATCCGCTTCGCAATGCGTCAATTCCTTCTTCATGGTCTTGCCAATCTACACCTTTAGGCGAGACAGGAATTTGATAGAGACGTTCTTCATAAGCGCTCTCTATAATCATGTCATCGATGGGAAATAAATGTTCGTTGACTAGCGAAATAAACTCCAATTCCTTCGGACTGTGATTTTCGCCTTCAGAGTAGAGTTCCGATTGACTTTTCTCCCATTCCAAAGGAAACAATTCTTGGTAAAGACTGAGTAGCTGATAAGTGTTCAGCTTAGTCCACAAATAATCGGTGGCTGATTTAAAATCGATGATTGGTTGACATTGCTGTAATATTTGTAAAGCGGATTTAGCATTCCAAATTGCAGCCATGTTAAAACCCCATTGGAACTGCACTAGCTAAAGAGCGACTATTTAATAATCGTTCCTTAGTTCGCTCAACTGCTCTCACATCGTCTGTCCCTTGAGAAATAGCCAACTCAATAGCCTTTGCCATTTCTTTCATAGTGGCGCTATCGAGTTCTCCCGCAAGTTCTAACCGTTGCAATTTCCGACACATAGATAGCGCTGGATTGACTTCTTCTGGCGCATTGATGAGGAATTCTAAAGGAGTGATTTTCATGGTTATCTGACTCCTTTAGAGCCATTGCGTTTAGCTACTGTAATCAGTTCGCCAGGGTTTCTAATAATGTCGGCGTTGGCGCAATCTGGGTAGTAAGTTGTTAGCAATTTCCGCAGTTCGTTGTCATCATTAGCGATGTCTTCATCAACAGGGTGCTGTTGTCCCTCAAAGGAAATTAGCACTTTCTTTTTTGCAGTCATTTTCTATCTCCCAAAAGTTAGTGTAATTCTTCAAATTCCAAATAATGTCAGTTGCGTTCCAGTAGTTTTAGACTCAGTAAAAGCTGCGGACGCGGTGGCGCTGCTTGCTTCGCTTTTCGGTTTATTTGGATTAGCGGTTCTTTTCTTTTGATTGCGAGCATTAGCAATCTGTCGCCGCACTTGGCGATTGGGAAAATCTGCTACCAGTTGCTCCAGCAGTTCCTTTAGAGGCGGTGGTAATTCTCTCAAGGATGATTCTCTTATCCTTTCGCTAACTGGAAAGTCGCCGTGACTGCTTGCTGAAATGATTACAATCCGTCCGTCTGGATGACCGTCATCTGGTTTAAATGTTAGGTGCAGTTCGACGGTACACTTCTCGAAGATATAAGGTTCTTCTTGTTGTTCGGATTGTAAATTGCTTGATTCTTCGGTTTCAGAAAGAGCATTTTCTTCATCTGACTCTGCGAAATCTTCATCATCTATGGAGTCTGAATCGCTTGGAGAGGCAGATGATTCAGTAGCGGCTTGTTTTTTAACCGTGGCTGGCGAAAGTAGAGCTAGATAAGGCTTTTGAGCTTGCCAGCGATCGCGATCGAATAGCAGCCCAATTTTTTGGAATCTCTCCTCTATTTTTTCTTCATCTTCTGATTGAAGAGTGTATTTGATTAACTCTTCAATAGTTACCGAGAAATTAGTAGCGACGACTGCATCTTCTGGTGTTAACCATTTCATTTCTGCTATATTATTTAATAGCTTGTCATAGCGCTCATGGGCGTTAGCCCCCCTTATTGATGCTAATTCAACTTATTTTTGCTCAAACCACCGCTTAGTAATAGAAGCGGCTCATCAGCGTATGCTTCTACTTCCAAGTAATCGGTCATCGCTTCGGCTACGGCGGATCTCATAGAACCAAGGATTACGAATAATCGTCCATCTTTAATGGGAAACGATATATCGAGGCGATTGTCTTCATCCTCAATTAAAATGACAAGTTTCCCTCTGTGAACCCGGTAGGTAACCGTGTCAAATGTTGAAATGTCGAACGAACGATAGTTTTGTTTGTTCATGGATAAACTTACACTAGATTAATTCAAAAAAAGAGTGAGCAGATAGCCATACAAAAGCTATCTGCTTTTAGCGAAACCTCCCTTACTTTTATCAAAATTTACTACTAGCTAGCTCGTGCTTTCACTTTCTTGTTAGAACCATTAACACTTTTAGCGATCGCCTTTTCTTTTCGACCAGTATTTTGTGTTATAGTTGAATGGTTCTCCTGAATATTCGATGCAGCAGCACGATTAGTAATTACCTCAGTTGCAGCGGTCAAATTGGATGGCACGATTTTGTATTCAACTCTGAGTTTACGCTCAATTCGAGTGCCATCAACCGGAATGCCTCGTTTCCAATCTGCTACAATTTTGCGTTTGTTGGGTGTAACAACTAGCTTCTCTGTCCGGTATTCTATTGGCAAATCGCAAGGATTGATTAGCACTTCGCAACTTGGCGGGTTTTCCTTGAGTCGGATGTGACGCGATCGCCCTACAATCTCTGTAGAAATTACTCCTTTTGAATGAAATTCAAGCAGGGTTTTATCGAGATTATTGCGCCACCGTTCCAGTCGTTCAATTGCATCATTATGCAATTCTACTAAATGTTTTAGGCGTGCTTTGACTGCACAAATTTCAGCATCTAGTTGGTCTGCTAGTTCGGCTTGGGTATCAGCAGCAATTTCCTGGTCTGTCTGATTTTCCCAAATTTCTTTGAGAATAGCCTCTTCTTCTTCGGGAGTTTCAGCAGTTTCTAGTTGACTCCAGAGTCCGACTGCTTGAATCGAATATCTGGCTAACGAATCTTTAGCTAAATACATGATTTACCACCTTCCACAACAATGGAAATACTCATCAAAAGTTTCAATTCGAGCAAGTATGGCTAGCGTTCCCGGCGTGAGTTCGTCTTCTAAACTTTCAGGGTCAATTTCTTCATTGCTTACTTGCCGACTTTCTGCTTCTGGCATAAGTGCTAGAGAGTCGGATTGCAAATACTTTATTTCAACCAAAGAAATAAGAGTATTTGTTGTATTCTCAGCTTCACATTTTCTTGGGAACACGCTTGTGTAAAACCTCGCTTCAAATTTCGGGATTAAGAATGCTTTCCATTTCGAGTGGAAGATCTTAAATTTTCAACCTTTCTCAAAGCAGGAACCCGTTGCTTGCGAGAGGGAATTCTTTCTTCAGATACATCTGAAAAGTCATCTTCGTCAAGATCGTCGTTAGTGGAATCAGCATCGTTGTCCTCATCCAAATCATCCACTGCGCTTTCGTCTGTCTGCACTTTGGATTCTTGCGATGTAGCAGTAAGTGGAGTAGTTGAGGTAGCGATGATGTCATAGCCTAGTTCTAGGATGAGCGATCGCACTACGCTTTCTATCTGCTGTTCGGATAATCCAGGGGTCGTTCTTTTGAGTTCCTGCCGTTTCATTAGCATCCACACTTCCAGCGTTTCTTCTGGCGTGGCGTTTTTCAATGCGGATTTGATTTTCCTGGTCAGTTTGTCTCGCGTGGATTTGAGACGGTCAGCGGCATTTTTTTGGGTATTATTGGGTTGATTTGTAGGCATGAGTAGTAGCGTACCAACTTAATTATTTCCACCAAAAAGGTTGGGCGTTAGCCCATTTATGATTCGATGGCATCGGCAATTAAGTAGAGGGCTTTGTAATTCTTTGGCATGATGGGGTAATACCTATATTTTTTGTAGGTTAGCAATTGATGACCGTTCTTAAAGCAAGGCTGGTTTTATGGTCAATTTGGCAGCCGCTCCCAATTTTATTGATATTACAAAATTAAGGCATCACCAAATTCCTGTTTGGGGTAGTAATATTGGCTATCACGGTGCGGGGGTAGCTTTACAAACGTTTGGAGGAAGCTATAAAAAGGAGCTAGATAAATTATTTGAGCGCCGTGGTTTTGGATTGCAGCCGGGAGAAAAGTTTAAGGGTTTACGTGCCGTTTACGGTCAGGGAAGAGGGTATCATCAGGGAAACGAAGGCGATAGCTATGCTATTGAAACTAAGTCTGATTGGAAGCGACAGCGTTCAACATCTTTAGCTGAAGTAGGCAAACAAATTGATGAGTTAATTGAGTTTGCTAAAGCCAATTCTCAGTTAGAGTTTGTCTGCACTCCCTTCGGTACAGGACGGGCAGGTTACAGTCATACTGACATCGCTAACTTGTGGAAAGGAAAGGATATCCCCGATAATATTCGCCTTCCTTCTCAGTGGTTGGAGGAATTAACAAAGGAGAGTAAGATGCCGAACTTTGAGCCTCGCACTAAAGCAGACCTGGAGAGTTTGATAACAACTCGTCAAGGAAATCAAGTGGTAGATAAAGCGACGGGAAAACAATACGGTTTTGTCGGACGTGATTCGATAAAACAAGCTGAAAAAATTTATGTGGGTCGGGAATTTCCTCGATTGGGATTGCAAGGGAGTCCTTTGGGTAATTATGAATATCGAGTTAAAAATCACAGTTTAGAAGAACATAAACGAGCGGTAACAGCTTACAAATCCTGGTTCGATCGGGAATTGGCTAAAGGGAGCAAAGGTAAGAAATCGCTTGCCTATCAAGAAGTAGATAGAATAGCAAACAAGTTATTACAAGGAAAACTTATTGTTCTTACTTGCTTTTGCCCAAAAAATTTACCATGTCATGCTCGCAATGTACTTGAAAAAGCAATCGTCGATAGAGCCTTAGAAAAGCAGAGAGATTTTTTAATTAGTAGTAGCGTTGCTGAAAATAATTTATCGGGTGTGTCATCTGATGAAGAGGGAGAAAGACAATCGAATAATCGGAAGCAACTGTTTTCCCCGGTAAATATTTATAGTAAATCGTCCGATTGGTTGGCAGCGTCTTTGACTAACCCAACAACTATAGCAGAGTATTGGGCTACTAAAGGACAGAGCGGTATTAAAGATAAATTCCCCATCTTTTTTGAGAGTAAGTTTTGGAAAGATGCAGAAGAAGCTTATCAAAACTTTAAGCAAGATTGTCCGATCGGGCCGGAACGAGATAAGTTAATGGCTTCTATTGTTGAAACCAAATTAAATCAATACCCAGAACTGATTAAAGAAATTGACAAGCGGGGTGGTAGCGCTTGGTTAGAGACTTGCGAACATAGAGTTAACGGTGGTTTCTGGGAAGGTAAGAGAAAAGATAGTCCGTTTATTTTTGCTTTGATTAAGGCTTATGAACGGTCGTCTTTACGGTTGCATCAAAAGGAAGCAGATTCGACTATGACAGTTGCTTTTTCAGGCAGTCGGGCTAAGTATTTTAAGGAGCATCTTGATTGGGAAAAACAAGCGAAAAATGGTTTGAAGGATATGGTAAAAACTGCTTTTGATACTGCTCATTCCCTGAATTACGATCGCCTGACGTTCGTAACGGGTATGGCGACGGGAATCGACCAATGGGGCGCGATTGAGGCGATAAAGCTTCGCAAACAGCAGCGCCAGGGATTGTTGCCTGGAATTCCTAAAATAGAAGTATTGGCTTCTGTACCTTGTGTAGGTCAGGAAAAAGTGTGGAATGAGAGAGAAAAAGACCGTTATTTTAAGCTTTTGAGTTTTGCTGATGACGTGCATTTGGTCAGTCGGGAGTATTACAAAAGTCCGGCTCAATTGTTCGAGCGCAATGATGATATGCTCAATCGGCTTAGTGGTAGAGATGATATGTTGTTGGTGGTGCAAGTAGCTGGTTCGCGGGGGACTCAGGATGCGATCGATAAAGCATTAGCGCAAGGAAAAGAGATCCTTTTGTATCAACCAGATAAAAGGGGAACTCAGAGTTACACATATTTCTGCGATCGATCCAAGTCTTCTACACCGCCGTCGTCAGAACTGGCGGCAAAATTGATGGCGCTGGAAAGGAAGCAAACAATAGTAGAACAGGCACAATTTAGCAATTCACCTCGTTCTCAAGAGGTGGAGTTATGAATTCAATAAAAGGTTTTTATCCGGTTATTCTTATTCCCCATTCAATTCGTCAGTTCTGCGCGGATAACCCGATACAAAATTTGGAAGAAAATGCTACTTTTAAAATAAAACAGCCTTTCCCGCCGCGACTGCCAGTTTTCAATAATTTCCGTTACTATTTAGTGATTCAGTTTTGGATAGCCAGTGCTGTGGTAGTAATGTTGGTTAACTGGCGGTTTGGTATGAGCGTTATAGCTTTTTGGTCATCGCTGGTATGTGCTTCAATTAGTGCATTAGCGGCTTTTTCTTATTTGCGGTTTGTTGATTTTCAAGTGCGCGATCGCTATAACAAGCGATTGGCTGAGTATCAAAAACAGTTAGTCGAGTACGAAAGTTATCAATTACGTTGCTTGCAGTCAAAAGGTAAGGAAAGTGAGCAATATATTTCTCTGCTGCGGAAACGTTCTAAGCTGCTTAAGAGGTTATTGAAAGAGATTGTTCAACCGCCTGTAAGTCAGGGTAAAAAAGAAGTACAGCAAGGGGTAAGTGAGAAGCAGTTTTTTGTTTACTTATGCCGTTATTTTTCTGGTTTTTATGACTTCTGTATGGGTGGCGAGTTTCCTATACCCGGTACATCTTTTTGTTACACTGCTGATTTTATTCTAGTTCATCAACCGACAGGTTTAGCTATAGATATCGAGATTGATGAACCTTATGATGGGCGAACGGGAAAGCCTCACCATTGTGTGGATAGGAATAAAGATAATCAGCGCAATCGGTTTTTCTTAGAGAGGAATTGGGTGGTGATTCGGTTTTCTGAATTGCAAGTTGTCAAATATCCTGATGCTTGTTGTAAGGCGATCGCTAGAGTCATTTCTCAGATCGCGGGCGATTATAGAGGTTTAGCTATGTTACAAAATGTTGTGGATTTGCTTTTCCAAAAACAATGGACAACTAAGGAAGCGATTTATATGGCTAAAACTAAATTCCGTAACTCTTACTTGTAAGCTAGAAAATTCGGAGAAAAGAAACAAGATGCGTCGGTTTAGCTGGGTTTTAAATCACCTATAGGTTTTGGTAACTATTTTTTTAAGCGATCGCTCTTTTTTGTCAGTGTCCAGTTTTAGGAAAATCCGCCTTCTCAGGCGGATTTTCCTAAAACTCCTTCCGCTTGTATGCAAGCTGTAGGTTGTGAACTTGAAAAGAATCCTATTGAGATAGTCTATCGGGATCGGACACAGGAGCTTTGGCAGCTTATATCTACTGCTTGCTTAAAATGGGGTGACAGGTTGTGCGGTGGGACACCAACCATTAAAGCTGAGTCGTTACGCAGATGAATCTCTACATCCCGCTTTTGTTCGGTAAACAAACTGGCTTCTGATAAATGTCGGGGAGTGAAAAAATGTATGACTTGATTGGAAGAACCGCGCCAACCTTTATTATCGTTTAGTTCAGGGATATATTGCCCATCGATTAGAACGTCAATCAGGGCAAGCACTTGATTAATGCTTGGATCTGACTTCGCTTGCAATTGCTGGAGGGTGAAACCCGTATAGCACATAATAGAAAGGTTGCGACGTTGACGCAGATCGGCGAACAGTTCGCTTAAAGCAGCAGCTTGTAGCATGGGTTCCCCGCCGGAAACTGTCAAACCTTCTGTGCCAGGAATCGACAAGATGTAATCGGCTAGTTTTAGGGGGTCAACCAGTGTAGCTTGCTTCTGGGGAATCCAGTCGGGGGAAATGCAATCTTGACAGCGAAAGCAGCATCCTTGCACCCAAATAACAAAGCGTTGACCGGGGCCAAGAGTGCCAGTGGCGGGACAGATTTCAGCAATGTTAAGCAGGGTCATGGCTAGAAAGTAAAGCGAGTTTTTTGTTGAGCTTGTTCGTGTTTGCTGCGAGCAGCAGCCAATTCTTGGTCAATTTCTGCTAAAGTTTGCTGAGCATTTCTGAATAGGTTATCTACTTTGTTGCGGTCTATTGGTAACAGGCTTCCTAATGCGCGATCTGATTGATAGTGAGTATTTAAAGCTGCGATCGCTTCCTCGGTTGCCGTTTGATATTTCTGAAAATCTTCTCTAGCTTTTTGTAATTGCTGTTGGGCTTGATGATAAGATTCCTGTTGTTGCGTTAGCTCGTTTCGTTGTTGTTGCAGAGCGGCTAGTTCCCCCGCTAAGGTTTCTGATAAACGCTCTCGTTGCAACTGGGTTAAAATTATCAGTTCGGCAACTGTATTTTCTGTGCTGGTTTCTATGCGATTCTGCCTGGATTGCCAATAATAAATTTCCTGTTTGAGAATGGCTTGTTGTCGTTCCAGGGCGGCAATGTGGTCGTCCAAGTCGGCTTTTTGTTGTTGGAGCGATCGCAGCTTTTTCTGTTGGGGTTCTAAAGCTGCTGTTTGTGTGGTAATAAATTCCTGCAAATTGTCTAAATTTGTTGCTTCGAGTTCGGTTTGGATCTCTTGCAGTTGTCTAACTTTCTCTTTTAAACTTTGCAGTTCAGAGTTGGATTGCTGCAATTTTTCTTCCTGTTCCAGCAAGTTAGCTGCTGACTGAATAAGTTTGGATTTATCGTTGGCAATTTGGTTGATGGATGCAACGCGATCGCTAATTTTTTGCTTGAGTGTCGTGGGTATAGGTAAAGTTGTCAGATGCGGCAGCCAGAAGTTGAGTATTTCTAACTGGATATTGAGGGTTTGGGAAAGTGCGATCGCCCACGCTTCTAAGGTTTCTGGATCTGCACCAGCTAGTTGTCTGAATACTTCTGGATGAAAGGTTGATTCCCAAAGGCTCATTCCTGCCTGTACTAATTCAAAAGGCAGTTTAATTGTTTCAAATTCTCTTAAGTTTCGGCTTTGCTCTATCTGCTGCAATAAGACGTTTATTGCTTCTATATCATGTTGCTGATTTGGCTGCATAAAAACCTCAAATTATGGTATAATTAAAATTCTTCATATGAGTTTTCAATTAAAATATAACCGGGAAACATTTTAGAGATAACATTCCCTAGTTTATACTCGATGGGCTTGCCTGCGCGTACTTCCTCGATGACTAAATAAGCAATTTGAGAACGATCGACTTTCATGCCAACGCGATATTTTGCCTGGGGAGAGTAGTTGGGTAATTCAATCATGTCTGGCATCGATTCTTGGTGTTTTGTGCCTTTAGACATCAGTTGTACCCAGAGAGTGATAGCAATTTTTTGCCCAAACGGTGTAATTTCTTCTTTAAAGAAATTACACTGTGCTAAAGCATCTAAATTAGAACCACCTTCGATCAGGCTAATTTCAAGTTTTTCTTTTTGCCCCGTATAAAGATTGACGGTTTCTAAGACAATGCCAAGGGTATGGATATATTTCTCTGTTGGATCGACCAAACCATTAGCAATTAGGCAAGCTCCGTAGGAGATAGCATAGGCACTGCTAGTAATGTTAAATGTTTGGTCGATGCGGGGGTCATTTTTAACGATTCCTAAAGCATCGTTAATTGCGCGTTGCACGAGGAGGAACTGACAGAAACCACCTACCATAAAAATGCGGTCTATTACCAGTTCTTGTTGTTGGCTGTAGGCACTCACTCTTTTAATTACATTTTGGATACCTTGGGCAATGGGGATAAATGCTTCGTTGACTTCTCCCAGCGTTACCGTATATCCGTTGAATTTATAAGCTTCATCTTGGGCTTTGTCTTCTGGGGCATTTAGATAGTTGGTTAGCCTTCTAGTGGCGATGGCGTGACTGCCTATTTTTACGCTTTCAAATTCTTTGAGTAAGGTTATAAATTCTGGCGCTTTTTCATCTAAAGGTTTACCGTGCTTTTTGGTATAAGCTTGTTGGACAACGCGACGGTCGAAGGCAACTCCTGCTGAGTCTAGACCTTTGTCACCTTGTCCGTCAAAGTAGAGAACTTCTACTTTGTTGTCGCCATAAATCCGACATAGGCTAACATCAAATGTGCCGCCTCCCATATCGCAAACGAGTATGTTACCGCTGAAAGGTTCGGTTCCTTTTTCCTTGGCACGGCGTTGGGTTTCCCAGGCATAATAAGCAGCAGCAGCAACGGGTTCGCTGACGAGTTGAATCAGTTGTTTTTCCAGTCCTAAGTCTTTTTTAATTAATTCTTGCAGGCGTTCCCGACCTAAGTTATAAATATCGCGCTGCCAAATTTCGGGAACGGAGACGACAAGGCTGGCGATTTCGCCTTTTTCACTGCTAAAACTGTAGGAGTTTTCAGTAGAAATTAGCAGTTCGCGCAGGTAATCAATGGTAACGCTAATGGGGGTACGGCGGGGTGGAAAGTGTTTGCCAAATTCCGACTCCGGCAAGGGCAATCGCATTTTGAAATTGCCGTAAGTTTCAACAGAGGAGTCGTGGGCGGCGGTGGTGCGGGCGGGGGTACCAATTTCGGTGAAACCATCTGAATGATAGGCGATAAAGGAGGGGATATATTTCTCTCCGTTTGGCGGTGGATAGGGAAATGCTTCCAGTTCTCCGTTGGGGGTGAGGTAGGAGATAATGGAGTTGGTGGTGCCGAAGTCTAAACCGATTTTGTAGCTGGGCATGATTTTGTGTATCTAAAAATAACTAGGGTTAACTATCCACGTAAAGCTTGTAACCTATCGCGGCTGTTTTGTGCCCATTCATCATTTCCTAGTTCGGTGTAAAGTTTTTCAGCTTGACGATAACTGGAAATTGCTTCGGCAATTTTATCTAAGTTACGATATGTTTGACCAAGCATATAGTGGGCATCTGCTGCATTAGTTTTTTCTGCTAATTTTTCCGCCTATTTTAGGGCTTTAGTAAAAAAGTTGGTAGCTGAGGTATATTGACTCTTGTCGTAACACAAGCAGCCGAGTTCGTAGCTACTGCGTCTTGCCCAGTTGTGATTTTCTAGTTCGGTGTAAAGCACCTCTGCTTGACGATAACTGGAAATCGCTTCTGCTACTTGGCCTAATTTTTGATAAGTTTTACCCAGCATATAGTGAGTATTTGCACAATTACTTTTATCTTCTAATTTTTCCGCGAAATTCATGGCTTGGTTAAAATAATTGAGAGCTTGGGTATATTGACCCTGGTCAAAATACAAATCACCAAGTTCGTAGCTACTACTTCTTGCCCAGTTGTGATTTTCGACTTCGGTGTAAAGCGCTTCTGCTTGATGATAATTCGATAGCGCCTCTGATAGTTGGCCTAATTTACGATAAGTTTGACCAAGCATATAGCAAGCATTAGCCGTCTCATTTTTTTGTCCCAGTTGTTGAGCTAAAGCGAAGGCGTTAGAGAAGCACTCAATCGCAGGTTGATATTGAGCTAGATTAAAGTAAAATCTACCTAAATCGTAGAGGGCATTCTGTTCGCCTGATTGGTCGCCTAAATCTCGAATTACTCCAATCTGTTCGTTGTAATATCGAGCCGCTTGGTCATTTTGTCCTAGCTGTTGATAAACAGCAGCCATCCAGCCTAAAGTTTCTCGTAAGGCGCTGCGATCTTTGATGTTTTGCACTAAAGTTAAGCGCCTTTGAAACCAATTTATAGCCGATTGTAATTGTTCGCCTTGACGATAATCGCAGCCTAACCAAGCAAGGGCTACATTTTCCATTGCTGAATCTTCCAGCCGTTGGGCAATCTCTAGCATCTTAGTGTGAGGCTCAATAGCACTTTGGTAGTTTCCTTGATTGAAGTAAACCTTGCCTAACTCTTGGAACGCCCAACCAAGACTAGATTCATCTCCCAATTCTTGCAGGAATTTAATCTGCTGTTGATGGAAGGTAATAGCATCTTCAAATTGTTGTTCGGCAACGTAGCTGCCACCCAATCCGGCTAACTCGTTCCGGACATTTTGGATATAGTTTTTGTTACCTATTGACCAAAGCAGCCGATAAGCCTGTTGTAATAACTCTCGTGCCTCGCGCCGCCGCGACCAACCCATGCGGGCTAAGGCTCTGCCACTACAATAGTAGCCGAAGTAGGCAGCCATGAGTAGGTTGCCAATTTCCTGAAAAATTGTGAGGGCTTGCTGGCTCAATTCGAGAGAGCGCTCGTATCTTTCCTGTGCAAATTCAATGCTACTCAGGTGTCCTAAAGAAACTGCCTCTCCGCTGCGATCGCCAAGTTCGCGGACAATTGCCAATGCTCGCTCTTGATACTCTGTTGCTGTAAGATACTGATTTAAACATTTGAAACTATCACCCAAACTAATCAGACAATATGCTTCTCCAATGCGATCGCCTATTTCCCGTTTAATAGCTAATGCTTGCTGTAGATACTCAATTGCTTTTTGATACTGATTCAGGGAATTGTAAGCATTTCCCAGCCCTAGAATACAATTTGCTTCTCCTGAACGATTCCCAGTCTCTCTACGGATAACAAGTCCTTGCTCATAAAGTTCAATTGCTTTTTTAAATTGACTAATAGATTGGTATACACCACCCAAAGCATATAGACAACCTGCCTCTCCTGAACGGTTTTGGAGTTCCCGGTAAATCGCCAGCGCAGACTCTTGGAACTCAATAGCTTTTTGGAACTGGCTTAGAACATCACAAACTTCGCCCAATTTAGATATAGAATCTGCTTCCCCTAAACGGTTGCCTATTTCGCGGTAGATGGCTAGTGCTTGCTCGTAAAGTCGGCTAGCATTTTGTAGATCGCTCCTATTACGATTTAATATGCCCAGACAGATCAAAACATTTGCTTGTCCTAGACGGTCGCTAATTTGTTGGTAAATGCTAAGAGATTGTTGATATAACTCACTAGCTTGTGAATATTGAGCTAAATTTAAGCAAATATTTCCCAAGTAATTCAGCGCCGTTGCTTCGCGTTCGCGATTTTCTAGTTGTTGAGCAATTTCTAGCCCTCGCTCATAATGCTCCCGTGCTTGGACGTACTGACTGCGATTAAATAAAATATTTCCCAACTCAATACAGTTTGATAACTCTCTTCTTAGTGGCGACTGAGCTTGAGATAATGCCCACAACTCTCTAGCCCAGATCAAACTGGCTCGTTCCTTTTGAATAATTTCCGCTGGTATCTGTCCAAATAACAGCGGATATTTAGTTAAATCCCAATCACAAGTACTACATCGATCGACTTGACCGGGAACGTATACTGTTTGGCAAACGGGACAATCTGCTTGAGTTTGTAATTGCTGTTGATTGGTTGGTTTTAATTGAAACTGAGGTGATTCTAGATTTTGTCTAAATGTTGCAGTATTAATTTGAGCTTGGGATTTTAACCATAGGTTTCTTGCCCAAGTTTGTTTGATTATTTGCTTGTGCAAAATCGCTTCTGGTATTTCTCCTAAACTTAAAGGATAAGCGGTTAAATCCCAACCGCAAGTAGAACACCGTTCTACTTGCCCCTCAATGTATTCGCTACTACACACCGCACAATGTGCCATTGCTAATTATCCTCCCCCCAAGCTGGTATATCTTCTAACGCAAACGTCCTCATCGCCTCTTCAGTCAAATTATCCCGCACTATCCGACTTTTGAGGCGGTTCACCATTTTTTCATAAAAATTCCGCACATCGCGACCATTACCAAAGTTGCGCCCCCGATTTTGGTACGCAGCAATAAAAATTTCTTGTAGGCGTGCCGATACATTGGTAGGACAAATCCATCCACGCGGCTGACACATACTTAAGAAAATTTGGTGTAATTCTTCACCATTATAATCGGGAAATTCGATTTTGTACGCAATCCGCGAGGCAAGCCCGGAGTTAGTATCCATAAACTGTTCCATCTCGCGGGAATATCCGGCTAAGATGACGACTAGGCGATCGCGCTCATTTTCCATCATCGGCACGAGGGTATCAATCGCTTCCCGCCCATAATCATTGCCCGACTCGCTGCGGCTGAGAGCATAAGCTTCATCAATAAATAGCACTCCATCCAAAGCAGATTCAATCGCCTCGGCAGTTTTCTGTGCAGTTTCTCCCACATAACGTCCTACCAGGCGGCGTCTATCTACTTCTACAAATTGTCCTTTCCGCAACAATCCCAAGGCTTTGAAAATTCGCCCCACCAACCGCGCGACAGTAGTTTTCCCCGTACCGGGATTTCCTGTAAACAGCATGTGTCGCGTTTCGGTATTGTCTTGAGTTAGCATCCCAGCTTCCCGCAAGCGTTGATTGGCAATTTGGCTATCGACAATTTCGCGGATAGCTTGTTTAACCGAGTGCAAACCAATTGTCCTATCTAATTCTTGCAATAATTCCTGTAGGGTTGCCTCATCTTTTCTAGCTTCTTGTCGGTATTGAGGCGGTAAATCGACAACCTGAAACGGTTCACAGAGGCGATCGAGATTTTGCTGAATCACGCGCTGACTTCGCAACTCATCCATCTGGTTAAACAGATTTTCAACTAATCCAGCATTGCCAAAAGTGCGATCGCGCTTTTGATACAATTCACTAAACAGATTCATCAAAGCACTTTCCAACTCTGGTGTTATGGAACACTGCACCCGCGACACCCGTTGTTTAAAAATTGTCAATAACTCAGTTGAGTTGTAATCTTCAAACACAATTTCTGTAGCAAAACGACGCTGCAAACCGGGATTAGAATCGATAAAATCTGCCATTTCGTCTGGGTATCCAGCGACAATTACTGCCAGTCTGTGACGTTCATCTTCCATGCGCTTTAGCAGCGTATTAATTGCTTCTTGTCCAAAGTCATTTTCTCCACCTTGAGTTAAGGTATAAGCTTCATCAATAAACAACACTCCATCGAGTGCTTCATCGATAATTTCATTAGTGCGGATGGCTGTTTGTCCTAAATATCCAGCTACTAAATCTCGTCCGCTAACCTCTCGCAAATGTCCTCGGCGCAACAATCCCAAATCGCGGTAAATTTCGCCTATTAATCTGGCGACGGTGGTTTTTCCAGTACCGGGATTGCCTTTAAAAATTACGTGCAGGCGCGGCGGTTCGGTGCTAATTCCTTGTTGCACCCGTTCTCGCTCAACTTCCAAGACTTGCATCCGCCGCCGAATCATATTTTTAACGACAGTAAGACCTATCATTTGTTCTAATCTTTCTAAAGCAGGTTCGGCGCTAACATCTCCAGTTAGCCATCCCAATCTTCGCGCTTCTGCTAGGGAAATCTGGCGGGCAGTTTGAAAGCGGTCATACCAATAATTCAGGGGGCGATTTTCAGCAGCTATCCAAGTAAATAACTGAGGGGCTGTATTCCAGTCTACAACTTTGCGATGTTGGAGCCGAAAATAGTCGCGCAATGCTCTAATTTCACCCGCATCGGGTGAATTGAGACGAATAAAGTTAAAGCCGCCATTGTGAGAATTATCGCGATTTATAACTAGATTGGCTAAAAATGTGAAGCCAATTTGTTGACAAAATTCTTGTAATGTGGTACGGTTTTCATGGTGAAAAATGAGGATGCAAAGATTGCGATTGCTGGGGGGTAAGCGCGACCAATCTACAATGCGTCCAAATAATTCGCGGCGGTTGTCAAAATTCCCTAAATCTTCGGCATTAGAAAAGATGATGGCAGATTTTTGAGTATCATCCTGCATGACGGTTTCAAAAATAGGCAGGATTTGAATATCTTGCAGTCGCCGAGGTGGGGAAGTTGGTGATGTTGGTGCTGGTGGTGTTGGGGGATTTGTCTGAGTTGATTTTCTGCCGAGTAAGCCCCGCTTATGCCCCAGGGGGCCTGGTGTGACGCGCATCTGCTGTTGCGGTGAGGAATTGGGGGAATTCTGGGGTTGGAGACGAGAGCGATCGCGCGATCGCTCATCTAAGAAATATAGCTTTTGAACGCCGGAGTAAAATAGAATCCTTTGATAACCTTCGGAACGTAAATATTCGTGTAAAACTTGTTCGATATTTTGCAGCAGTAAATCCTGGCTGCAAAAGGTATCGCTGGTGTTCGCCCCGTAGAGAACTAGGAAGCGATCGCCCGACTGTAAATTTAATCCCGATGTTACTCTTTCAACTGTCATATTTTCAAACTATATCGTCAATATCATCATCATAATCATCATCGTCATTATAACCGGATATGATATTACCTATTTTATCTTGTGCCAATTGCGTAACTAATTGTTTCAAACGAGAGATTTTGGTATTAGCTTGTTCTAATTGGGCGGCTAATTTGGCACGTTCTCTTGTCACCTGTTCCCAGGAAGAAATTCCTGTATTATATTGTGCCAATTGTGCCGCCTCTTCAGCACGTTCTTGCCGGAGCTTTTCTAGTAATTCTTTGACTACTCGGTCAGTAATTTGGTCTAATGTAGCTTGAAGTTGCTGGTGCTGATTTATGGTTTTAGTTAATTGTTGCTGGGTTTGAGTTAACTGTTCAGTTAACTGGGAGCTAATATCAGCTTTTTGTTGATTGAGCCGATATTGAGTATCGAGAATCCTTGACCAAGTTTGCTTAGCCCAAACCAATTTAGCTCGTTCTTTATCTAAAAAAGCTGCTGGTATTTGCCCAGTAAATGTGACGGGATACGGTGTCAAATCCCAACCACAGGTAAAGCAGAAATTGACCGCTCCGTCAACATATTCAGTTTGGCAAATTGGACAATTAGACACAAATATCCTCACTGATAGCTAATAAATAACCTGCGTAGGCAGGTTTTGTTTGTATAGCCCCAGTCTTTAGACTGAGGGCTATACAATTGCTAAGAACCAGCTTGCGATCGCTGCTGCTGCTGTGCAACCTGACGCTGCTTCACTTCCTGCATATTCTGATATTCAGGGCGTGCCTGCTGATTGCACTCTACCGCACCGTTTCCCTGCACTCCTTCGTTTTCCAAAGTATCAAAAATAGCTGTAGCATTTTGCTTGGTAGCTGTTTCATCTATTATCGTTTGACTGAAAGTATTAATCGAAACTGAATTCGTCCCAAACTCTTTCTCAGGACTAATCACCGTCACCACTTCATCCCCGGCGATGTTTTTCACTTTTACCACATAAGCATTTCGTTGGTCATCGCCTTCGTAAACTGCATCTGACTCTGAATTAATCAGTGTATATCCCAAGGAAGAGAGAACATCTACAACTCTGTCGGCAATTTCTACCCGCAATTGCGATCCCAATATCGCCAATTTTGCTTCTTCTACAATTTCTCCCAAAGTTGGCTGTAAAGCAGTAATTTTTTCGCCCAATTCCTTTACCTGTTCGGTAGTAAGGGTTGATTCGCCAGCTTTTAGTTGGGATTCCAACCGATCCAATTGTTGCTCGTACTCGCTCAATCCACCGTTTACCCAGTAATCCACTTCTAACTTAAATTTTTCTGCCTCATCTGCTTGACCTACTTCAATTTCACATTGTCGATTCGCCTGCACTTCCGCAATCAAACTTTTCAAATCTGCTAGTGCGGCATTATATAATAACAACCATTCTTGCTCTTTTTGTTCCAGTTCCAGGCGTAAGTCTGCTAAGTCTAAATAGGTTTGTTGCGAAGTTGCGATCGCTGCCTCAGTCACACCCGCCTGAATATTGTTGCGCGCCATTTCCAATCCGCGATGGAGATCGTTAAGGCGCCCCGGTGCAAACCGTTGATGTTGGTAATCGCGATTAATTTGTTCCCAAATTTCTTCTACATCCGAGAGTAAATCTTCAGCCAGTTGTGCTTTGCGCTGTCTTTCCTGTTCAATATTTGCCACAACGCCATCGATCTGCTGCTGGAGAATTTGTTGCCCCCGTTCCCGCGCTTGCCGTTCCTGTGCAATCAACTGAGTGAATTTTTGGTCTTGCTGTGCAATTAAACTGGTATACTCCTGCCGTTGCTGTGCAGTAATTCGCAAATACTCTTGGCGCTGTTCCTGAAACCCTTGCTGCATAGCAGACTCCAGGCGACTCGTTTCTCGTTGCAATGCCTGCTGTTGCCGATATTCTGATTCCCGCACCGCCGTTTGAAACTCTTGTCGCTGTTGTTGCAAGCGCTTTTGGGTGTCTCTTTCTAGATCGGCTAAACTGCTTTTGAGTTGTTGCGTCTGTTGTTCCTGCTGTCTAGCGCGTTGCTCCAAGGGCGCTAAGCGCTGCTGAAACTCACGGCGTGCTTCTTCTCTAACGGCATTTAAGCGCTGTGGCAAATCGTTCTGTACGGAACGCAAGCGGCTTTCCTGTTCCCGCAGTCGTCGTAACTCTTGTTCATCCACGCTGACATAGCGTCGCTTTTCACCGCTCATGCTTTTTCTCCAATAATATTAAATTATAACAGGTTTGAAAATTGCCAAGGGCTAAAAGGGCATTCATTTCCCCAACTTAGTAAGGAGCCAGAAAAGTATTAAATTAGCTATTAAATTTGCAGCGGATTGGTCTATATTGAGAATATACTAACAATTTTTAATACTTTGTTATAAAACGTTTATGTAAATTTACAAAGCACAAAAAATCATGTTTTTGTTCCACTTTTAGCTTTTTTATATGGCAAAATTAATTTAATTAAAGTCAATATGCCGATGATTTCCGTTGCTCCCATCACAACAAAAAAGCCATGCCTGAACCTATGAGACTTGAAGAAGCCATAGAATTTGCCGAAAATCCAGAACCCCGTTGTCCCTGTATCCTGCTGCTGGATACCTCTGGCTCTATGGCGGGCGATAAGATTGCCGCATTAAACGAAGGTCTAAGAACGTTTAAGAATGATTTGATTAAGGACAATCTCGCCAAAAAACGAGTCGAAGTTGCTGTTGTCACATTTGACAGCAATGTAAGGGTGATTCGAGATTTTGTGACTGCTGACCAATTCGATCCTCCAACCCTGACAGCACAGGAACTGACTCACACTGGCTCTGCGATTCACAAAGCACTGGATCTAATTCAAGCCCGCAAGGCGCTCTATCGGGCTAATGGAATTGCCTATTATCGTCCCTGGGTGTTTATGATTACCGATGGTGTGCCGTATGGAGAAGCACATGGGGTTGTGGAGCAAGCGGCACGTCGCCTTAAAGATGAAGAAAATGGCAAGCGTGTTGCTTTCTTTGCGGTGGGTGTAGAGGGTGCAGATATGAACCAACTCGCTCAAATCGTTGTACGTACCCCCATTAAACTTAAAGGACTAAACTTTAAAGATATGTTCCTGTGGCTTTCAGCCAGTATGCAGAAAGTATCTCAATCAAAGCCAGAAGAACAAGTGCCGCTGCCACCACCGGGTTGGGGAGAAGTATGATGAATGCAAGCAACACACGCACAAAGAGGTGTCACTGGCGGGTAGTACCAGCATCGGTACGCGGTACGAGCCACGAACAGCGGGGGCAACCTTGTCAGGATGCTTGCCACTGGGATATCCGGTTCGACGGTGTTTTAGTAGCGGTAGTTGCTGACGGTGCGGGTTCAGCAGTATTAGGGCAAGTAGGTGCTGCCATTGCTGCTAGAACTGCGGTGGAAACTATATGTTCCCAAGAAACTAAACTAGAGTTACCTAACGATGATAAGGGCTGGCATATTCTCCTGACTAACGCTCTCAAATCAGCACGAATAGCAATTGAACAAGAAGCGGCAGCACGTCAGGTGAAGGTGCGGGACTTGGCAACAACCCTAATTCTAGCGATCGCCACACCCGAATTTGTAGCTGCTGCCCAAGTGGGCGACGGTGCAGCAGTAGTGGGCGATGGCAAAGGTAATATTATTGCGCTTACCGCACCGCTGCTCGGTGAGTATATCAACGAAACTACTTTTCTCATCTCGCCTAACGCTCTGGAAACAGCCCAAGTGTCTTTGTGGTATGGAGTCGCAGCACATCTTGCCATTTTCTCTGATGGTTTGCAAATGTTGGCTCTCAAAATGCCAGAGGGGACACCACACGCGCCCTTCTTTTCCCCCCTGTTCCGCTTTATGGCGGACATCACAGATGAGTCGGAGGCAAAAGAGCAGCTATTAGGTTTTCTGCGTTCCCCGCGCGTTACAGAAAGAACGGATGATGATTTGACGCTCTTTTTGGCCACACTGGTTAAATGACATTTATGCAGTTAAAAAAACGGCTACCAACCTAAGCCGGGACAGTTGGTGGCCTACTGAGCAGAGATAACGAGTGATAAAAAAGTGGCTTAATTGGGAGATATTTTCAATAACTATGTAATACAAAAAAGCCTTTAGAAAAAAATCTAAAGGAGCTGGTTCGCGTTATTGTAACGCGAACTATGATTAATTATAATTGGAAATTGATTATTTTGATGTATTAGGCGGTGTAGGTTCCGGTTGAGATTCAGAATATAAACTTAACCAACTCTCATAGAGAGAAGACATCCCACGTTGTAGAGCATCAATCTTTCCCCGACGCGCTACTTGCATTACGGCCTCAATATGTTCAGGTGAACCAGCTTTACCTAAATGTTTGTACTTACTTTGCTTATTACTATCTGTAGCTTGTGGAAAAATAGCCTCTCTAGCTTGCAATTTGTAATACCAATAGTAACCTTTCCGACTGTGAGCTTTATAGCGCATTACCCAAGTGTCAGTTGGAGCAATATTACCCTCTAATTCTAGCTGCTGAATTTCTTGCTGTAAAAGTGCGATCGCTTCTTTAATCCGCTCAGCTCTCGCCGCTAAATCACGAGCGCCGGTTGCGCTCACCTTGGGGGAATGATTGGGGCTTCTGCTCTTGGGGTCACTGTCCATAACCATAATTAGTAAATCGGGCCGGTTCGCGTTAAAATAACGCGAACCATCTTAAGATATTAAATTAAAGTACTGTAATGTGACTTCAAGCATGAATCGACGGCAGCGGTGTTTTCAGATTTTCCAAGCCCTAAAACTAAGTAGTTTAAGCTCTATTCGTAAGATAGCAGATTTTACCACTCTTTCTAAGAGTAGCGTACATCGGCATCAACAAGCAATGCAGCGACGCGACCTACACCCAGAATCCAATCTGTGGGAAATACCAGAGGGATATCAATGGTTGCGGCTATTAGTTTTTGCGACTGTTTATATTTTTGGGATTCAACAAGGGGTGGGGTGTGAAGCAATTTCCCGATTTTTCCATTTGTTGCGCTTGCAGAATGTGATTGGAGTTTCCCCAACTAGCTTGCGTCGCATTGAAGCCCAAATGCGAGAACTTGCTTCTCAATTACTCTTCACAGATGCAACAACAGTTAAAAAACCATCCAGTGAGTATTGAAATCCGCGCCGGTGCAGATGAAACCTTTTTCCCTGAACTGGTACTGGTATTGATGGATTTGGTTTCCGGCTATATTATTTTAGAAGATTTTAGTAGCGAACGGCAATATCTTACCTGGAGTGAAAAAGCGAAGAAAGCACTGCAAAATCTGGGTCAACAGGTAATAGTTAAATCTCTTGTCAGCGACCGAGCTAAAGCTTTAATCCAGTTAGCTGTACAAGGGATGAATTGTGTTTCTATTCCTGACTTGTTTCATGCGATGCGCGGTATTTCTAAAGCTGTAGGCTCTCGGTTTGGCAGTAGATTAAATCATCTAAAGAAGGAACTACGCAACCGGCACGGTCAGGTTTTGAGTTACGCGAGAGAGAACCAATCTATTCCGGCAAGATTACAGCAACAAATTGCTGTTCTGCAAGAGCAGTATAATTTTTTATTAACTGGGCAGCAAGCTTACCATAATATCTTACATCAAATTACTTGTACCGTTCATCCTTTTGCCATTGATGGTAGTGGGTTTCAAACTACAGTCGATGTCGCAACTGTTCTTTATCAACAACTTCCCCAGTTAGCTGTTTTGGGTCATACTTATCAAATTGCCAAGCTGGACTTGGCAATCAAAGCATTTAGCGGTCAAATTGCCGCTATTGCGGCGGGGATTAACCTGTGGTGGCAATCGGTAGAAGAGAGTTTACAGTTAGAAGATATAGATGTTGCCATGTCTAATTGGCTGTTGGGATATTTTCTCCCTCATTTTTATTGGCGTTCAGTCATTGAGCGGACTAAAAACCCGGCTTTGAGGAAAATTTATGAGCAAACATCTTCATCTGCTTTAAGCCGTTTGCTACAACATCCTTTCACGAGTGAGCTTGACCAAGATGAATGGAGCTATTGGCGTTGTTGGGCCGAGCAAAGAAGCGCTCAATTTCAGAGGAGTTCTTCGGCAATTGAGGGGCGTAATGGTTATTTGTCTCGTCTGCATCATTGTGGGCGGGGTATTTCTACCAAACAGTTACAGGTATTGACAGTTATTCATAATTTTAGCCTGAAAAGAACTGATGGTACCACGGCTGCACAACGCTTATTTGGTAAGGAATTTCCCGAGCTATTTGAGTGGGTAATTGCCCGAATGAGTGAATTACCCCTGCCTCGTAAATCTTACTCTTTCAGTTAGTGTTAATCAACGCTCTTTATCGTAATTTAATCAATGTTTCTTTCTGATTAGCTAGGGATTACTGTTTCTAGCTTAAGTAGTATTGTAGTACGTTTTGTTGACTATTGATTTCTTTCTAAGTTGTTCTTTTTCCGCTTAAATCCTTGAAATCAAGATTCTACCAACTGTCCCGGCTTAGGTTGGTAGCCAAAAAAACGCTTTTCCAACGGACAACTTATCACCTTAAATAGCGAGTTAGCCAGTGGTGGTGAGGGGTGCATCTATACGGTATTGGAAGAGCCATCCCTGGTGGCAAAGGTCTACCATGACAATAAGCTGACAACTGCCCAAACAGACAAACTCAAGGTGATGTTTGTTAACCCACCTGATAATCTAGCAGCACAAAGGAACATTTCGATTGCTTGGCCAGTTGACCTACTACTTTCCACCAGTGGTAGTCAGCAAATTGTTGGCTTCTTAATGCAACGGGTGGCGGGGATGCACCCTATCCATGAATTCTACGCATCTGGGTCTCGTCGTAATATATCACCTTTGTTTAATTACCTCTATCTGCACCGCACAGCCTACAACTTGGCTGTTGCTATCCGTAACTTGCACAATCGCGGCTACGTTATCGGTGATGTGAATGAGTCTAATATCCTTGTTAGTGAGACATCATGGGTAACACTGGTAGATACTGATTCCTTTCAGGTGCGCGACCTTACCAAGAGTGTTGTTTACCGCTGCTCTGTCGGCAAGCCCGAGTTTACTCCGCCAGAGCTTCAAGGTCAGAGCTTCCGCAATATAGACCGCCGCCCAGAACATGACCTTTTTGGATTGGCAGTGCTAATTTTTCAACTGCTTATGGAAGGAACGCACCCGTTCGATGGCCAATTTACTGGTGGTGGTGAAACGCCTCCCTTGGAACAGCGCATTAAAGCAGGCCACTTCCCTTACGGTAAAAAATCTGTACCCTATCGTCCTAGAAAAATTGCACCCCCTTTTGAAATTCTGCATCCAAAGTTGCGGCAGTTGTTTATTCGCTGTTTTGAGGATGGACATAACAACCCAAGAGTACGCCCAGATGCTGGAAATTGGCTGTCGGTGCTGGAGGAGGCGGAAAAAGATCTCGTTACCTGTTCGGTGAACAATCAGCATCGGTATGGAAGTCATTTGAGGGCTTGCCCTTGGTGCGATCGCACCAAGCAACTGGGGGGAAATGACCCATTTCCTTCAAAACACGGGGTAAAACTTCCCCCACATTTGCAAATTTTCCCCCATACGCAACAGCCATTGTCGCCCACATCTACAGCCGCCAAATCACCCACAACACCTGTTTCAACAGTTGTGTCAACTATTGCTCTCTCTATTACGTTAATAGCTACATGGTTTAATTATGGATACCCACAATGGCAAGGTTTTCAAGGGTTGAAAAAACTTAGTAATTTTCAGACTGAAAGGCAATACGAAAATTGCATTAAACAAGCGACAGAAATTAGTCGTATCAAAAATATTTTACCTTTATTTTATCAAAAATCTCAAAAATTATTGTCTGATTGTCAAGCTAGATTGGCTCTAGATGCATCATTGATTAACAATGCAAAAAAGCTAGCAACTGAAGATGATTTTGTAAATGCAATCATAGAAGCTAGCAAGGTCAGAGTGGAAAATAGCCGCCTCTACAATGAAGCAAGTAGTTTAATTAATTTATGGGGCAAACATATATTGTCATCGGCGACTGAACAATATCAAAAAGGCCAACTTCAGTCAGCTATTATTATACTTAAACACATTCCTAATACTTCTCAAACTTCTAGGTTGCGTCAAGAAGCTAACGCAACAATTAGTCAGTGGCAAAAAGATTGGGAATTAGCTTCAAAATTATTTGATGCAGCTCAAAAAGATTTGGAACAGCAAAAATGGCAAGCGGTTACTGAGGCGTATGAAAAACTACCTAATATTCAATATTGGCGCTACAAGATTGAACCAATTGTCAAAATAGCTATCTCTAAAAAAACACAAACTGAAATTTTGCAAGGAGAACGTATGGTGATCGACGAATCAGGAGTTTGGGAAAATTTAGATCCTAGTTTATCAGGAAAATATTGGAAGCATACCCAAGGGCCAATAGCTTGGAAATATTTATATATTACTGATGATTTCACATACAGCAATCAAAGCGGTAGGGAATTTGGGTTGAGGCAGGCTTATTGGTGTTGGTATATTTATACATCAGAAAAATACTACGATCAAGAATACAGATTAATTAAAATATGTGATGGTAAATTTTATATGAAACAGCGGCCTGGTAAATATTATCCTGTGCATTATGGGGTTATAAAATATTATGGTAATTATGACAAAAAAGGAAAGCCTGTACTCAACTATAAAAATCAAAAAACAGCACCCTGTAAGTACGAAAGAAAAAACTTTTGGGGGAAAGGAGGTTCGATTAATGTCTGTATTGATATATTAACTCCTGTGGGTTTTAATCCTCCTGTTCCAATACCTTAAAATTAAATTTATATAATATATGCTTTAGCATATTGATTTCAGCACTGTATCATTGAAACCGTAGCATATAAAATTAATTATATGTTTCTCACTGCTGTATCCAAATCCACAATAAATGGTTTATTAGTCACAGGTGAAGATAGCACCACAGCTGGATAATGTCCAACTGGAGGGTGCATGATTTCGCGACTACCCAACACAGGAACTTCAACAGTATCAACTGCTGTAGGTGGAGAAAACATACTTCCGAGTACAACCCCAAAGAAAGAATTTCCCCGATCGATATCTCGAAAATCATCAGCCAGAGTCCGTTGCTGAGTTACTCTAATTTGCTGTTCTCGTCGTAATCCCATCTGCCTGGATAGGTAGTCCGCAACCTTGTCAGTAACACCCTTAGTGGCTATGATAGTGTTGCAATTACTTAAAACTTCTGTAGCTTTACGTTCATCACCAAATTGAGTTATATCTTGAACAGCTAAACAAATACCAACATCAGCATTACGAGCAGTTGCTAACACTTCTTCATAGGCGATTTTATCCTGAAGAGAAGAAGCTTCATCAATAACAAAATATAGGGGTAGTCGCTTACCTACTTTGCCTTTAGAGCGACGGGAAACATGATTAAATAGTTGATTGAGTATCAAGCTAGTGAGTTGAGCTGATTGATGGTTTTTTGGAGTATAGCCAAGAATTAATAATGTCGGTCTGGTATCAATATCAGAAAGCAAAAAATCATTCCGTTCGCTAATATGAATAACAGAGTCTTTAGTAAAAACATCTAAAGGATTCAATAATTCAGAAACGGCTCGCGAGTGTTCATTGGAGCTAAAAGCAAACAAATCGCCAAGATTAATGTCATATTTCTGAATTTGTGGATACTGGCGAAATAAGTTGCGGAGGGCATTTTGATCTATAACAATGCGCTGAAGGTTAGAAGGTTTAGCATTATAGGTATAAACTTTCTTAACAATCGGAATTAATGCTCGTAACCAACGCACGTTTCTCTCATAGAAAAACCTTTGTGGATCGTTGGGATTAGGGCGTCCTAATATGCTGTATATCGCCTCTTCCACATCATTGTCATCAGATAAACTTATTTCGTTTAACCAATTCCAAGAATCTGAGTAAGTTGGATTACCGCTATCCCAATACCAAACTCGACAACCTAATTTTTTTGCTTCATTGCTGAGGCGGTTTACCAGGTTGCCCACAACGTCCACTGTTACAACACTGTAGCCACTTTTTAGCAACCCTATAACCCAAGGAATTATAATACCCTCTGTTTTACCCGCTCCCGTTCGACCAATCACGGCGGAGTGGCGTTTTAATATCTCGACAGGCATAAACAATTCACGTCCCTGCTTGCCATGAGGATGCAAGTAGCGCCCTAGACTTACGACACCGTTATATAGATCCTTGACTTCACGTTCTTCCGCAACGCCTCGATAGTCCATATAGTCATGATGTCTATCAGGACGCGGTGAGCGGTCATTGGGGCCAAGAATCTTAACCATTGAATTTTTACTTGATTAGTTAGGTGTTTTGAACTTGAATTGTATTGACTTTTACTGTCGAGGGTAGCTTAGCTATTTTGTGAATAACTCAAGGCTCTACTACCAGTTTTTTATCAAGCGAAATAGTGCCAGAAAAATTTTGTCAATAAGATTCATATTTCCCCGTAATTCTTCCCGGTGTAATCTGTCTCTTTTTATCCTTTCTTCTGTTCGGAAAAATTCTCCCCACAACCCCACGTTGGTATTGAATTGTGCGGTAAAACCACTGAGTAGCCACATGGGAATATAAATTATTGCATAACTTCCAATTAAACCGAACATTAGTATTCCCTTGATTATGGTCTTCACCCAATTTTTTCTTTGCACAATCATCTCTCCCGATAATTATTTCTTTCTTGATCAAGCTTAGCGTTTCTTTCCCATAAGGGAAGGACGCGCTCTGGTTGTGTTTGCTCGTTTTCCCATAGTGGGCGGACAAGCTCTGGTTGTGTTTGCTCGTTTTCCCATAGTGGGCGGACAAGCTCTGGTTGTGTTTTTACTCTCTCCGCAAATTCTTGTTCACGCATTGATAAAACTATTTTCTCGGCAATCCTCCGGAATGGCTGATCCGATATTAGTCCTAATCTTGCTGCCTCTGCAAGGCAGTCGTCGTCACTTGTTCTATCCACCAGTTCTTTCCATTCACACCTTAAATTGTATTGTGGAGCGAGCTGAATAATCGCGATCGCTTCAGACAGTGCTGGATTTCGGGATTCAACCCAACGCACAGTGAAACCTTCCCCTTGCCTAACCAGGTTCCTTATTCCCCGATTGCCAGCAGGTGGTATTCCTGAGAGATGGTCTTTCAAACGCTGTTGAATGTCACAGGAAGTTCCATTAGCTTTGCCAACATAAAGGGTTTTGGTGTCATCCCAGTTCCGGATTACATATACTCCGGCTTTTTCTTTACAGCCCCAGTTCTCAATGCGTTCTGGGGTATCCTTCCCGCCTGTGAATCTGAAGGGCGGCGACCAACTGCCATTAAATATCATATCAATACCTATAAATACCTACACAGACTTGGAGTATATACCGTTCTAGTTTATGGTAAGCAATATCTTGATGACAAGGTTAATCTGAGTTACGTCGCTCTGGAAAGTTCTAACCCGGCACTTGCTGAGACACTCTTCACGACTTTTACAGGCGTGCGGTTGGCTGAAGATGTTTTTATTCGCAGGTATAGAGTTTAGCGATCGCGGCTAAATTTGAGCAAACCGCGCGGGGAAAGATGACAGAAGAAATCGCTTTTTTGTAGCAGCAGGTTGGGTAATGGGGAGTATGCAGCAACTCCTCTGGTTTTAGGGAGGATTCTAGGTAAATCACCGCTCTCAAGATGGTGCTGGCTAACTGAACTAATTGCAGGCAAAGCGATCGCTATTTTAGTTGTTAATCTAAGCTCAGACCAGCATTGCGATCGCTTGAAAAATAAAGTTTATCTAAGTCGTTTTCTGCGTCTCGCTCTTGGGATGCCAGAATCTGGTTCCATCCAGCAACGCCGGGATTTATTCGTTTCGCTTGAGGGAGCGCTTTGATAATTTCTTTCGCCAGTTTCTCGCCGAATTTATCTCCTTTGAGTCCCACTACTATAGTTGGAAAGTCCTCAAGAAAATCTTTTGGCAAAGAAGATATTGCATCGATGCTTAAGTACAAAGTTGGTCTGTTATCAAAATCGGGGTCAAGGGCAATTACAGACAGTGTTTCGACTGGATCGCTGGCAATAACGGCTCTTTCAAGATCGTTTTGAGTCGCTATCCAAAAAAGTCCTTGTTCGCTGTCGTCCTGTTGAGGTAACGCTCCCGTGTCACTGTCAATGGAAAATTTTCCATTGGACTCTAAAGTGCAGGTTCCCGTCCGCTCTCCTGCAAGCGTGCGAAGAGCAAATACAGCACGGGTATGGTCGTCAGCATCTATCCATCCCTTGTTATACAACAGGTCAATCAATTCGGGCGGCAGATACCGATTTTCTATCAAGTTTTCCCGCACAGACTCCCAGTGGTGTATTAAATCTAGCTCGTGTGTTTCTGGGTTCGAGGGGTCATGCTTGGATACATCTTCTGGCTCAACGGTTGGAGAGTCTTTGTCACGTTTCTTAACATTGGAAATACTTGTCGGGCTTTTTTCTTCCTCTATTACATAAATGTCCGGGTCGCTCTTGCAGTTCACAGGTGAAGTATTTTCCCCGTTGTTGTTGTCATTTGTTTCGTTTGTGTCTTCTCCGGTGTCGCTATCAGCGCTTCCGTTACATTCCGATTTATTATAATTTTGACTTTGTAATTGTGGAATAAATTCGGAATTTGTGTCATGGAAGTAATTTAAACCTCGATATTTTTGCAGCCCCTTGAAGGTATAAGCTTTACCTAAATGGGTGCCGCTAAAGGCTATTTCTCCAAGTTTGTAGCTAATGCCCAATTCGCCAGTGGGAGTAGGTTTTATTTTTACACTAATGCCTTGTTCGCTAAGTCGGTCAATAAAAACAGCGATCGCGGGACTATCTACTGTTGCTAAATCAATTGCTGTTTGTAGTTGCTCTCGCGTACTGATTTCCCCCGTTCTTGCTAACCGTCGGCGTTCGCCAGTCGTGGGAGAGCGGCGTTCTTTATCAAAACTGCGCTCAGCTGGTGTCAAGTTGTACTTTTCTTCTAATTCTTGAATTAACTTTTCGCTGCGTAGATAGTTCCAGCTATCGGATACGCAAGTTCCTTTTTCATCCAATTTGATGCGGCTAGCTGCAATGTGAATGTGGTCGTGGTCGCGGTCTGTATGGCGGATAATGGCAAATAGGTTTTTATCGAATCCCATTCCTTCAAGGTAGTCTAGAGCGATCGCGCGCCATTTGGCATCTGGTATATACTCCCCAGAGGGAACGCTCAAAACCGCATGATAAACTGGTTTTTCAACTCTGGGATTGAGTTGCTTTGAAAATAAAAATTCAGCTGCTAATTCGTGTGGTGTCTCTCCTACCATGTTTCCTCCGATCGGTGAAGCGCCTTGTTTGGAGAATAGGTAATTGAGCAGTCCCGTGAAGCTTTTACCCGTTATTTGTTTGCCAATCATTTTTCCAAATTGTACGCGGGCTTGATAACGGTTGGTAACTCAATGAATTTAAGTGTAACATTGCTATTTTTCCTAAAAATCGATTATGCTAACTAGCTTCCCAGTCTTCAAAATCCTCGTCTTGTTCATATAAATCGGTAGTAAAGCTTATGTTCATTTGTTGCCATTGAACTTGCTTTAGCAACAATATTGCTTTTTCAATAAGTTCCTTGATCTCTGCTGGTTCGGCTATTTTTTCTCGCGTCCATAACGCCTGTTCAGTGGCTGTAACAATTGGTTTTAGCCGAAGATTAAGTTCTGCTAGTTTATGGCACAGAGTTGCACTGCTGAACCGAAAATGTTTAGTTCTTAAGGTTTTGTAGCGAAACAACTCGCTGACGCTGGTTTCCAAATCTTTAGCCATTTGTTCTGCAAGGTTTAATTCTTCGGATGTTAGACGTATTCCGATTTTTTGGACTCGTTTTTGTCTGGACATAGTTCGCTAGCTCTGTTAATAACTTGGCTTTCAACCATTAAGTTATGGTTTATCATTCCAAGTTGGGTATGTTTTTGTCATGTTGAGTTTATTAGCTTTGAATAGAAAACAGCCTCTAACTTAAGGTCGCCATTTTGCAATCTGCCTGTAAGTCAACTGACTGATTTCTTCGTGTTTCGAGACCGCTGCTAACCGCAGGTTTCTTTGGTCAGGTGACATAGTCCCTCACCATACCTGTTAAGGTTGCTAAAGCCTTGAAATCTATTAGGGGAAACGAAAGGAGTGAAGTTTGTCAAGTCTTTCTGTAAAAGGACTTGACAAATCAGCCACAGCTAAGACAATGGAATTAAGACCAAACCTAGAATTCAAGCGATGAAGAGGAGTCGAGTTAATACCGCAGAGTTCATTCGCAGACAGATTGAGGAACGGGGAGAAGGCTACTGGCGACACTCGGATTTCTCCCATCTGCCGTCAACGGCGGTAAGTAAAACTCTCTCCCGGTTGGCGGCAGATGGAGTTTTGGAACGAGTTAGTAAAGGACTCTACTATCGTCCCCGTCAGACTCGATTTGGTCGCAGTCGTCCGTCTCAAAGCGATATCCAAAAGCTACTGACAAAACAGAATTTGCATCCGGCTGGACTGAGTGCTGCTAATTTACTGGGGTTTACGACTCAAAACGCAATTCAAAGTGAATTTGCTACATCAGCGAACAGCATTCCCCGCAGCATTATTGGTTCTCGCGCGCGACTTCACACCCGCAGACCTGAAACTTGGAAACATTTGGAACCTACTGATGCAGCAATGCTTGATTTCTTGAGGTCTAGAGGCAATTTGAGCGAGTTGTCGCCAGCAGAGACTAAGCGACGGTTGCTGGATTATTTTCGAGAAGGTTCGCGTTTTGAACGGTTAGTTGCAGTGGCAGATGCAGAACCGCCGCGAGTACGAGCTATGCTAGGAGCGATCGGGCAGGAACTCAGGAAGAGTCCGCAAGAACTAGAAAAACTCCGAAATAGCTTAAATCCAGTTTCTCGGTTTGATTTCGGTAAGTTAAGCAACCTTCGCTATGCCAAGGAGTGGCAAGCTAAGTAAAATTTTGTACTTAGCTTTGCATCCAATCCCGTCTTTATTGCAGTCGGTATCTTTTGCCGCTCATATCAGGTATGCTAATTTTGGGCTACTTAAGCAAAACCATCATCTAGCCTTGTTCTTAGGGCTTCTCAGTTTGCTATTAATTTTTTTGTTTGATTCAGAAGATCAGTAGCATTATCTTTAAGATTATCAATTTGTAATTTATCATTACCTACTGAAAATGATTCAAGCGATCGCTTTAATTCTTCCTGTTTTTCTAAAGGTAAAGCTTGAGCTTTTAGTGATTGCTCCAAATCCTTCCTATAATCACCTAGAATAGAATCTAGACCATTAAAGTACATTTGAAGTTGTTCATCAAATGATTGTTGAATCAATTTATTAGCTTGGTTTTTAATTTCTTCGATTTTATTATCAAATAATTTAACTACTTCAGCCTGGAAAAGGATTATGTTAACTGTATATCGTTCTTTATATACAATTTTGTCTAAGTTCACACCGAACCAGCCAAAAACCGTGCTAACTGCACCATAAATTGCCCTCAGTATCGGATTGTTAGCTACCATTGCCACTAAGCCAGCGGCAAACTGCACAAACAAATTACCAAATTCTTTTTCTAACAATGCTGCGAGTAAATCAGATAATCCATATCCTCTGAATTCAAGTTCAGGGGTATTCACTTCTATGTAAATATCAACTAGCTTGAGTATATCTGGCTTAAAAGTAACATCAAAATCTCTTTTTAACCGCTCTTGAGCGCGTTCAATAATAGGCTTAGTTCGATTATCTAGTAACTTAGATAACTCTTGAATACTGACTTCAGTCTGTTCTTCGGTCTTTTTACAGGCAACACTTAATTGACTTTCAATAATTTGCTTCGCCAAAGTCGCTATTTGTTCAGCGAATAACTTGGCATCTTGCTTACTCTCAAATTCAAATTCATTTTTATCTCTGTTGAAGCTGTTCAAGATATTGGTAAAGAATCTTCTAAGAGAATCCAAAAGATAATCGCTAAAGAGTTTGTCAAGTTCTTTTTTTACGTCTTGTTGGAGCTTTTCTAGGCTTGCATTTATGGTTTTGTTTATTTGCTTTTTTGTTTGGGCAACCTCTTCATCTAGACTGCTACGGCAAGCAGTTAGGCTAGAAAGCTCTTTGTTAAGATCGCCAATGGCTTGCTGGAGCTTTTCAGCCTTACTATTAATGTAACTTAGGTGATTTTTTGCCTTATTACACAAATGATCTAGCTGAATAAGACAACGATTCAATGCAAACTCCATGCAGCGGGGGGCAACTTGTAGCAAGATTACATTAATTGCTTCTTCCAGAAAAGGTGCAAACTTTGATTCATCCCAAAGCTCTAGTGATATTTCTTGCAATTCATCTACAGTTGCACTATTTAGCCTACGCTTCCAACCAACAGCCCATAGTTCTCTAGCTAATGCTTGGGCTGCTTCAGAGTCTTTAACATCTTGACTACTGAGAAATGATTGACGGAGAAAATCGTTAGCGCAGAATGCTTGCCTAGCAGAAACTTCAAATACGCGGTTTGTGTTTGCCAGTTTGAGGTTATGTACAACAAATTGTTTTACCTCTTCGGTATTTATGTCGCCCTCACGACGTTGATCAATCTTATTAACTAAAACATATAAGCTATCTTGACTTCTTGTTCTGATAACTTTTTGAACTTCTGCTTTAATTTTTTCAGCTGCTTCAGCCCTCAGCTCAGTAAAATTAAGGACAAGTAGCACCAATTGGCTACGATTAAGTTGCTTGGAAACTACAATTTCTAGTTTTTCGCTGACTCCGGCTTCACTTGGCCCTGGCGTATCAACAATTATAAGATTACCTAGCTTCTCTAGTTGCTGATTTTGCTGTGTTCTGAAAAAAGGAGTTTCGATAGATGGAATGTCATCGTCATTGAGCAACTGGAGAGGATCTCGATCTTGAGATACTGCCAGAATGTTGCAAAGACGGATAATATGATTCAACTCCGTCAAGATATTGTTGATATTCTTACTGCCAGAGGTTTCTGCTGAACTTCCAAAATCAATCTTACTGTGGCTGTGGATTTTTTGCAGTAAACTGGCTAAATGTGGATATTCACCAGTATGCTTCAGAACTTCTTCCATCCCTTGCTGCTCAATTGTCTGCCTGATAGCTGCCAATGCTTTCTTAAATGCTTCACAAATTCTAGGACTAAGTTTTAAAATCGGCTCTGCTACGTTTTCTTTCAATACAATCTCAGTTGGCAGCGTTGTCATCGCTGTAGCAGAACTTGGCAAGAGTTCTTGACCAATAATGGCATTAATAATTTTGGATTTGCCAGCATTCATCGGTGCGGCAATAGCCATTCTGAGCTTTAGGTCTTTGACTCTACCAATTTCCTTCTCAATTTCCTGTTGATATATCTGGTACTTGTTTTCTGAGCTATCCTCAGACTGAAGTTCTTTGCTAGCGCGACTCATCAGAGTGTTAACTTCTTGTAACAAGGCAATCACCCGTCTTTGCAGGTCTTGGACATTTGGGTTGGTGGCTTGAGAAGTCATAGGGTTTTTAGTTGGTGTTTTCTGGTGCTGGGTGAGTTATTTCGCGCTCTTTCTTGGCTTCAATCGTGATTCAAGCAGGGAAATGGCAATAAAATTACAAAGCGATCGCTCATATTCATTATCACTCAGTAGTGTCTCACTATCGACTGTATTGGAGACTACGCCAAACTCTTGCTCAGGAATGCGAGCAGCAATGCAGTAGCCTTTGCTACAAAAATTATCTGTTTTGAAGAAATTCGCCATTCGCGATCAGCTTTGAGTCCAATGGAAAATTTTCCATTACGAGGGTGGACTGGCAGCAGCATGGCGCAATGGAAAATTTTCCATTACGAGGGCAGCATGACATTCTTGCGATCGCCAAAAAAATTCCATCCCCTCTGTTGGGTGTTTTCGTTGCTTGTACGCACGCTGGACATGGCTTGCTGTCGGAAGTGCAGGAACATCCTACGTCAAAAGTTCGATTTTGCGCGTTGTGGGATTCGGACAATCGGTTGAGGGAGGAGAGGTTTGAGCAGGGGTAAGAAGTAATAAGTGCGTTCGATTTCCCAATTGTCGCGATTTTCCAAACTTTTTTGAGGTTGGAATTCGCATTGGCGAGGGGATTTCTGCACGTTGCTTTCCTTGCACCTCAGTTAAAAAGTTGTGACATGAGTAAAAGTACTACAAACGCCCAAGGGCCTGATGTGACGGCGGTATTTGATTATGGAGGGTCGATTACCAAGATTATCTTTACGGGCTTAGACAAGCAAGTGCGGCTTCTGTGCATGGAACCGGAAGTTGCATCCGTACCGCGAGAGTCGATTTTAGCTTATGCCAGAGATCAGTTGGGGTCAGCCGATCCGCAGAATACTGCTTGGGTTGCTTTTAGGAACGATTATCGGGCGGTCGGGTATTTGGCGAGACAGAGGTTTCACGCTCATGCGGGGTTATCGGAACTGAAGTACGAGAGGGCGCTGCACAAAACTTTGGCTGCTTTGTGGGTGATTAAGGAAAAATTGAAGTTACCCGCAAATTTTACAGCTGCGATCGCAGTCCTACTACCACCGGGAGAATATGAAGACCGAGGCAGGTTTGAGCGCGTGCTGCGCGAGGCTTTGGCGGATTATCAGACTCCCACGGGTTCCATGAGTGTGGAGTTGTTGGCGTTCAACTGCAAGCCGGAGGGTGGTGGCATTTATTTGATGCACAACAAGAAAGTTGGCTCGGCGATGAAAGAGCGGGTGTGTGCGATCGCAATGATAGGCTACCGCAATGCCAGTCTGTTGGTGGTGCAACGGGGGGATGTTAGACCCGGAAAAATGAGCGATTTGGGCTTCATTCGGATGGTGGAGAAGGCGATCGCTAAGACTTCGGGGCAGACTGCGGAACGATTGACTCCGGCAATTGTAGCAGCGGGGGCTGAGTTTAAGGCGGCACCTTTGATCCGATTAGCCCGCAGCACTACCAGGGAGGGACGGGCGGAGGAAGTGCAGCAAATCATCGCGGCGATTAAGGAGGCGCGTCCTGAATACGTGCGGAGTCTTACCAGTTGGCTGGATGAAAACTTGCCGTCGGATTGCGATGAGTTGGTGTTTTGTGGGGGGACGGCTGATTATCTGAAAAAGGAATTAAATGAATATTATGACCGCCTCCCGATTATTTGGAATGCGGATATTTCTATTCCGCCTGTTTTGGATAAGCAGGGGTTTGGGTATCGGCTGAGCGACGTTTATGGGATGTTTTCCTACTTTAGGGGTGCTTTGAAGAAGCAGTTCAATTCAAATCGTTCTAAATCAGCGGATTCGTTGCCAGAAGAGTCTAGTTTGCAGGAGGTTGGTAGTCGTGGATAAAGAAGGAAAGGTTGATTTTCTTTGGCGGTATCAGCCATCAAAAAATACGGCTGATGGAGTGTTAATGTCCTACATTAAACGCAATGTTTTCATGCCTCCCAGAGAAATGATTCTCCAGCCTTTACGGGCTTACTGGCTGGCATTAGCTTATCAAGAAAAAGGGGATATCGATCCGGTTTTGTTGGAACGAATGTTCAGGAAGGCGGTGTACGCATTGGAGAAGCACGCTTTGTATTTGTGCGACCAAGCGGGGATTGATTATCCCTCGAATTTTTACCGGGAAGCACCTATTCCTAGAACGTTACCTTTGCATGTAAAAAATGCAACTGTTGAAAATGGTGCGGATGCGGATTTTAGCAATTTTCAGAACAGTTTGACTACGGATGAATTGTTTGAATTAGTTGGTGGTGAAGAGTTTGATGATTCTGGTTTTTCGTGATGCTCGATCAATAATTTTAGCATGTCTGTAGCATTGCAGGCAAGCTATTGTTTGCGGAAATGAAGTTTATGGTGTGGCAACATGGCAAGTAGGACTAGGAAAACGAAATATCAAGTATAACTGGCAGATTCTGTTACGGAAGAAGCTGAAAAATCGGGAGAATCATCAATGGGAGCAATTGTAGAAACCCCCAATCGTTTGGGCGACAATGGATTGGAAAGTATTGAAAAACACCCAACTAAGATTCATTTAATTGATGGGGAGAAGGGAGGTGTGGGCAAGAGTTTGTTTGCTAGGGTTTTGATTCAGTATTTTATGGATAAGAAATATCCTTTTTTGGCTGTAGATGCGGATAGGTCTAACCCGGATGTGTCTCGGATTTATGAAAGTGTCTGTCGCGAGGCGCTTTTTAGTGAGGATGAGAAGAAGTTTTTCGAGGCTGACAAAATTTTTGAGTGGGCGTTTGAGAATAGCGTGATTGTGAATTTACCCGCTCAGGTTTATCCGTTGGTGACGAATTGGATTGAAAAGAATAATTTGATTGAGTTGGGTAAACAGTCACGAATTAGCTTTTGTAAGTGGTTTGTTTGCACGGGCGGTTACGATAGCGTGCAGTTATTTTTGAAGTCGGTGCAGCATTTTGAAAAGAGGATTGCTCACGTTTTAGTTCGTAATTGCGGGTTGGAGGATGATTGGAGTTCGGTGGAAGAGATGGAGGAAGTGCAGAATGCGATTAAAAAATACGAGGTGAAGGTGATTGATTTTCCCAAGTTTTATTCGCGGGAAAGGAATGCGATTGATGCCAGGGGAATCACGTTTGAATTGGCAAGGAATAGTCAAGAATTTGGGGTGTTGGGACGACAACGGATTAAGTCGTTTATTTTGTCAGCTTACGAGGCGTTTGAAACTACGGGGATGTTACCGTGAGCTATGGTGCTGTTGATACTAAATCTTTGCTGGATATTGCCCTGGAGGGTCAATCTGAGGAATATAGGCGAAAGGTTTTGGAGTTGGCTTTTAAGGGGAAAATTGAGCCAACTGATCCGATATTCCTGATTTTATTGGCTACGGGGCGATTGGAAGTGCTGATTCAAGAAAGTCCGAAACCAGAAGATTTTGAGTTGGCGTTTACTCGGTGGGTGGGGCGGATTAATAAGACGCTGGCGACTTACGAACGAGTGGCGGTGGAGAAGCAAGAGGGGCAGATTGCTGAGGCGGTTAATTCTCTGGTGCGTCAGACGGAATTGACAAAAGTGGCGATATCTGTGCGTTCTTTGGTGGTGGCGGCGGGTGTGCTATTGACGACGTTGGGTGTGGGTGCTTTGATGGGATGGATGGGTTTGCTTTGGTCGCAAGGAGGGTTTGCACCGGGGAAACCAGTTCATCTGACTCAGGAGCAGGCGGAGGCTTTGCGGTGGGCGACTAGCGCTGAGGGGAAGTTTGCTCGGAATTTGATCAAGTGGAATTCGGATAGTCTGACTAATTTAGAATGTAAAAAAGATGTCAAGCGTTTGGGGGTGACTCTGGAAGTGGCGGGAAGGCCAGCTACAGAAGGATTTTGTACAATTTGGGTTGAGTCTATAGAGAGACGAAAATTTAAGGATTAAACGCAAGTGTGACTTTACTCAGAAGTTGGCCAATTTGTCCAACTTCTCCATCGAAAATCTGTGGTTCAACAACTACAACACTAGATTCTATTTTTAGCTGACTGGCTTTTTCTTAATTCTATGTTACGACAGTTGTCCAACTTCTGGTTCCAGGTTTGGTCAACTTTTCGGTAAAGTCACAGCAAACAATAAAGTTATTTGCCCAATTCACAAGGTTATAAATTAGGGCTTTCTTTAAAGACACTTAGCAGCCTGAATGATTTTACTTACTTTCTTATAAATAGGACGAAGACGCTTGCTTTCCTCTTCAGGTGTAAAATCTCGATATATTTTTCCTATAACAGGGCTATAGATAAGGGAACTCAATGGATAGCCAGGAATGATTGGTAGGCTAGGATGTTCTGAAAGTTTTTCGTATAATTCTACTTTTTCGGAAAACTCTTGCCCATTTGGTAGTACTAAACAGATGGCGAATATCCATGTTGCAGTTCGTTTTTCCGGTGGAATGTCTTTTATTATCCCTAAGTAAAGATTTAACATTTCATCGTCAGTTAATTCCTTTCCCTTGTAACGCCTAACATTGGTTCCTGGCTGTTGTTCTGGTGAGAGGCCACCTATATATAGTGCTTCGTCCACGCTTAATGTCGATAATCCAGTATATTTAGCGTATGCCCTGGCTTTTTTAGAAGCATTCTCTTCAGCTGTCATTCCATCCTCTGGAATAATGGGCAGTGTTATATGGATATCTTTTAGAGATAAAACCTCTAAGTTTGGCATTTGGCTTAGAATAGTCTTATATCTATTGAATTTGGCAGAATTTTTTGTGCCAATAATTATCTTCATAATAGCCAATATAATCCTCTTTTGAGCTAGATATCTGGTTGAAAATTTCTTCTACTCCACAACCAAAGAGGTGTGTGGATATCAATAGGACATAACTCAGTACCAGAAAGGATTTCTTGCCATGCAATAGCTACTTTTGATCGAATTGCGTTATGGTCGTCACTTTCTTCAATAACTCCGAGCATAATACTGGCTTGAATTACATGAGTATCTGGAGCGATTGAAAGACAATCTTTATTTTTTAGTTTTAAATTTGTATATTGTGAAATCACATATAGCCAGTAATTAGCTATCTTTTGACCACTTAGATATGGAAACTCTTTCTTTCGGTTAAGTTGTACTTCTTTAAGAATTAAATCAATGCTATTATCATTAGCAGTAAATAAATTTCTTACATCCCCTTGGTAATGTTTTACTAAAGTTTCAGAGATTGTCCGCCATATATTACTGTGTCGATTTGGTTGGAGAGCAACCTTATGTTTAACGAGAGCTACACGAAGCTTTTCTTCAGAAACTACTACGACTTGCTCTGGTATGAATACAAAATGTGTTTCTGGATCTTCATAAGTAGTAAGAGCAGCCTCCCATAATTTGTAAGAGTTACGCTGATAATTCAATGCCATTGGTAAAGTAAAGTAGTGGAAATTATCCTTTGATGAATTATCTAAGCCAGGATTTGCATCTTCAGGCATTTTCTCTCCACCAAGAAGACCTAGTGCATGATATTCTCGGAGTTTCCTTACAGCAGATATTATTTCTAAAGGTGTCTTTTTAACTGAATTGGAATTTTCAAATAAGTTTAGTTGCTTATAAAGCATAGATTATTCCTCACTTAATTTACAAAAGTGTCTTGAGTAATATTCAGGCAGATATGAGAGATATGACTTAATATCTCCTCCTATCTTAGTTAGGTTAGCTATAACTAATATTAATAGTACCTCCTTCCAGTAATTGGGTATATCTGGTAAATTTAAATTGCATTTATCTGAGCTATGTTTAATTTTAATACGGATTTCTTCTTCACAGTTAAATATAGTGCTAATCATTTGTAACGGGCTTATTGTTTTTGGCATTTGAGGGGCAGAAATGTAAATATTAGAATTTGATATGCTATTTTCATTAAGAACTCTATGCACTAATTCTTGTTCATCAAGGTAATAGTGTAATGAGCCACTTACATGATGATAAGTCCCTAAACTGAGTCCTAATTCTACAGCTAACACTTCTTGGAGAAAAGTAAAAACGAAAACATCATAGGGAAGAACCATTGCTGCTGATTGCGATCTCATGTATGTAATAGTATGCAGTTTACCATCCCTTTGAAAAAATTGAATTGCTATCGGACATGGAATATCTCTGGAAACTACTTGATTGTCATTTGGTTGATATATTGCAGCGACGGTTCTACGAGAGTAAGGATCTGTTTTTAAGCGGTTGATAATAGCTTCAATTTGATTAATTCCATTTGGATCAAATAATCTTTTTCCATGAGCGCCATAGAGAGTTAGTTGATCATCAGAAAACTGTTTCCCTCTATCATTATAAAAATTAATAAACTCTAAGCTATTTGAACCAGCTATTGTCCAAATACAGTTTGCTATTGCAAAAGGTAAATTGATTGGTCTTGATTCCAGAAAAATAGATCGATCGTAGGGATATTCAATTGCAAACGAGTAACCAATAATTTCCTTAGTTTTTCTGGCTTTATTTCCAAATGTTGAACCGATTGACATAGGATCGGTTGTGGAATTTACTTCAGTCCCTTTTGTACTTAAATCGTGTAAAATTTTCTTATATGCTAAATTGAAATTGGGAAATAATTTTTTGCTCATCTTAATTCTATAAAAATGTGTTGATATTTAATAGTTTACATTTGCATTATTATTGAATTGACACTTGATAACAGGGGAGATCCAATTGAGAAGACGAGAAACGTTTTGTTAGTCCTTTTTTCCAAACATTGAGTGCATAATATTGGTTTTTTTCTATTGCTATTTCTTCAGAGCTTTTCATGCGGGAAACAGTGGGAGAATAGGGTTTAATTTTTAGAGGCGATACCCGTAAAGGCAAGTTAGGATGGATATCTTGAAGTTCATCTAGCAATCTTTCCATTTTTTCATCTATTTGATCTAAGTTACTAGATGTAAGTACCAAGTATACGTACACATCAAGTCCACTTTTTACTAATCTCCTTAGTATTTCTAATTGACGATAGAAGTGTTCGGACGGAGCTTTTGTATTAAAATGGAATGATTCAGGATCATAACCTTTTAAACAGCCAACTCTTCCAAAATTTTTATAATTCTTCATAAGCTCCCAATCTTCATCTTGAAGAAAAGTCCAAGCGTAGTCGTTACTAAGGTTGTCGTCTAACCATAGATAAGTCCTTTTGTCAAGTTCAGCTTCGATTAAAGCCTTCATCATCCAAGGAGTCCACTCAGGTGTAAGATCAGGTTGTCCTCCACTCAAACGGATTACTCTAGGAATAAAAGTTTCTTTTTTGAGTAATTCAACTAGAGACTCGCAAGTAAAGTATTTAGCTCGTTTGATGTCAGCAGCTAAAAGGCGGTAATCTACAAAACAGAACCAACATCGATAGTTACAGCCTGCACTCTGAAATACTTGTATAATACTGGCTTCTTCTAGAGAAATACCTAACTTCCATGAGGCTGGATAGTATGGTAAAACAATTTCTCCCCAATTGTCTTCTGGTAGTATAGACTTGTGCCACACCCGACCATAACCATCACAGTTAATATTGTGGACATCGGAAGCTTGACCTGAGTTGAGTAAATTTGATATCAGTATAGCTTTCTCGTCTTCTTTCAGTAGTAGTGAACGTAGTCTCAGTCCAAAGCTATCTACATTTATTGAATTCTCTTTTGCTAGATTAGACATCGTATACCCTCTTTTAGGCTAAGCTTTCTTACGTACTGTAACCATTTGAAGAATAGGCAGATCATCAAGTTCTATAAATAACCTACTTGCTGCTTGTGTTAATGCTGGAGATATGATGCGGCTATATTTGTTTAATTCCCTACCGTAAGCAACCTCGAATTTTTCAATCTGAAAGCCACAAGAAACTATCAGTTGTCGTAATTCATCATCAGTGTAAGTAAATGAATATACTCTAGCTTCGAGACCAGAAGAGTGCATAAATTTAGTTGATGCTTGAGAATAAACATCACTTTGTCGAATTGCATCTGACCATATTTTTGATGGTGAATTGAACATGAAAACGCCATTATTTACCAGAATCCTAAAAACCTCATTGAGAGCTTCCTTTCGGAGAAAAGGGTCTGCCAAGCTAGACACTACAAAATTGAATGATTGATCGGCAAAAGGTAAATTAAAAGCAGATCCAATAACTTTCACCAGTCCACTCGAATGTGGCTTGATAAATGAGAGCATTTGAGGAGATATATCAATAACTACAACAGTAGAGAAGTTTTCTTGAAGAATAGGAACTAGATGACCTCTACCAGATCCCAAATCTAGTACAGGCTGGTCTCGCCTTGCATACTGTTCAATTTGAGATTTAAAAAATGTCAAACTAAGGTCGTGAAAATTAGCTGTAGTAATACGTTTATCGTCGGAAAATTCTTCAGCAATTAGATCGTATCCTAACTGATTTCTAGTATCAAAATCTTTTAAGTTTAAGGCTGAAGTAGATATTTTCTGAACTAGGCTGTATAAAAAATAATCTTTTAGTGAGTTCGGTGTTGATATTAGATCAACTGTTAGGACAATATCGAAAGGATAGGAATAAGGATCGAGGGAATTATAAAATTCTTGATCTTCCCTAAACCTAGCTAATCTGTCAGAAGATAAAAACTGGGAATTATGTTCAGCTTCTTTCCAGAACGTATCTAGAGATTTGGGTAAAAGCAAAACGGAAATTGTGTCTGTTAAAATATTTTTTAATTTAGCGTGGTTTTTTGGATGAATCTCTTTAATAGCAATCCTTTTGCTTTGAAGAATTTCAGTAATTGATTTGTAAGCCATTGCATAGTAATTACCATAAATTTCATCAACTGTAACGAACTTATTATTATTTTTTAATGTTTCAAATTCATCAAATGAAACGTACTCATATTCGTCACGGATTTCATCAGACCTACGCGGTCTTGTTGTGTAAGATTTAGGACGCAAAAATAAATTTTCTTGTTCAATTAACGAATCAATAAATCTACTTTTTCCAATACCAGTAGGCCCACCAACTAAAATAATCTGCGCCATGATCTTGCCCACTTATTGATTATTTCTTAATACCTCAATAATCCTGACAGATATCACATTACCCAATTCCTTCGGATCCAGCTTATGCAATCCACCCCCATACACGCGCCCTTCACCCATCAGCGCCCGATCGGAAATACAATCGAGCGCTTGCCAAACCTCTTTAAGCAATTCTGGCTGATCTAAAAGCACTTTGGCAAGAGCAGGTTTAGGATATAACATCAAATATACATTGGTAGCCGTCGCCCTTGAGTGATTCATAATAAATCGAAAAGGTCTACCTCTACCAGTATCCTGACGACCCATATAGGTGCAGAGGAAGGGGGAAGGAGGACGCTTTTCCTGAGCATACCAGTAAGAGCGATGCTTGCAGACGTAGCGATCAGCTAGGTAAGACAGGAATACTTCACACC
>DNGJ01000091.1 GCA_003486305.1 Cyanobacteria bacterium UBA11371
AGCTTTATTAGCTTTGGTTGTGGTGTCATTTGTGATGGTAGTTGGCGTTCGAGTCGCCTATGCTTCCCCCCAGAATTGGGACCAGTCCAAAAGACTGCTCTGGCTAGGTTCTGGCGTCTGGATCGCTCTGGTGCTTCTGGTAGGCGCGTTAAGCTCTTTTGTGGTTTAACTCAGTTTATTGGTAATTGGTCATTGGTAATTGGCGATCGGTTAGGTATTTCCATTACCCATTACCCATTACCCATTACCTTTTACCCATTACCAAAGGAAGCTTCAAATGACAGTTTACGAGGGTAATTTTACTCAAACAGAATCCCTGCGGTTTGCCATTGTGATCGGTCGCTTTAACGACTTGGTGACGACTAAACTTTTGGAGGGGTGTCAAGATGGCTTAAAACGCCACGGAGTTGATGTTAACCCCCAGGGCACTCAGGTAGATTACGTTTGGGTACCGGGCAGTTTTGAAATTCCTTTGATGGCGCACCAAATGGCACTCACCCATCGCTATGATGCCGTGATTTGTCTGGGAGCCGTGATCCGGGGTCAAACGCCGCACTTTGATTATGTGGCATCTGAGGTTTCCAAAGGAATTGCGGCGGCGAGTTTTCAGACGGGGGTGCCGGTAGTTTTTGGCGTCTTGACGGCAGACAACATGCAGCAAGCGCTGGAGAGAGCGGGCATCAAAAGCAATAAAGGCTGGGAATTCGCCATGAGTGCGTTGGAAATGGCAAGCTTGATGCGTCAAGTTAAGGCTAGCAGCACCGGGACTTACCTCAATAATGCCGCTCAGACGATAGCGACTCCGCTCAAAAGCGCCATGCCGCAACAATTGCCAGCCGAAACCGCTCCCAGCGAGCCGGTGGGAAACTGAAACAGAATTTGAGATTTTAGATTTTAGATTTTAGATTTACAAGTCGAAAAGTCTTTGTACCATGCGAAGCGCGCCCCTCATCCGCCAGGGAGCCAAATCTAAAATCCAAAATCTAAAATCCAAAACCCCTTGACAAATCATTTTGAGTCTGAGATTATAGATAAGGTGAAGCAAGTGCGGGCATAGCTCAGTGGTAGAGCGTCACCTTGCCAAGGTGAATGTCGCGCGTTCGAATCGCGTTGCCCGCTTTGAAATGTAATAAGAGAAAGGTCAAGGGTAAGCAAGCTGACCAGATAAAAAATTGGTACAATTTTTACCCACAAAAGTTTCAGGGCTAAAATAATAAAAATAAGGTCTTGCCTGTTGGGGCAAGAGCAAACTAACGTAGCAATAGATGGGGAGAAGGACGGATCTCGGCCTTTTTCGTTCTCGATTAATATAGAATCGGTTTAATATACGACGGCTTGTGTCATCTCCAAAATCTCAAAAAATTGATTTAAATGCAGACTACCCCTGTCCCTGTGGACGGAAGGGTCGTTTAGTGCCGATAACGCTGACAGAAGCTTTTGGCTGTAATAAATGTCAGCAGATTTTTGTGGTGGAAGAGAATGGGCAAGTCATCGAGCAACTCTCAACGACATACCCATACAAGAAAGCTTGGCTGTGGACGGGGAGTCGCTGGCTGCGCGCCCATTCGGGTTTAAAAGAGTACTATTTGCCTTTGACGATTGTCATACTTTTAGTGCCTTTAGTGATATGGCTGCCGCTGGCGTGGCGCTCGGCTTCCGGATCGGCGAGTATAGTTCCCTGGGTATTGCTAGCGCTGATCTTAGCGGTATTACCAGCGCTGATTCTCTGGCTAGCTTATAGAAATTGACCCAGAGCAGGTGATATTTCTAATACAATTGCAATAGCGGTAATTTGGCTTTGGTGGTGCAGCCCAGAAACCTTGGTAAAAAGGTATATCAAGACTTAATTGTGGTAAATTACCCCGTCTCTTGGGAGCGGGAAGTGTCAAAGGCGTAAGGTTTATGACGGCTGATTCATCGCGTGCTGCACCGAATTTGATGGCGACAGTGAGTCGCGCCTACCAAGCGGCTTTAGAATTGGGGACAACCAGGGGCGCGGATCGCTCGCGTGCGGTGAGAAGTCTCGCGCAAGCGCTAAAGCATTCGGCAGACGATATTTTGGAAGCGAACACCCTAGACTTGGAAGCAAGTCGGGAAATGGCGGTACCGGAGTTAATTTTAGACTGGTTGAAGCTGACGCCGGAACGCCTCCAGACGACGATTCAAATGCTGGAAAGGTTATCTGAGTTAAGCGATCCGATCCGGAGGGTGATGAATGCGTCGTATCAGCTGGAACACTCGCAAACTTATTGTCAGCTAATGCCGTTGGGAACGATCGCATTAATCTACGAAGCGTTTCCAGAGTTAGGAGCGATCGCGGCGGGGTTATGCATTAAAACTGGGAATAGTTTAATTCTGCGCGGAGGTAGCGAGGCCAGCCATTCCAACGCAGCGATCGCCGAAGCGTTAAAATTAGCCTTGGATGATTGCGGAATGCCCCCAGGATGCCTGGAGTTGCTACCCGCAGAACAAGGATCTTCCCTACAAGATTTAGTTACCCAAGATCGTTATGTGAATTTAGTGATTCCCTACGGTCGTCCTAGTTTAGTACAGCAAGTAGTGCGCTGTGCAACGACGCCGGTTTTAAAGTCAGCAATGGGTAACTGTTACCTATATTGGTCGCCTTCCGGCAGTTTGGAAATCGCGCGCTGGATGATTTTAGACTCGCATCAAAGTCAACCCGATCCGGTGAATGCGATTGAAAAGGTTTTGATCCATCGCAACCAAAAACCCTCGTCTTTAGCGATGCTTTGGAATAATTTAAAGGAAAAAGGCTTTAAAATTCGCGGGGATGCCGAACTGGTAGCCCAGTTCCCAGAATTAACTTTAGCAGATGAGAAGGAATGGAGCGAACCTTATTTAACCAAGACGGTGGCGTTTAAACGAGTCGATAGTTTAGACGCTGCGATCGCATGGATTAATCGATACAGCAGCGGTCATGCCGACTGCATCGTCACCGAATCTTACCAAGAAAATCGCCAATTTGCTCTAGGTGTCAATAGCGCTTCGACTTATATTAATGCCAGTCCGCGTTTTTCCCGCAATCCATCGCGAGGCGACGCAGTTTTTTTAGGCATGTCGAATCAAAAAGGACAGCGGCGAGGGTTTATTAGCTTAGAAGCATTGACCACGCTCAAGCATATCGTGCAGGGAAATGGAAGATTTTAGGTAATGGCTAATGGCTAATCGCTAATGGTGCCAGGAAGAGGAAAATCGGAAATCTTCTACCTCTCCCTTTAGCAATTAGCAATTAGCCATTAGCAATTAGCTATTTTTCCACCAATTTGACTTTTGTTGCCAAACCGAGTGCTTGTAGCAATTGAATAGTCATCCAAGTGATGTCGATTTCCCACCATTGCATCCCGTGACGGGCAGAATATTGGAAGGCGTGGTGATTGTTGTGCCAACCTTCACCGTAGCTGATTAAAGCAACCCACCAGCAATTTGTCGAGCGATCGCCTGATTCGTAAGTACGATAGCCGAATTTGTGAGTAGCGCTATTTACCAACCAAGTCGAGTGAAATGTGATTACCAGACGGACAAAAACACCCCAAACTACAAAAGACCAACCGCCTAATAAATAAAGCACAAGTCCAAAGGCGACCTGAATCGGTATAAAGTATTTCTGCAAGAATTGGTAAACTGGGTCATCGGCGATATCTTTGGTGTAGCGGGAAAGATCTAAATCTACTGGATCCACATAGAACATCCAAAGGATATGACTCCACCAAAAACCTTGATTAGAATCGTGTGGATCTAGACTTTGATCGGAATATTGGTGATGTACGCGGTGCGATCCCACCCAGTTGATTACCCCTCCTTCGCAAGAAAGCGTACCGCAGAACACTAAAAAATACTCTAACAACTTCGGTACTTGAAAGCTGCGGTGGGTAACCAAACGATGCCATCCTAAAGTAATTCCCAATCCACCTGTTACCCAGTGGAAAAAGACAGCGAGGGCGACTGCTGCCCAGCTAAAATTACTTGGTAAGAAAGCAAACATAGCCCCGATGTGGACTAATGCTATAAACAAAACAACACCCCATTTGAAGCGATGGGGCAAAGTTTCTAGCGGTTTTTCTTCAGTTGTAGTGGCAACAGTCATGCAATAACCTTAAAATGTTTTTTCCAGTCCCCGCTGCGCGAATTGAAAATCCGCGTACTTTTACTGTCAATGAGGAATTAATGAATAGCTCTCAACAGGTACAAGCCGCAGAACAGGCACTATCCCCAATTTTTGCCAAAATAGACGCGCAGGTCAAGCAAAATCTCAAACGAGTTTTACAAGCGTTTCGCCGCCAGCGGGTAGGCGCGCATCACTTCGCGGGTGTCAGCGGATACGGACACGATGACATGGGGCGCGAGGTGCTTGACAAAGTATTTGCCGATGTTATGGGTGCGGAAGCGGCGGCGGTACGGGTACAGTTTGTTTCCGGTACTCATGCGATCGCTTGTGCATTATACGGCGTTTTGCGTCCTGGGGACGAAATGCTCTCGGTTGTGGGTTCTCCTTACGATACTTTAGAAGAAGTCATTGGCTTGCGCGGGCAAGGACAGGGTTCTTTAAGGGATTTTGGCATTCAATACCGCGAATTGCCTCTAACTGGGGAAGGAATCGTCGATTGGAATGCTCTTTCGACGGCAATTAAAGACAATACTCGTCTAGTTTTAATTCAGCGTTCTTGCGGTTATTCTTGGCGTCCGAGTTTATCGATTGCTGAGATCGAGAAGATAGTTTATTTGGTAAAACAACAAAATCCGAATACTGTTTGTTTTGTCGATAATTGTTACGGCGAATTCATCGAAACGCAAGAACCCACCCACGTTGGTGCTGACTTAATGGCGGGTTCGTTGATTAAAAATCCCGGCGGGACAATTGTCACGGCAGGTGGCTATGTTGCGGGTAAAGCAGATTTAGTCGAAGCGGCTGCTTGTCGCCTGACTGCGCCGGGAATTGGTAGTGCTGGCGGGGCGACGTTTGACCAAAATCGCTTGCTGTTTCAAGGATTGTTTTTAGCACCGCAAATGGTGGGAGAAGCGATGAAAGGCAATCATTTAACTGCTTATGTTTTTGACAAATTGGGTTATCCAGTCAATCCTTTGCCTTTAGCACCAAGGCGGGATGTAATTCAAGCGATTAAGTTAGGTTCTGCTCAAAAGTTAATTGCTTTTTGTAAGATTATTCAGCAGCATTCGCCGATTGATTCTTACGTCGAACCGATTCCTTGCGAAATGCCGGGTTATGAAAGTCAGGTCGTCATGGCGGGGGGTACGTTTATTGAAGGGAGTACGTTAGAATTTTCCGCCGATGGGCCGTTGCGGGAACCATATATTGCATTTTGTCAAGGGGGGACGCATTGGTCGCATGTGGCGATCGCTCTTGAAGCGGCGATTGAAGCAATTGGGCCTGCTTAGATTTTAGAGAAACCGGGTTTCATAAAAGTTACCCGGTTACTTTCGTTCTAACTGATTTAATCGTTGAAGAAGAAGAGCGATCTCCACAGATACAGCGGGTTGCGCTCGGATGAGGTACACTCACTAGCTCTTGGATCTCTTGAAGCTCTTGGATCTCTTGGAGATAGGGAAATAGAACTAATTACTTCGCCATGTTCCTCAATATCAGTAATGCTGTACCTCATAACAGCGAGAATCGCTGTAAAATACGAGGGTCAACCCGCAATCATTCATCCTGATAAAACTCAGATAAGATACTGCGAATCTCATTAGGATTGATATCTTCTTGGTCTGATTTTGAGTAAATCGTTAATAAAAGTACGCTATTCGCTGACTCAACTTGATAGATGAGTCGATCACCTGCGCTTTTTCCTTTTTGTATGTTGCTATTTTTGACTCTTACTTTGAAGATTACATATTTTTCACCCATCCCTGGGATGCGTTCGCCAATAAAGTTACCTTCTTGGAGTTGCTCAATAACTGACTGAGTATCTTACCTAATATTGCGATATCTTTTTGATAGATCGCGCAAATTTCGTTTATATTCAGGTGTTAAATCAACTTGTACCAAAGGTGTTTCATTCGACATCTATACCATCCCACATTTCAGAAAGGGGTATGCGTTGTCCTGCTTTTGCTTCCTGTAAAGCTCTTCTAAGACTTGCTGTTACTTCTGCAATGGGAGTATCATCAGGATCCGTTTCGACTTGATCGGTTACTTCGGGAAAAAGTACGATAATTCGCACGCGACTGGGGGGGAAATCTTCAATGGGTTGGTCGAGAGATAATTGGCCTTTTTCATCCAGCTTTCCTGTTACTTCAACGGCTTTCATCTGTTTCTCCTGAAGGCATTTTTTGTTAATTGTAGCAGATTTTTTTAGTGGTTAATCAAGTTTAGAATATTGTTTTCTCTTTTTCGGAGGCGGAATTGCTATGGAGAGTCTCCTAGAATTTTATTCTGCCTCGACGATCCGGCGATGGGAAAAAGGTGATGAACC
>DNGJ01000093.1 GCA_003486305.1 Cyanobacteria bacterium UBA11371
ACAACCGGCACCCCCGGAACCACAAACTTTAACGGTACAACCGGCACGCCCGGAACCACAAACTTTAACGGTACAACCGGCACGCCCGGAACTACAAACTTTAACGGTACAACCGGCACGCCCGGAACCACAAACTTTAACGGTACAACCGGCACGCCCGGAACTACCAACTTTAACGGTACGAATGGTACTACCGGAACGGGGAATTTCAACGGTACAACCGGCGCGCCTGGAACCACAAACTTTAACGGTACGAATGGTACTACCGGAACGGGGAATTTCAACGGTACAACCGGCGCGCCTGGAACTACCAACTTTAACGGTACGAATGGTACTACCGGCAATGGGGGCGTTCGTCGCAACTTCTAAAAGTGCGTACCAAGGAAGCTAAAAATGTTTTCTTCCCAAATATCGGGTAGTAGGTATGGGGTAACGGGAAACAAGAGCGCCCACTACCCGATACCAGTTTTATCGATGTGGGGAGTCCAAGCATTCAGCTAAAATAGAAAGGTTGTCCAATTTTCCAAGATCGTCATGGCGGTTCCTAAGAAGAAAACATCTAAATCCAAACGCGATAAGCGCAGAGCTACCTGGAGACATAAGGCGGCAATTCAAGCACAGAAAGCCCTCAGCTTGGGCAAGTCGATTTTGACTGGGCGGTCTAAGTTCGTGTATCCGTCTAAGGAAGACGAAGACGAGTCTGAAGAATCATAGCGGCTGTTACGCTTCGGTTTGACTAGCCCGGTTTATTTTTCGGTTCGCTGCGCGATCGCCGATCTTGTAACAAAATGTAACTATGGATGCTGACATGACAGGAACATAGCAGTTCTGTCGCGTCAGCACGGAAAACTTTATTGCGGTTGGTAATATGATCGGAAAGTTTTTCAAGAAGCCGGGGCCGGAAATGAGCGATCGCATCCCCCCTGGTCAATACGAAACCAAGGGCTTTCCCGTGTTGACTTATGGTGAAACTCCCAAGATCGGCATCGAAAACTGGGAATTTCGCGTCTGGGGTTTGGCTCAACCAAAAACTTTCACCTTCGCCGACTTCATGGCAATGCCCCAACACGAGTTTACCGCAGATTTTCACTGCGTTACCCGTTGGTCGCGGCTAGATGTGAAGTGGACTGGGGTGAAAGTCACAGACTTTATGCAGCACGTAGAAGTAGACCCCAAGGCAAGTCATATTATGGAACATTGCTACGGGGGCTACACTACTAATATTTCTATGGCAGACTTCTTGCGGGAAGAAAACTTTTTTGCCCATACTTTGTTTGGCGAGCCTTTACCCGCAGAACATGGTGGCCCTTTACGCCTCGTAGTTCCCCATCTTTACGCCTGGAAAAGTGCTAAATGGCTCAATGGTCTAGAGTTTTTAGACAGTGAAGCATTGGGTTTTTGGGAACGCAATGGCTATCACCGCCGGGGCGAACCTTGGGCGGAAGAACGCTATAGCGGCCTGTTTTGATGTTAGATTGTAGATTGCAGATTGCAGATTTAATTCAAATATCATTCGGTTGCGTATATTTTACGGATTTGTAGGGGCGGGTTTTACAGACAATTCGTGACTCCAACAGACATCGTATATAAACCCGCCCCTATACAATACCGTTGCAACCGGACATGATATGATATCGAATCCGTTTGCATCAGCATCGCACGGGGGGCGGGTTTATCAATATAATTCGCAAACCGATTAAACGTTTTGGGTAAAACCCGCCCCTACAGCACCATCAACCATACGATTCCGATACGAAGGATTCAATCTGAAATCTAGACTCTGCCATCTGCAATTTTTTTACCCAATGATTTTTTTGAGTAAATCTAGCTTACCTTTGTAGGGCGCGTATCGCCATTTTGGATCGAATAGGAAAGATTTTTTCAACACGCTTTTTTGGTGGGAGAAGGTGTCAAAACTGGCTTTGCCGTGATAGCTGCCAATACCGCTGAAACCAACTCCCCCAAATGGTAAATCGGGTATGCCTACTTGCATAACGGTGTCGTTGATACACACACCTCCCGATGAAGTTTCTCGCAAAATTCTTTCTTGAGCGTCTTTGTTTTTGGAAAATAAATAAAGCGCTAAAGGTTTTGGCTGGGCGTTAATAATTCCAACAGCTTCTGATAGATTATTATACTCTATTATTGGCAGAATGGGGCCAAAAATTTCCTCTTGCATGATTGGCGCATCTAGGGAGACATTATCTATCAGCGTGGGGGCGATGTAGAGGGTTTCGGAATTGGTTTTTCCACCTACAATAATTTCGCCATTGTTTAGCAATGCTGTGAGGCGAGCAAACTGTTTTTGATTGATAATTCTGCCGTAATCTGGATTGTTTGCCGGATCGTCGCCGTAAAATTCTTTCAGGCAGTTTTTGATGTTTTCTATCAAGTCTTTTTTGATGGTTTTATCGACTAAAAGATAGTCGGGGGCGATGCAAGTTTGACCGGAATTAATAAATTTACCCCAAGTAATTCTTCTGGCGGTATGTTCCAGGTTTATATCGGCATCGACAATACAAGGACTTTTTCCGCCTAGTTCTAGGGTAACGGGTGTTAGTTGTTTGGCGGCTGCTTCCATGACAATTTTACCAACTGCGGTGCCGCCGGTGAAAAAGATATGATCGAACTTTTCTTTTAATAATTGTTGGCTGGTTTCGACGCCGCCTTCTACGACGGCGATGTAGGATCTGTCAAAGTTTTTTTGGAATATATCTGCGATAACTCGAGAGGTATGGGGAGCGAGTTCTGAAGGTTTTAAAATGGTGCAGTTTCCGGAGGCGATCGCTCCCACTAACGGCGAGAGCGTTAACTGAAATGGGTAGTTCCAAGGCGCGATAATCAGCACAACGCCGAGGGGTTCTGGATAAATAACTGCCTCGCTGGGAAATTGCTCTGGCGTACTGGCTACTTTTTTCGGTTTTGTCCAAGATTTAAGATGTTTTATGGTATAATCTATTTCTTTTAAAACGCCTATTTCTGTAGCGTAGGCTTCAAAAGTTGGCTTGTTGAGGTCGGCCTTCAAAGCTGCTAGAATTGCCTCTTGATTGTCCTTGACTGTTTTTCTTAAAATCTTAAGCTGTTCGAGGCGGAACGAGACATCTTTAGTTTTTCCCGTGGCAAAAAACAGCCGTTGCTGACGAATAATTTCGCTAATTTCTAATTGAACTATCATTTTACTTTTTAAATGTAGATTTTACGTCTTTTATTTTAGACTATTTTTGCAGTTCAATGGTTCATTGTTTTTAGAACAATGAACCACGAACCGCTTCATATTAGGAATTGCAGGATTGCTTTGCCGGTAGAGAGATAACGAACAAAGCTCCTTTACCGACTTCTGACTTGACCTGAATGGTTCCTTGATGGGCTTCCACAATGCGCTGGGACAGGTGTAACCCCAAACCGCTACCGGAATGCTTGTGACGCCCTTGGCGAAATCTTTCAAACAGCCAAGCTTGTTCTTCTTTTGGAATGCCTGGACCTGTATCTTGAATTTCAACGGTTACCTCGCGTCTAGCAGGGTTAGGGCTGCTATTGGCGTTTTTGAGGCGGACATCGATGGAACCAGTGTCTGTGAATTTAATTGCATTGCCGATGATGTTGGTGAAAACTCGATGGAGTTCCAAGCGATCGCCTGCAACGGTAAACTGGTCTGGATGATTGGAATTGTTTTCAGACAATCCAAGAGTTAGAGACAGTTTTTTATCGTTGGCTAAGGGAGACAGTTCTTGGATAATCTCTTTGAGCAGATCTCGCAAATCAACTGGAGAGAAACTTAAGGTTTTGCGACCTGCTTCGTAACGATACACTTCTAGCAAGGTATTTGCCATTGTCAGCAGGTTTTGGTTGCTGCGAGTCATGGTAGAAATTGCTTCCTGCATTGTGGGGGACAATTCTCCCAAAGCGCCTTGCAGCATTAACTGTAGCATCCGATCTGCGGCGATTAACGGCGTGCGTAAGTCGTGGGTGAGGCGGGAAACAAAATCTTCTCGCTGGCGTGCGATCGCATCCCGTTCGTCCACGCTATGCTTAAGTCGCAACAGCGCTCTCACCCTCGCCAGCAATTCGTCTACTTCTACGGGTTTGCGGATAAAATCATCGGCTCCCGTGTCTAACCCTTGGGCTACACTAGGCTGGTCGTAGGCGGTGATTAATAAAATTGGGATAAACGGTAACGATGTCATGGCGCGGATGCGCTGGGTGACTTCGTAGCCGTCCATTCCCGGCATCATTACGTCGAGCAATACCAAATCTGGTAATTCCTCCTCAAGCTGCGCCAGTGCTGAACGACCATCTGCTGCGGTGCTGATTTTGTAACCTTCTTCTTCCAAAATCGCTTGAATCAGAAATACATTATCGGGTGAATCGTCCACAACCAAGATACGATCGGGCTTTGAGGTTTGAGATGGGAATATACCAGTCATAGTGCCGAGAGGTTTTGCCATAAAGCTGATAAAAATTTATCTTTGTCTAGTACCTTTTGTATTAGTTTTCACCTAAACTGGCTAACTGACCTCATTCCCCCGATGTATTTCTGCTGGCGAGACAGGAAAGGGGGCGCAAGCTGGATAAAGGAAAATTGTATAACTTCTCTTGTGCGCTGCTCGCGATCGCCACCAAATTTACGCGCTCTACTATACGTCTCTGGTAACTAATGCAACCAAATAATAGAAACAATACTGAGATTGCCAGCGGGCGGGAAATGCAAGGAGCGCGCTTTCTTATCCCTCATGCTCTATCTTCGGGTGGAACAACTTTTTCCAATTCCACAATTAACGGCGGTAAAGCGTTTTGAACCGTATCCCAAACAATAGCTAAATTCACCTTGTCATACTGATGAATCATCCTATTCCTCATTCCAATCATGTCACTCCAAGGTATTTGAGACAGTGACAGTCGAGTTTCTTGAGATAGTCGTTTAGCCGCCTCCCCAATAATTTCAAGTCGTCGCGTTACAGAATCTTGGCATTGGATATCTGCCTCGAATTCGGTAAAAGTCTTGCTTGAGACATAGCTCAAAGCTAGTTTGGCAGATATCAGAATATCCAGCAGGTAATCAAGGTCACGAGTTGACATAAATAATTTCTGCGCTCCCAAGAATATTTTGACGACGTAGATAGTTGAGGCTTTCCTCAATTCCCCGTTTGCTGACCAAATCAACCTTTCGCCCAAAGATTGATTCTAACTCTTCTTCCATATGAACCATATCAAATAAAGTCCAATGAGAATCTGGTGCAAACGTCACCAATACATCAACATCGCTGCTGTCTGGACGAAAATCATCGCGCAATACTGAACCAAATAAGGCAAATTCGCTAATTTTCCAGCGCTGACAGAATTCGGCAATTTTATCGGTTGGTATTTGGATATTTTTGACTTTCATATATATGCTCGCAGTTGTTTTTATTGGGTTCGACAACAAGGTAGGGACTAAGGCTAGAGTAAGTTTTGTGACTAAATCAAAGTTATTCGGATGCCGTGTCCCTACAATGACTGGGCTTTATTTAATCTTTCCATCTGCCTTCGCTTTGTCAATGGCACTTTGTATTAGCAATTTAACAAAGTTAGACATCGATCGCCCTTCGACCTCACAAAGTTTTTCTAGATCTTTTTTGGCTTCTGCTGACAAAACAACGGAAATGCGCTCGCTATTACTCATAGACTGGAATTTTATCGAAATTTCCTCGGTTCATGGTTTCACCCACCAAATAGCTGTTCTGCCTAGCCAGTATGACAAATGCATACTTCTGCCTACCTATGCTTACTTATGCTTACTTCGTGGTATGATATAGACAGTCAAAAGCCAGCGCCTAACCGTGGAAAGTGCAGCGCTGGCTCTGGCTCCAATTTAGAAAGGAGATTACTCTATTATGGCTTACAACGATCGTCTTAAGCCTTGGGTTGTTGTGCGTTTACTGCCAACGTTGCAATGGGTGACCATCAGCCGATACAAGAATCGTTCTGATGCAGAGGGACATTTGCGCCTTTTGGGTCAGCGAATCCCTAACTACCGTTTTGAGGTGGTGTTCGATCTGGGCGATCGCAAAACTAACCCTGTCGTAGCAGGCGATTAAGATCGTACAAAACCTCACCCCATCGTTGCGTAGGGGCACGGCATCATAGATATCTCCGACAAACAGATAACGTTGATCTTGCCGTGCCGCGGCTGCTCTGCCGATCGAGCGATCGCCGGATATACTCTTAGGTTAAAACCTTGCTCGACTACTTAGAAGCAGGCGATCCTTTAGATGAGTTTGTAGACTGAAAGCATTAATTGGGCTAAGATGAGGCGCGATCGCTATGACACAAACGCCACTGCGGGAATCTCCAATCCAGGATCAACGCATCGTCTATCAGGGACGAACCTGGACACAGTTCAAACACATTCAAAAAGGATTTGAAGGCTCCACCGGAATCCGTTTATTTTACTACAATGGAACAATCGAAATTCTCATGCCAGGACGCGAACATGAACTTTTTGGACACGTTATCGGTTGGTTGGTAACATGCTTTCTAGCCCAGAAAGGAATTTTCTTTCAACCTACAGGAGCCATGACCCAAGAGCGAGAAGGAGAAGCATCAACTCAAGCCGATCAGTCTTATTGCATTGGCAGTGTCAAGCCAATTCCCGATCTTTCAATTGAGGTTATTTTCACCAGTGGTGGCATCGATAAACTTGCACGTTATCGCATATTAGAGGTTCCCGAAGTTTGGTTCTGGCAAGATGGAGTTTTGATGCTGTATGCGCTTAGCACCAGCGGCTATGAACGCATCGATCGTAGCAAGTTACCCGGATTAGAAGACCTCGATATTGATTTACTCAAACGCTGTATTCTGCTTGCAGAAACAGATACAGGAGAAGCCATCAGAATTTTTCAGCAAGCGATCGCTCAACAGAATTGAACTACCCGTCATTTAATGAAGTACCCGCACCTACTAACGTTGAGGGGCGGGTTTCTGTCAATTTAGGACAAGTTTAAAACAAAAAGTACCGCTGCGCCATTGGCAAAACAGTCGCAGCTTCGCAAATTAACAACTCACCATCTGCCCTGACTTCGTAAGTTTCCGGATCGACTTCCATGCGGGGTAATGCATCGTTTAATTTCATATCCCGCTTGCTAAGAAGTCGCGTTTCTGACACGGCAACAGCAGATTTTTGCAACTTTAATTGAGCGGGAATTTCTCTTTCTAAAGCCGCCTGAGAAACAAAGGTTAAAGATGTAGCTGTTCTTGCTCCGGCAAAACTACCAAACATCGGGCGCATATGCACCGGCTGGGGCGTAGGAATGCTGGCATTCGCATCGCCCATTTGAGAGTATGCGATCGCACCCCCCTTGATCGCTATCTCCGGTTTCACCCCAAAAAACGCTGGTTGCCAAAGACACAAATCAGCCAACTTACCTTCCTCCACAGACCCCACATACTGGGCAATCCCATGAGTAATAGCCGGATTGATAGTATATTTTGCCACATACCGCTTCGCCCGAAAATTATCATGCTCAACTCTTGTGGGATGGACATCAACTCTTGTGGGATGGGCATCCTGCCCGTCCAAAAGCAACCCCCGCTGCACTTTCATCTTATGCGCCGTCTGCCAAGTGCGAATAATCACTTCCCCCACTCTGCCCATCGCCTGAGAATCCGAGGAAATCATGCTAAAAGCGCCCAAATCGTGCAAAATATCCTCAGCGGCAATAGTTTCCCTGCGAATCCGCGACTCAGCAAACGCTACATCCTCTGGAATCCCCGGCGACAGGTGATGGCACACCATCAACATATCCAGATGTTCGTCCAAGGTATTCAAAGTATAAGGGCGCGTCGGATTGGTCGAAGAAGGCAGCACATTAGCTTCACCGCACACTTTGATAATGTCCGGTGCGTGTCCGCCCCCCGCACCTTCCGTATGGTAGGCGTGTATTGCGCGACCTTTAAACGCGGCGATAGTGGCTTCAACAAACCCAGCTTCGTTGAGAGTATCGGTATGAATTGCTACCTGTACGTCGTACTTGTCTGCCACGGTCAAACAGGTATCAATTGCTGCGGGGGTGGTTCCCCAATCTTCGTGCAATTTTAAACCCATCGCACCGGCGAGGATTTGTTCTTCGAGTCCTTGGGGCTGGCTGCTATTGCCTTTGCCCAAAAATCCGAGATTTACGGGGAAGGCGTCGGCGGCTTGGAGCATTCGGTAAATATTCCAAGGGCCGGGGGTGCAGGTGGTAGCATTTGTACCCGTGGCGGGGCCAGTACCGCCGCCGATCATAGTAGTGATGCCGGATGCGATCGCTACCTCAATTTGTTGCGGACAAATAAAGTGAATGTGCGTATCAATTCCACCTGCGGTGATAATTTTTCCTTCTCCAGCGACAACTTCGGTGCCGGGGCCGATAATAATATTGACGTTATCTTGAATATAGGGATTTCCAGCTTTACCAATTTTGAAAATTTTGCCATCTTTGATCCCAATATCGGCTTTAACAATGCCCCACCAATCTAAAATTAAGGCATTGGTAATAACCATATCGACAGCACCATCGGCGTTAGAAATGGGAGATTGTCCCATACCGTCGCGGATAACTTTACCGCCGCCGAATTTCACTTCGTCGCCATAAGTGGTAAAATCTTGTTCGACTTCGATGAATAATTCTGTATCGGCTAAACGGATGCGATCGCCCGTTGTGGGGCCATAAGTTTCGGCATAGGCACGGCGATCCATTCTATAACTCATCTGTTGACCTCCTGGCTGGCTTTAATTTATCTTCACGCTAAATTTATCAAATTAAATTATTTTACGGAAGACAGGCTGCGATCGCCAATGGGATAATAGTCTGAGAACGTGCAATAACGGAATTGTTAATCAGTTTACCCGATTTATCCCACAATTATGAGCAAGCGCCGGTTTTACCTAAAAAATATTGAAATTATCGAAAAGATAAAACAGATTACTCAGCGTAAGAACCAGACAGAAACACAAACAAAAACCAAAGAAACAGTGGAAATAACGCCAGAGGAGAAAGCGGAAATTTCGGAATTAGAAAGCGTTTTGCAGACCTTAGACTCGAGCTTTAAGCGAGTGGCTAGTATTGAAGATCCAGTTAAACAAGAGTACAAATTGCTCCAGGAAGCTAAACGGATGGAAATACCAGCCGAAAGCTATCGGCGGATGTTTGAAACTTACTACTTGGAAAGATTACCAAGCGAAAATCAGAATCCCTGGCTGAAACCGCTAAAGTCTATGGATCAACAGCTAGGAAACTTTGTTAAATGGTGTGAAAATGTCTCCCTATATGGTTTAGCGGCAGTTATTGGTCAATGGACGTTGTTAGCAGCAATGGGTGCTTACTTCCTGGAAGCGCCGATGCGAGAGCAACAAATGCTCGATGCAGCGCGGGAAGAACTCAGAGATCAGAAGGACTTTGAATATTCTCAATCGAGAATTAAAGCGGTAGAGTTACTTAACAAGTACTGCCAAACTTTAGTAGGAGAGCAAGCGCCGAAAGCCAACTTAGAAAACATTAACTTGAATCAGTGCTATAAATTGCAATTGGGATTAGAAACTTTTGCTAAATGGCCACCACAATTATATAAATATGAAGGAATAGACCTTTCCCACATGAACCTAGCTGGCGCTAATTTCAAAGGAGCAAATCTCCAAGGAGCAAATCTCCAAGGAGCGAACCTCCAAGGAGCGAACCTAGAGAGAACCAATCTTAAAGGGGCAAATTTGAAGGGGACGAATCTTAAAGGGGCAGTTCTCCGGGCTGCTAACTTGGAGAAAGCTAATCTAGAAGAAGCCAATCTCGATAGCGCTCGCATGAGCCGGGTTAATCTCAAAGATGCCAACTTGAAAAAAGCCTCGCTCGCCAATGCTAGGTTGCTTTGGGCAGATTTTCAAGCAGCCAAACTCATCCAAGTTGATTTTACAGACTCTAACCTCAACCGTGCCAATCTTCAGGGAGCAGATCTATACAAAGCTAAGTTCAAGGGAGCTTCGCTGCGATATGCAGATCTGCGGAATGGAACCATAACTATTGGGGCTAACTTTGAGCGCGCTAACCTCAAGCGAGCCAAGTTCTCTTCGGCAGATCAATTGAAACGATCTTACAACTGGGAAAAAGCGAGTTTAGACCAAGATTGGGAAGAAAAAATTGCCAAACCTAGTGCAGATAAGTACAAAGTGGGCTTGCTGATTCCAAATAATGGCCCGGTTTATAAGTTGTATCAGCAAGGCATGGAGACTGGGGCAAAGGAAAATCCACAAATTGAAATTATACCGATCAAAACGGGCGAGACTGTCGAGCAAGAAGCCCAAGGAATTAAACAATTACTCGCCCAGGATGTGGATGTAATTTTGGTCAGACCCCTAGATCCGGAAGCATCTATACCGGCTATTGAGCAAGCTTACCTCTCCGGTGCCGTACCGATCAATGTGGGTGATTGTGTGGCTCCAGAGGGTCACAAAGCAGCGTTCGCTTGTTACGAAAGCGATTCGTTCCGCATGGGCTACGATGTGGGCAAGTACATGGGAAATTGGGCAGAGAAAAACTTACCCGCTCAACAGATCAACGTTGGTCTGGTGGATGGAGCAGATTCAAGTCGCCTTTATCCATATTTGCAGGGCTTTAAGGCAGGAATGAAAGATTCCGGAGTGAGTTGGAATCAAACCGCATCGACGAATGCAAAAACTGAAGAAGATGTGGCAAAGGTAAAGGAAATGCTGCAAGCTCACCCGAATATCAATATCTTGTGGGCAAGTTCTACGGTACATACTTCGCTCAGCATACAGGCAGTTAAGGAATTGAATTTAGACCAAAAGGTGTCTGTGTTCGGGATAGTTTCTTTAACTCGCATGTGGGCAAATGCGCTGCTGGATCCGAATCACCCGCTGCAATCAATTGTCGATCAATTACCAGTCGATGTGGGTTATAAAGCAACCAGGCACGGGATCGATATCATTCAAGGGAAGGGTTCTCTAGAATATAAGTATGTGCTATACCAGCATCGGTTGCTCACCCAAAATGACAAAAAAACTGTTAACGAGTTACTGAGTCAAACTCTCGATCTAGAGAAAAACGATCTAAAACCAGCGATCGCATTGAATAGAGACTCTGATATACCCTCTGAGATTCCCTCTAGGTTGAACGCTTCTATGGCGTCACCTTTACCAGCCATTACTGACAAGGAAACGATCGAGAACTTGCAAGAGCGACTCCAACAAATAATTGAGCAAAATTTGCAAACGTCCGCCACTAGCGAAGAAAATCAAACAGCCACCGCTTTCAGCGATACTTTAGTTTATCGAGTGCTGGTTACCAAAGAATTGGAGATTGTTTCCTACGAACCCATCGGTAAACTGTCGGTTGATTTCGTTGAAAAAACTCCCCTGCCCAAATTGTCAGCTAAAAACGAGGAAACCGAGCGGTATCCCAAAACAATTAAGCAGCCTGTAGCTGAATATAAGGTTCTGATTTCCCCCAATGGTAAGGTTGAGGTTAAATGGGGAGAATCTTTTGCCCAAGATGAATAAATTAATAGCAAGTTTCATCTTCAGAAACCCGGTAAATAAGAGCGAAACCGGGTTTCTAGATAATCTGCTATCTAAAAAGGAATGCCCAAGTCAGTTGATGCTTCTTCTCCCAGCCATAACTTAAGTTTTTCCTCATAAATATCGGCAATTTTAGACATTTAAACACCCTCACCAACTTGGAATCTTGTCAGAGGGGCAGGCATTTTACCTGCCCGCAATATTCTATCTTCAAGGAACGTAAACGGGAGTGGGTTCAACTCCTAATTCTGCTCTCCATTCTGCCAAAGATTTATCCCAATGTTCTTCCCATTTTTGCGCTAAAAATGGTTTTGCTTTCGACCCCATTCTATAACCCACTGCGATGCGATCCAACAACCTTTCTAAATTTTCTGGCTGATTAAACAGCGTTTTCAACAACCCGCCGGAGATGAGTACTGCGGACATCGTGCGGTGGCTTTGCGCCAGTTCAAATGCTTTCAATCCTAGTTCTTCGATTTCATCAGCACCAAAATCTGTCAAGACATGCCAAATATCATGGGTTTGACGAATGCGTAAAGAAATGTAGCTGATGTCATCATCACCCGCTGGTTTGCGGTAAAAATTAGGGTCGAAACCTGCTTCTGTTAAATAAGATGCGTAGGCGTATCCCAGCGAATCTGGAGGACATTTGAGTAACGCATCCAAGTCAACTGGTGGAGGGGTATATCGTTCTTCAATAATCTGGGCTACCCCGGGCTGAGATTTAATATACTCGACCATGAGTTGAGTAGCTTTGGTATTCCGCAGGCTATCTTCGATATCAAAAACAGATTCAGTCTTACCGGGGTCTTTTATTAGCGCCGCAATTCCTTTCAATGTGGTTAAGAACTCAAGGTTAATGCGGCGTTTTTCACTAAATAGCATACAAGCTCCTGACTGGCATTTGTTTTAATTTTGGTAATTGGTAATTGGTAATTGGTAATTGGATGATTTGGCAGTCTAAAGCGTGAGAATTGGTAATTGGTAATTGGTAATTGGATGATTTGGCAGTCTAAAGCGTGAGAATTACCCATTACCGATTACCGATTACCCATTACCTATTACCTATTAGCAACTTGGGATATTTCCAGATCAACAAATATTTTAGGCGATCGCATCACCCATTCCAGGTATTTTCCCCATCTAACTTACCGTTGATTTTGCCATTGAAGCCATAAACTTGACGTCCCCCCGCAAAAGGTACTAACTCGACTTCTCTTTCATCCCCTGGCTCAAAGCGTACTGCTGTACCTGCTGGAATATCCAGCCGCATTCCCCTCGCTTGTTCTCGGTCAAATTCTAAAGCTTCGTTGACTTCGTAAAAGTGAAAGTGAGAGCCAACTTGAATCGGGCGATCGCCTGTATTTGCTACTCTTAACCTTACTGTAGGACGCCCTGCATTTAATTCTATTTCACCCTCTGGCGTAATTATTTCACCTGGAATCATTGCTTTATTTCCTCCATTCTGGGGGGCGGGTTTATTGAGGATGTCTGTTTTGAACTGATATTGTTGGTTAAACCCGCCCCTACATCGATTTTTTCCATTATCTCAAAAACACTAGCGAATCGGAGCGTGAACGGTTACCAATTTTGTCCCATCTGGAAAAGTTGCTTCCACTTGCACTTCATGCACCATTTCCGCTACGCCTTCCATCACGTCTTCCCTGGTTAACAAAGTTGTGCCGTAACTCATTAAATCTGCAACTGTGCGACCATCTCTCGCCCCTTCTAAAATTGCCGCAGTAATATAAGCCACTGCTTCGGGATAATTAAGTTTTAAACCTCTAGCTTTACGCCGTTCTGCTAACAATGCTGCGGTGAAAATTAGTAATTTATCTTTTTCTTGTGGTGTGAGTTGCATTTTCCTGACGATGGGTAATGGGTAATCGGTAATCGGTAATGGGTGTTGTATAGTAGATTTTGATTTTCTACTACAACGTGACCCGTTATCGGCTGAATTTATTTTTTCTTTATAAACTAGGGTTTCTGTGCCATTTGCCAAACTCGCGGTAATATGGCGGGACGTGCTAAAAAAGATTGGCGTAACAGATCCCATACGGCTATAAACCAGTGTCTCACTTCTGTGGTGGAATTGCCGCGATATCGGCATAATAATCCTTGGGTTAAGCGGGTGACGCCGATCCCCCCCCCTGGGTGTGTGAGCCAGAGATTGCGTGCTTTTTCGACTAACTCCGGTGTCACGGCTTGTCCTACCCAAGTTAAACTCGCGACAATCGGATATCGAGCTAAACTGTGGGGACTGTTGATAGTTTCTTCACTAGCAAATAGCCTTTGTCTGTCGATCCACAAAGCGCGTCCTTGCTGCCAAATTTCTGTATTACTTCGCCACTCTCCCTGCCAGAATTTTTCTCCTCTAGCACTGCGTCCAAACCGGGTAATTTCCCAGCCTAACCAACTTGCTCCTAAACCTAATTCTACTCGCATATCTTGGCGATAAATCGCGCCGTTAAAAATTATTGTTTCCTGGGGTAACCATTCTAAAATTGCACCTGCATCTACTTGCATTTGCATTGAAAGTTGTGCTGTTTCTCCGTTACTGCGATAAATTTTACTCGCAGCGGTGGTGGTAATTAAAGCTTGCGCTTCTGGGTGCAGGTGGAAGTTGAACTCGAGGCGATCGCTTCCCACCATCCCCCCAGCCGTGTGTAAAATTACACTGTGACAAACTTCTTTTCCTTCTGGATAAAACGGGCGCTGCACCTTTAGCGGCGCTTGCGCTCGATCGTAAACTACCTGGGTAACGCCCCGGCGACGAGCATACGCCAAATCCAGGCTACCATGCCAGCCCGATGACAAGTTATCTGTGGTTTTGGGAATTTGGTTCACTTGAGCAAATTCGACATTATTTTATGAGCATACTGATAACTTTTGTGCTTAGCAACCGCATTGCACAATAATGATTATTATTCTTGTTTTTGATGTTACTTAAGAATTCAAATTAAATATTTACACTAAAATTGGCAATTTTGTATTAAAACATACACTTAACTGGCTAAATTGTTTTTTACGATGCAAACTTGACTAATTGCAATTAAACAAAAGTAAAGTATCAGGGGAAGATTATGCCTGAAGTCCTGTTCAAAGTTGACTTAAACAAACCGTTTACCGAACAAACCCTAGTGGGTCACAATCGCTGGCATCCAGATATTCCAGCGGTAGTTTCTGTTAATCCGGGGGCGGTGTTTCGGATTGAATGCAAAGATTGGACGGATGGACAAATTGGCAATAACGATAGCCCGGATGACGTGCGGGATGTAGATTTAACGGTTGTTCACGTATTAAGCGGGCCAATTTATGTTAATGGGGCGCAACCAGGAGATATTTTAGTCGTTGATATTTTGGATGTGGGAACTCTTTCCGATTACGAATGGGGATTTACGGGTATTTTTGCCAGGGAAAATGGGGGAGGTTTCCTTACAGATCATTTTCCAATTGCTCAAAAAGCGATTTGGGATATACAGGGAATATATACGCGATCGCGTCACATTCCCGATGTCAGATTTGCCGGAATTCCCCACCCCGGTTTAATTGGATGTGCGCCTTCCCACGAACTACTAGCAAAATGGAATAAGCGAGAAGCAGAATTAGTCGCAACAAATCCGGATCGAGTACCGCCTTTAGCAGCATTACCAAACCCAAAAAATGCGATTCTCGGCTCTTTGCAAGGTGGAGACTACGAGCGCGTTGCACAGGAAGCTGCAAGAACAGTTCCACCCCGCGAACATGGGGGAAATTGCGATATCAAAAATCTCTCTAAAGGTTCGCGGATTTACTTCCCAGTTTATGTGGAAGGGGCGAAACTTTCGATGGGAGATATTCACTTTTCCCAAGGCGATGGGGAAATATCTTTCTGCGGTGCAATCGAGATGGCGGGTTACCTAGATTTGCACGTAGATATCATTAAAGGCGGTATGGAAAAATACGGCATGACGAATCCGATTTTCAAACCAGGGCCGGTGGAACCTCGTTATTGGGAATACTTGGTATTTGAAGGCATTTCCGTTGATGAATTTACTGGTCAGCAATATTACCTGGATGCCCGCGTTGCCTATCGGCGTGCTTGTTTGAATGCGATTGAGTATTTCAAGAAGTTTGGCTACACGGGAGAACAGGTTTATTTACTTTTAGGTGCAGCACCCGTCGAAGGACGAATTAGCGGCATTGTAGATATCCCAAATGCTTGTTGCACGCTAGCAGTTCCCACCGCAATTTTTGAGCGGAATGTGCTGCCTTCTTAATTCTTTGCTCTCGTTCCCAGGCTCCTGCCTGGGAACGGGATTCGCGAGGTTCTACCTCGTTTTTGTCAAAAGAGGCTCTGCCTCTAGTATTTCGTTCCCAGACTGAGTCTGGGAACGAGAGCAATCTAAAATCTGAAATCTACAATTTCTCGTTTTCTCGTTCCCAGGCTCCTGCCTGGGAACGGGATGCGCGAGGTTCTACCTCGCTTTTATCAAAAGAGGCTCTGCCTCTAGTATTTCGTTCCCAGACTGAGTCTGGGAACGAGAAAAATCTAAAATCTGCAATCTAAAATTAAGTTATGCCAGTTTACGAATTTCGGTGCGAAAGTTGCGGAAATTTTGAGCAATTTCGGCGGATGAGCGAAGCCAGTCAAGCGATGCTTTGTCCAACTTGTAATGGGGAAGCTAAACGCATTTATTCAATTGCTGGGATGATGCTATCTTCTTCCTTGAAAAGTCGGATTGATGGAAGTGCGGAACCTCGCATTATCCATCGCCCTGAAAACCAGAAATCAGCGACGCAGCAGCGTTATTGCAATAGCGATCGCGGGCGTCCTTGGATGATTTCTCATTGAGAGGGGAATTTGCGGCGATCTCATCCTTTCCAAACGATTCACCATACCAATTGTTGAGTAGGGGCACGGCTTAGATAAAGTTTGAGGCTGCACCACAAGACTCTTGGGTGCCGTGCCCCTACTGGGCGCGTGTGTCCCCTGCTGGCTGAAAAATCTATCTTTCGTCTGCACAAGAAATGCACAATTGGAATCTAAGCTTAGACCATAGTAGAAATTTCAGCCTAAACGGCGATTTTTTCCAGGTGCGAATGCTAATCAAGGGGTATCTACTATGAACTTCTCAACTCCATCCGAGTTATTTGATTTCGGCTATTCTGATGCCAAGCTAGGGAATCAGCCACAATCAAACGCCATCGAATATCTCAAAGGTTATGCTGCTGGATCTGTAGCTGCGGATCAAGTCTTGCTGAATCGCTTAGCGCGGATTCGGCAAATCAAAGCCTCGCTAAAGGTACAGTTCGCTACTGCCACAAGTTGTGGCTTTTGACTGTTTGAAGTTGCAAAAGCATTGGTTGAGCTTGTTAACTAGCGGATAATGCGAGCGATCGCTTGCAGTTTTCTCAGTTCTCGCACCAGGCGCTGTGCTTGGTGCGTATCATGCTTTCTCCCTGATTCCTCAAGCATTTTTATTACGTTTTAATAATGATAATTAGACCTATTATCATCAAGTTTTTTTGATAATTGATTGAGAGCGATCGCTTTACTATCAGGTAGGAAAAGTAGGAAAAGTAGGAAAAGTAGGGAAAATAAACAAGTTTAGCTTTTCTTGGTTGACATGTGACAGTAAAAGATTTAGTATCTTGAATGCAGAAAATTTAATAGGTTCTATATACGCTATTGCGTGGAGGATAGAGAAGCCTCTATAAAACCTTATTTTTTTGACATTCGTCTCTATAAAATTGATTTTTTTACAATGGTAGTTTGTGGTAAAGTTGTGGTTGATACGGATGCGCGCACTGTCAGTTATGACGGTGAAGTGGTTAATTTATACCCTAAAGAATACGATCTACTATTGCTATTTTTAAACTACCCCAATCACGTTCTAAGCTATGAAGTCATAATCGACAAACTTTGGGACTTCGAGCGGATTCCTACCCATAGCAGTATTAGATCTCATATCAAATCGCTGAGACAAGCGTTTAAAAAAACCAATTTAAATGAAGAAATAATTGAAACGATTCACGGAGTTGGCTACCGATTAAATCGTTTAATTAACTATCATAAAGAAGCTATTACCGAAATTTCGCCTTCCCTTTCCGTAATGAAAAAATTCCTCAAAGCTCAAGCTATAGAGTATTTAGTTATCGATGAGAACTTTTTGATTAAATCCATTTCGCCATTGCTGCATGATTATTGCGATTATCCCAACGCTCTCAAGGTGGGAATTGATGCCAGACATGCCTTTCCTGAATTTATTGGGTTTGAAGAAGCTTTCGATCAAGTCAGAAACAAAGAGTACGAACGTTTTGAAATCCAAGGAGTTGCCAGAAGCTGCAATCCTAACCGACCTGAGTATATCAATTTTTATGCGATCGCCGATGAGTCTAATCTGCCAGATAAATCTGGGGAACGGCTTTTATTCGTCTTCTTTGAAGATGCCTCGGAACGCATGATTTACAAGCAACAACTGGTTCAAATAGAAAATGAAACTTATTTACTGTTAGAAAGCGCTAAACGTGAATTTTGTCTACCTAAAGTCCTACTTTAGGTCAGAGAGTGGCTCGACAATTAATGTCTGCCGTAATGTTTTCTGGCAATTTCCCATACGAAGTAACTGGAGAGAAAGCAGAGCAGGGAGCGATCGCGCAAGCAACAACGGCTTGAGAATTGGCAAGCAGGTTACAGTTGCTTGCCTAAGAAGTCAAAAACAGATGTTTTATAGTAATTCTCCGGAATATTTGTACTTTTCCGATCGCGTTTATAAAAATGCAGAGACAATCCCAGATCTAGAAATACAGCAGATTGCAAGTG
>DNGJ01000092.1:0-11051 GCA_003486305.1 Cyanobacteria bacterium UBA11371
TAAATCAACGTCGCGTAGGGGCATGGCATCCGAAAAGCTTTGAGCAATGGCAGATTTACTGATGCCGTGCCCCTACTCAGATTAATGCTGATGGTTAAATCAACGCTATCCCCTCAAGCTTTTCAGGTAATAGTGTACGCCAAAAGCTAATTTGTAGAGTGCGTTACGCTACTTATCCCGATCCCCAAATGCAGATATGCCAAAAAATAGCATCAGCAAGCCGCCGATTAATATAGCCAGGGCTAATCCGCCTGCTATTAAGTCCAATACGTTTGTTGTTTCCATGATTGGCGATCGCTTCAAAATATAACTTACTTTCAGGTTAGCTGTCTCTGTTTTCGAGCGGCGTCCATTGAGTAAACCTAGCCGCTTGACCGCAATACTGATGATTCTCATCGAGTAGGTTCCAAACGGTAAAATCCGAAACCATGTACCTTTTACCAGTGCGAGAAATGCGAATACCCCGACCATTGGTAACATAACCCTTGGTTGTTACTTCGTTGAGCAGGCGCGATCGTTCCTCTCGTTCTATTGATTCGGCTGAATATCTTGAAGGCATTTGGGTTAATTGTTCCCAATCGAGTTCCATCAGTGCCAAAGCTTTGCGGTTTCCGTAGTTGAAAATCGGATCTGGCTCAGTCCCGTGAGAATATACAGGAAAAGGTGCTTCAAATAATGCCTCTGCTATTTGGAGAGGTGAGCCACTGACTTCGATCAGAGAATGCCCAGCCCAATGCTGAAAGCTGTTTAGTATGCGTTGACTGTGACGAATCAGTTCCTCTTGCTGCCAGGGAAATAAGATATTAGCGTTCATAGGTTAATTGTGGGCGATCGCTATAATTCCAGGTATTGTAGGGGCGGGTTTTACCGGAGATATTTTAGCTCGGCGCAGTTAATTGGTAAACCCTTCCTTAGCTGACGCTACCGATATCAACAGACATATTACCCAGCAGCAGGGAGCCTGGTACAGCTTTCTTAATCCAGTCGGTGACGAGAATTTGTTCTGACTCGCAGGCTATGATGCGATCGCCGTTTAAGTTGCGAAAACTCACATCTTGCGGCAGCTTAATCTCTTCACCCGTTGGCATTATCATACTTGTAATCTGCGAAACCTCAAAAGGCCGCATAGTATAAAACACAACATATTTCCCCCCTTCTCCAGCTAAAACCTCAGCTAAACAAGCATCATTTCGATAATCGGTGACTTTCGATTTCATGCGTGGAAATAGGGCAGTTGTGCGATTTGCTTTGAAAAAGGGAGCGCGTGTTTCTCGCGACCAGTTGACGCGCAGCGAGGCAGGATTTTCCAATATTTTACCACAAATTATCTCAATATTTACTGCTACATCCCCCTCATGTTCCAGATGCCGCAAGTCTAAGCGTACCGTATGCAAACCCGCCGCTTGTAACGCATCTAATTTATCGAGGATAAACTGGTCTTTGTCGAGGAACATAAAAGTTCCATGCGCTGTTTCCAAAGTGGGGAAATGGCGATTGGGACTGTCTGCAAAGGCAGCAGTAGCTTCTAAATACAGGGGCGAGTCTGGATTAAAATTATCCTCCTCTGCTAAATGTTCTGCTAGTAGACTTCGCGGCGAGTAAAACAGTAAAATTTGTCCTACGCCCAGCAATTCGCAGGCGACTCCAAGCGTTTGGCAATATTCAATTAGTTTTTCTTCGGGTAGTTCGATGGATAGGATGAGACGTTCCAAAGAACCAGAAAAAATTTCGCACCACCCTAAGAGGGATTCCAGGTTATGATTGCCTGTTTCAACAATTAACTGAAGCGGGATTTCTGGGAAATGAATTAACAGCCAATAAGCGACACCTGGATCGCAAACGCGGATCGCTGCGAAGCGGGAGAGATCCCAATTTTGGATGCGATCGCATACACTTTTCATCACCCGTTCAGGCATCAATATATCCCAAACCAAAACCGGGCGCAATCCTCGATTCCTAGCTTCCGTCGCTAACTCCTGTACGCTTTGTTCTGAAAGTTTTCCCTGTCGAGCTAATAACGCAGGTTCCAACAACACCTCATGCAAATTGGGAGCGTTAGCGCATCGCTCAAGATCGGCAATAGAAGTAACAAATGTGTTAAATTGCATATAATTTAACTTCCCTTGGCAACGAAGGCAGGGGCGATCGTTTCAACTGCTTGAGCAAATCGAACTACATTGAGTTTGGCGACATTTTCTAGATTTATTGGTGCATCAATTTTGGGAATGCGAACGACGCTATCTTGCCGCATGGAATTTATGCGATCGCCCATCACCGAAAACAACCGATTCACTTTAGAGCGTATCGCTTCCCCCTCAAATGGTATAATTTCAATTTCATCGCCAATTGCCAAAGGTTCAACCAATTGCAAAACAATTTCTTCGGGCGTTGAATCTAACACAATCCCTAAATATTGATGCGTTCCCGTATTAATTCCCGATACCTGTCCAAACACCGAATCCCTTCCCGCTGGCGTTGACAACGAACCGGAAAAGTATTCTCGGTGGGGAATTGATTGCAGTTCTGCTGCGGCAACTTGAAGCATTTCTGCATTCAATTTTCCCTCTGCATAAGCATCAATTAATCTGCGATAAACCTTGCAATTCAGGGCAACGTAAAAGGAAGATTTCATCCGTCCTTCGATTTTTAAAGAGCAAATCTGATGTTTAAAAAACTCTCCAATCTGATAGATTCCCCACAAATCTCTAGAAGACATGAACGTGACTAAATCGTCATGTTTCTTTTGATCGCTTTCTAAATGATAGGGCAATCGACAAGATTGAATGCATCCGCCTCGATTAGAATCTCGCCCTGCTGTAAAGTTAGAAATTGTGCAATGACCCGAATACGCCATGCACATTGCCCCGTGGGTAAACATTTCCACATCGATGCCTGACTGTTCTCGAATTGCACCAGCCTCGGCTATACTGAGTTCTCGACCGACAATCAGGCGCTTGACTCCCATCTGCTTCCACAAACGCCCAGCATAAGAATTGATGCAAGAAGCTTGAGTCGATAGGTGGATATTGAGATTGGAACTATTTTTAATCGCGCGAATCACGCCGAGATCGGAGACGATTGCACCATCGACGCCGATAGCAGAGAGAAACTGACAATACTCTGCCAATCCCTCAAAATCGGCATCGTGAAGAAAAGCATTGAGGGTGATGTAGACTTTGGCGTTGTGCTGATGAGCAAATGCTACGCCCAAGGCTAACTCAGAATCGGTAAAATTATCCGCCCGCGCCCGCAAACCATACTTTTGCCCTCCTAGATAAACGGCATCTGCACCATAGGCAATGGCGACTTTTAACCGTTCCAAATTTTTAGCCGGGACTAGCAGTTCTGGTTTCCACATGGCAACAAGTTTATCGATGCGGGAATTTTTATTTTAACCCAAGTTGCTAGATCTGCTAACAGCTAATGGCTAATGGCTAATGGCTAATGGTAGAACCGAAAAATATTACCATGAGCAATTAGCAATTAGCAATTAGCAATTAGCCATTACCAATTCGACCAACTTGATTTATTCTAGCGGTATTTGCCAAATTTTAATAGTTTTGTTACCGCTGCCCGTGGCAATTGTATGCCCGTCGGGACTAATCGCAAGCGGGCTAATCGGCAAATAATTGACATAATTAAAATCTCCTTTAAGCGTGCGAATTTTTTCTCCGTTGGAGAGATTCCACATTTTGATAGTTTTGTCAGCACTGCCACTGATAAGCGTTTGCCCATCAGGACTAATTGCTAGATAATTTACAAAACTGGTATGACCTTTTAAGGTTTTAATTTCTTCCCCGTTAGCGATCTTCCAAATTTTGATAGTTTTGTCAGCGCTGGCACTGAATAATTTTTTCCCATCTAGACTAATCGCGAGGTAATTAACAAAGCTGGTATGTCCAGTTAGGGTGCGAATTTGTTTTCCCGTTGCCAGATCCCAGAATTTAATAGTTTTGTCCGCGCCCGCGCTAAATAATGTTTTTCCATCCGGGCTAATTGCCAGAGAATTTACCGAATTAGAATGCCCTTTAAGCGTGCGAATTTCTTGTCCATTTGATAAGTTCCAAAGTTTAATAGTTTTGTCGGCACTGGCGCTGACTAATCTTTGCCCATCGGGGGTAACGGCGAGATAATTTACATAGCCAGAATGGCCTTTGAGGGTGCGAATTTCCTTACCAGTGGTAGGATTCCAAAGTTTGATAGTTTTATCGGCACTGGCGCTGAATAAGGTTTGCCCATCGGGTGCGATCGCTAGAAAATTAATAAAGCTATCATGGTCTTTGATCGTGCGAATTTCTTTCCCCGTCGCCAGATCCCAAAATTTGATAGTTTTGTCAGCACTGCCGCTAATTAATGTTTGACCATCCGGACTAAAAACAAGGCAATTAATAAAGCTCGAATGTCCGGTCAAAATTTTGACCGGCGAGATATTTTCAATCAAGACAATTTGGGAAGTATTGCGGTAAATTTCCCAGCCTGCATATCCTCCTACTGCTACAGCCAAAGCCACGGCTGCTAATACCAGCCATTTTTTCTTTTGCCGTGTAAGTTTACTTGGAATCAGGGAAACTTTAGCTGAAGATTGCATCAAAGTATTGCTATTGCTACCAGCCGCCGGAAATTCAGCATAATAGACTTCCTGGGAAATTTTAGCTAAACAGTCGATAATTTCCTGGGTGTTTTTAGGTCTATCTGCTGCTTTAGGAGCAATTAGCTTATCAATAAAATTGGCAAGCGGGGCAGCTATTTTGGGAGCAAAATTGCGCCAGTTTAATTCATTTCTAATCGCATCGTAAATTGCCTGATTGGTCAGATTCTTGCCCGTGAGTAAATAAACAAACGTCCGCCCCAAAGAATAGAAATCAGACTGGGGTACGGCATGACCTTGTTCTTGTTCTGGAGCCGTGTAACCAGCAGAACTTACCTTTGTAATGCTGCCCGTTCCGCTCACTGCTGCCAGGTAAGTATAGGTCATTTCTCTAGCAGTGCCAAAGTCAATTAATACCAATTGACCGTTGGGGCGGATCATGATATTTTCTGGTTTAATATCGCGATGAAAGTAATTTTTATTATGGACGAGATGCAAAATTTCAGCCAGTTGTTTTAACCAATTTAGCGCTTGGTCGGCGCTGATGGGGTGATTGCCTTGTTGCTGCATCCACTGTTTTAAATTTGGCCCTTCAATTTTTTCCATGATGATGCAATGCAGCGGTTCTTTTGCACCTCTGGGAAAAAATTGGAAGTATCCATCTGGCTCGATTTTAGGAATTCCTGGATGGTTTAACTGACTCAAGACAACCGCTTCTTGTTGGAATAGTTCTACGGCTTTGGGATTGGTGTTGTGGTCTTCTTTTAAAACTTTGAGGATTTTGGGGGTTGACCCGTCAAATGCTTCATAAATCTTGCCAAAGCCGCTTTTGTCGCTTAAAAGGCGCATGACTAGGTAGCGCCCTTTTAGCAACAACTCCGAACCGCAGTGACGACAAATGATACTATTGGCGTTCGCGGCATCGTTGGGCTTGGGGCAGGTGGGATTGATACAGTAGCTCATAGCTGGCTACGAAATTCCTCTATCTTCAGTGTAAATAATCGCTCTTTTTTTTTCCTGGAGGGATGGGGGGGATGAGCAAGCAATGGTACAAAAGCGCCGCATCCACCATGACGCAAAGAAACCGGGTTTCTAGGTTCTTTCGATACTGCCGACCAGACTTGCTAAGCTGATTCATGCAGTACATATTGCCGGATAGGGGCGGAGGAAAACCTGTGGAAGACTCCCTAGAAAAGTTATGGAGCCAGGTTCTGGAGCGATTGCAGCTACAGTTGAGCCGCCCTACCTTTGAAACTTGGATCAAAACCGCCACTGCGGAACAACTGGAAAATAACTGTCTGGTGATTCGCTCGCCCAATCCATTTGCTCGCAGTTGGCTACAGAAGTACTACATCAAAACCATCGCAGAGGCAGTGCAAGATATTTTGGGTCAGTCGGTGGAAATTTACATTAGCGTCGTCCAAGGGGATGAAGATATTACCAGCGATATGGAAATTTCTTGGCCTTTACCTGTCAATCCCAATCCGCCAGAAGTTACGTCCTCACAGCGACCCAGACCGACGACGTTAAATCCCAAGCATGTTTTTTCGCGGTTTGTGGTAGGGTCTAACAATCGCATGGCGCACGCTGCTGCTTTGGCTGTAGCCGAATCTCCAGGACGCGAGTTTAATCCCCTGTTTCTCTGCGGAGGTGTTGGTTTGGGGAAAACCCACCTGATGCAAGCTATCGGTCACTATCGGTTGGATATTAGTTCGGATGCCAAAATTTTTTACGTTTCCACCGAGCAATTTACTAACGATCTAATTGCAGCAATTCGCAAAGATAGCTTGCAAAGCTTCCGCGAACATTATCGAGCCGCCGATGTTTTGTTGGTGGACGATATCCAATTTATTGAAGGCACAGAATATACTCAGGAAGAGTTTTTCCACACATTTAATACGCTGCACGAAGCCGGAAAACAGGTGGTTTTGGCGGCAGATCGACCGCCAAAGCAGATTTCTCGATTGCAAGACCGCCTTTGTTCCCGCTTTTCGATGGGGTTGATTGCTGATATTCAGCCGCCGGATTTAGAAACGCGGATGGCGATTTTACAAAAGAAGGCGGAGTACGAAAATATGCGCTTATCTCGCGATGTAATTGAATACATCGCGACGAATTACACCTCGAATATTCGGGAATTGGAGGGTGCTTTAATTCGGGCTGTGGCGTATATTTCGATTTCAGGTTTACCGATGACGGTGGAGAATATCGCCCCGGTTTTAAACCCGCCAACGGAAAAATTTGCGGCGACGCCGGATGCGGTGATGATGGTGGTGGCGGATGCGTTTGAGGTGTCGATTGAAGATTTGAAGGGTAACTCGCGACGACGGGAAATTAGTATGGCTCGTCAAATCGCCATGTACTTGATGCGCCAACATACGGATTTGAGTTTGCCGAGAATTGGCGAGGAGTTTGGCGGGAAGGATCATACCACGGTGATGTACAGTTGCGAGAAAATTACCCAGTTGCAAAAGAGCGATTCTAATATGGCGAATACCCTGCGCCAGCTGAGCGATCGCATTAACCTCGCCAGCAAATCCTCTAATCGCTCGTAATCTGGGCAGGTGGGCTCTTGGGCAGAAATTCCGGGTTTCTAGGAAAAATTGTCGATTTAGACACTACAGCGGCTTGCAGCCGGATGAGGTACACCGAAGGACAGCAGTGTGCGGGCTGCCATTTTTGCTGCCGCGGGTTTCTCGGCAAAATCTTCCGCCTTGGAAGGGGCGAACGCCGCCACAAACCTGGTTTCTCAGATCGGGTAATTCCTCAATGTAAAGGATTGCAAATAATGTCAGCAACTGTCGAAATTTTGTGGAAAAATCCATAATTTGAGGGCAAACAGTCATAGAGTATAAATACTCTGTGGAAAACCCAGGCGATTTTTCCACAAGTTTTCCACAGGCTATCGGTTCTGGAAACCGGAATTAGGAAAGAATTTGCCAACTTTTTCCACATTTTCCACAGTCTCTACTACTGCGGATATTAAAAATTACACGCTTGAAACCAACTTCTGCGCGCCAAGACACCGCAGAGTGTCAAAGGTAGTACGATCGGTCAAGTCACTGAAGACAGACAAACAAACTCTCATGAAGCTGGTTTGTACCCAGAACGACCTGAATAGTAACCTGTCGCTAGTTAGTCGTGCAGTTCCCTCAAAACCTACCCATCCCGTGTTAGCTAACGTGCTGCTAACCGCAGATGAAGAACAACAACGGGTAAGCTTAACTGCTTTTGACCTGAGTTTGGGTATCCGAACCTGCTTTGCTGCAACTGTGGAAGCTGGCGGAACTTTAACCTTACCTGCAAAGCTGCTTAACGATATTGTTTCCCGTTTACCAGAAGCGGAAATTACTATCGACGACGAGGCGGGAGAAAACTTAGTCACCATTACTGTAGCGGGTGGACGCTACCAAATCCGGGGAATGGGAACGGAAGAATTCCCAGAACTACCGACGGTAGAAGACGGTCAAACTCTCTATCTTCCATCTGAAGCTTTAATTGCAGGATTGCACGGGTCTTTATTTGCGACGAGTTCTGACGAAACTAAGCAGGTACTGACAGGGGTTCATTTTACTAGCCAAGAAGATGGTATAGAATTTGCCGCGACGGATGGTCATAGACTCGCGGTAGTTCAAACTGAAGTTGCGCCCGGTGGTGAGGAAGAAACCGCTCCCGAACCGATGACCGAATTGAACGTTACGGTTCCGGGAAGAGCGTTGCGGGAAGTAGAACGGATGCTGGGGACGCGCCAATCTACCCCATCGGTGGTTTTGCATTGCGATCGCTCTCTGGTAGTCTTTGAAATCGGCGACCAGCGCTTAACTACCCGCTTGTTAGAAGGACAGTACCCAGCTTATCGTCAACTGATTCCCCATCAATTTATTCGGTCTGCAACGATCGAACGCAAGCAACTTTTGAGTGCATTAGAGCGAGTTTCCGTTTTAACCGACCAGAAAAATAACATCGTTAAAGCGCAACTCGATAGCGACAAGCAAACAATGGCTTTAGCTGTAGAAGCTCAAGATATTGGTAGCGGACGGGAATCGATTCCCATTCAGCTTTCTGGAGACGATATTGAGATTGGATTTAACGTCAAATACTTGATGGACAGTCTCAAGAATTTAACCACTCCAGAAATCGAAATGGCACTAGGTAATCCACTGAGTCCTGTGGTGCTAAAGCCTGTGGGAGGCGCGAAAGCCACCCACATCATTATGCCCGTACAAATTCGGTCTTAGGAATTTGGTAATTGGTAATGGTTAATCGGTAATGGGTAATCGGTAATGGGTAATCGGTAATGGCGTTTCCTGGCGATCGCCTGGGGAACGAGGGTAAAAAACCAATTACCACAAAACTTACGCAGGCGGGGCCAAAAACCCGGTTTCTGCATCAATCTCGCCCCTCTAAACCCAAGATTTTTCGGAGAAACCGGGTTTTTTTGCGTAAACTACCAACTACCAATTACCAATTACCCATTACCCATTACCCATTACCCATTACCCACTCAATCCCTATGCCTTCCCAAGTTGTCGAAATCTTATCAGCAGAAGATGTACGCCGCACGGTTAATCGCATGACTTCCCAGGTGGTGGAAAAGTCCCGCGACTTGTCAAAATTGGTGATGCTGGGAATTCATACCAGAGGCGTTCCCCTCGCTAAAATGATGGCGCGTCAGATTGAATTGCTAGAACAAATCCAAGTGCCGGTAGGCTCTTTGGATATTACGTTTTACCGAGACGATCTAAATCAAATTGGGGTGCGGACTCCAGAAAAAACAGAGATTCCGTTTGATATTTCTGATAAAACTATAGTGCTGGTCGATGATGTGATTTATAAAGGTCGCACGGTTCGGGCGGCGTTGAATGCTGTCCACGAGTATGGTAGACCCGAAGCAATTTGGTTAGCCGTCCTAGTTGACCGGGGTCATCGAGAATTGCCAATTCAAGCAGATTTTATTGGCAAAAATTTGCCCACGGCTAAGGAAGAACAAGTTAAAGTTTACCTTCAAGATATGGATGGACGAGATGCAGTAGAGTTAATCAAGCCATAATGAAATAGCCGATTGGCTCATGGCTCATGGCTAATTGCTAATGGATAATATCTGGAAAAATGCTATATTACCAGCCGATAGCAATTAGCAGTAGAGGCGAAGCATTTGCGCTGTTATCTTGTCGGTAAACCTGAAATATTTCATCGCATTTGCGAAAGCCCTTACACGCAATTAGCAATTAGCAATTAGCAATTAGCAATTAGCAATTAGCAACGCCCAAGGTTTATCACTAGCCAGGAAAAGACGTAACTAAATAGACCGCCGTGAATTCACAAATAACCTCACCCACAGAAACTCAAAATCGCAAGGCAGATCATTTGCGCGTCTGTCTGGAGGAATCGGTACAGTTTCAGCAAACTACAGGGTTAGAACGCTATCGGTTTACCCATTGTTGTTTGCCAGAATTAGATTGGCATGAAGTTGATATATCCACCAGTTTTTTAGGGAAAGAATTGGGCGCGCCGCTGCTCATTTCTTCGATGACTGGCGGAACTGAATTCGCCGGAATTATCAATCAGCGCTTGGCTAAAGTTGCACAAAAGTATAAGCTGGCGATGGGGGTTGGTTCTCAAAGGGTAGCGGTGGAAAATCCCGAAGTGGGAGGGACTTTTGCGGTGCGATCGCTCGCTCCAGATATCCTCCTCTTCGCCAATCTGGGCGCGGTACAACTCAATTACCAATATGGTCTAGATCAATGTCTCCGCGCGATCGATTTATTACAAGCCGATGCCCTAATTTTACATCTCAATCCCCTGCAAGAATCCGTTCAAACTAAAGGCGATAAAAACTTTCGCGGCTTGCTTGACAAAATTGCTATTTTGTGTTCAAAATTGCCCGTGCCGGTAATAGCCAAAGAAGTTGGGAATGGGATTTCGGCGGCGATCGCACAAAAATTAATCGATGCAGGAGTGGCTGCTATCGACGTGGCGGGTGCGGGTGGCACGTCTTGGGCGAAGGTGGAAAGCGAAAGGGCAAAAGATGCGATGCAGCGGCGTTTGGGGGCGACATTTGCCGATTGGGGCATTCCTACGGCGGAGTGTATCGCGAATGTGCGAGCGATCGCACCCAACATCCCGTTAATAGCTTCTGGAGGATTGCGAAATGGGTTAGAGGTGGGGAAAGCGATCGCTTTAGGTGCGGATATCGCCGGTTTAGCGTTGCCTTTTTTACAAGCAGCGGCTGAATCAGAAGCGGCGCTGGATGCTTTAGCGGAGGTGCTAGTAGCAGAAATCACCACAGTACTGTTCTGCACGGGGAACGGGACTTTATCAGATTTAAAACATTCTGGAGTCTTGCAGAAGTTAGCATAGTTAATATTGGTCGGCTGTCAGACAACTGACCGGGGCGGGTTTAGATAAATTGTCGCCGATCCCATACACGGGCAGGTATTACCCGCCCCTACATCACCGGGGC
>DNGJ01000092.1:11377-13439 GCA_003486305.1 Cyanobacteria bacterium UBA11371
TAAAACCCGCCCCTACACAACTCGTGGGGGGCAGGTTTAGATACAGCAGATTGCTTTTCGTCTGAGGTACAGCCTTAAGGCTGAGTTTGTCAAGCGGCACCATCGAGGGTGCCGCTTGACAAACTGCAATCCGCTATAAATTGTCGATAATTGTATAGATGGGCAGGTATTATCCGCCCCAACATAACTGGAAACAGAAAAATAAAAAATATGCGTGACTTTCTCAAATACACCTTCGCTAGTTTGGTTGGGCAATTAGCTTTCTGTGCGCTAGCAGCGAGCGGACTGGTTTTTCTGCTGATAGCAGCCGCAACTAGAGATACCGAACCACAAGTTAGGAATAAGTCTGTATTAGTTTTCGATCTATCCCTCAATATTACTGATTCAAGCCGCGCTTCGGGAACGGGAGAATTAATTCAACAAGCTGTATCGGGAGAGGATGAGGACTCGATTACCCTCCGTACCGTTTTGGACGCTATCGAAAAAGCGACTAAAGATCGGCGGATTGTTGGTATTTATTTAGATGGCAATGGAGAATCTGGCAGTGTGGGGGCAGGTTATGCAACCCTAAAAGAAGTAAGGCAAGCGCTAGAAAAATTTAAAGCATCTGGTAAAAAAATTATTGCTTATGATGCTAATTGGGATGAACCTAGCTATTATTTAGGTTCGGTGGCAGATACAGTTGTGGTGAATCCGTTGGGGGCGATGGAAATAAACGGGTTACGCGCAGAGCAAATGTTTTTGGCAGGTGCTTTGGAAAAATACGGCATTGGCGTTCAGGTAATTCGAGTTGGGAAATATAAGTCAGCCGTTGAACCGTTTGTTTTGCAAAAATTAAGTGAAGAAAATCGCGCCCAAACTCAAAGATTGCTAAATGATATTTGGGGTGAATTCCGCAATACGGTAGGAAAGAGTCGCGAATTAAGTCCGCAGCAAGTGCAAGCGATCGCAGACAATAAAGGCGTGCTAAATTCAGACGAAGCAAAGAAAGCTCGCCTCGTCGATAAAGTCGCCTATTTCGATCAAGTTGTCGCCGATCTCAAGAAACTAACCGACAGTAAAGAAGACGATCGCACTTTCAAGCAAATCAGCTTACCTACCTATGCGCGAGTTTCCCCCAGAACTGTGGGGATTAAACGTCAATCTGACAATAAAATAGCCGTGATTTACGCCGAGGGAGAGATTGTCAACGGACAAGGAAGCGTCAGACAAGTAGGAGGCGATCGCTTAGCGAGTCAATTACGCCGCCTGCGTCTCGATGATGATGTCAAAGCCGTTGTCCTCCGCGTCAATAGTCCTGGCGGTAGCGCTACCGCGTCTGAAGTAATCCAGCGCGAAGTCAGGCTGATTCGCGAGAAAAAACCGATAATCGTTTCAATGGGCGATGTAGCCGCTTCTGGCGGTTACTGGATCTCAACTTATGCCAACCGCATTTTTGCAGAACCAAATACAATTACAGGTTCTATAGGCGTGTTTGGACTGCTCCTAGATGTGCAAAAATTAGCCAACAACAACGGCATTACTTGGGATGGGGTAAAAACAGGTCGCTACGCCGATTCTCAAACCATTTCTCGGCCTAAAACTCCCCAAGAATTGGCTATTTATCAGCAATCTGTCAACCGTATTTACTATCAATTTTTAGGTAAAGTTGCTAACTCGCGCAATTTACCGACAAACAAAGTGCAAGAAATTGCCCAAGGACGAGTTTGGTCGGGTTTGGCGGCGAAGCAAATTGGATTGGTAGATGAAATTGGCGGATTGGATAAAGCCGTTGCATTTGCTGCCAAACAAGCTAAGTTAGATGATGATTGGGAGTTGCAAGAATATCCCCGCAGCCGCAGTTTAGAAGAACGGCTGTTTAAGAATTTAGGCAGCGATTCTGCTAGCGTTGATGGCGATGATTTTATGCCGAAAGCGACTCAATCCGATCCGCTTACCGTTGCTTATCAACAACTGCAAAAAGAGCTAACAATGCTCAAATCAATGAACGATCCGGTTAATGTTTATGCCCGTTTACCGTTTAATTTCCGCATTGATTAGATCGTGATGGTAGGGGCACGGC
>DNGJ01000473.1:0-2172 GCA_003486305.1 Cyanobacteria bacterium UBA11371
CCGCCCCATACAGAGCAAAAATTAGTTATGTAGGGGCGGGTTTTACCAACCATCTTGATGAAAAACCAACAATTTCTATAAACCCGCCCCCAAGGGTTATGCATTCATATTACAATGGTATAAACTAGAAATAATTGTGTTATAAATGTTTTTATCAAACCTTCTGAATTGGTTAAGAATGCCAAAATTATCTATGAAAATTTGTCTGTGGAAAACCTTTTATATCAAACCCAACGAAATTGGAATTTTATATCACCGCAGCGATTTTAAGAAAATTTTGCAGCCTGGTACTTATACATACTTTGGTTGGCATTGGCGAGTCAAAACTGATGACCTCAATTACCCAGAAGCAAAGATTGAAAACCTAGAATTATTGCTGCGAAATAACAGTTCGGAATTAGAACAATATCTCGTAGTAGTGCGAACGGGATTCAATCAAGTTGCTTTAGTGCGGTTGGGACAAAATTGGATTGGCGTTGCACCGAATCAACTGCGGGCTTTTTGGCGCGGGTTTATTGAGGTAGAAACCCATCTCTTTAACTTAGAAGAAAGCTTGGAATTACCCGCACAGTTTGTGCAGCGAGTACGCGGAGTTACCTTAAATGGATTGAAAAAGTTTCAAATATCAGAGTCTGAGATTGGCTTACTATATGTCCAGAATAATTTTGTCCGACCTCTAGAACCGGGCGAGTATGCTTTTTGGTCTGTAGACAGGGATGTTAAAGTTCAGACTCTCAGCCGGATGGTACCAAATCCAAATTTTCCCCTCGAAGATGTACTGATTGAAAAACATCCTGACTTTGTAGCAGCTTACTGCGAAATGGTGCAATTATTGAACCAGCAAGTTGCGATTGTGCGCTATCAAAGTAAAGTTATTGCTATATTACCGCCTGCAAGTCGTAAGCTGTTTTGGCAAGGCGTCGAAGTGGAAATGATTGATATTTCTGCTGATGCCAAGTTGCCGCCTCGCTTAGTTGCCGAGTTAGTTTCTGGCTTGCCAGAGGTGTTAAATTTGAGCGCCAGAAGCTTGCATATTTGCGAAGTACCGGCACAGCATGTAGGATTGCTGTACGTCAACCAAGAATTTCAAGCACAACTAGAACCAGGGATACACGCATGGTGGATATTTGGTCGCTCTTTAAAAGCGGAAGTTTTTGATCTGCGCCAAGAAACTATGGAAGTGTCGGGGCAAGACATTCTTTCTAAAGATAAAGTACCTTTGCGCTTGAATTTGACGGCTGGTTTCCGCATAATAGATCCGCTGACAGCTAAAAATGGTTTGTCGGATATTTCTGGGTACTTGTACAAAGAATTGCAGTTTGCTTTGCGCGCTGCGGTGGGGGAAAAAACTCTAGATGCCTTGCTGGAGGATAAAGGCGCGATTGATAGAAGCATCGCGGAATCGATTCGCAGCAAAACCGCAGATTATGGAATTGCAGTCGAATCGGTTGGGGTGAAAGATATAATTCTTCCTGGTGAGATTAAAACTATTTTGAGCAAGGTAGTGGAAGCGGAAAAAGCTGCTCAAGCAAACGTAGTCCGGCGTCGCGAAGAAACTGCTGCTACTCGCAGTATGTTGAATACTGCCAGAGTGATGGAAGATAATCCCGTGGCATTGCGTTTAAAGGAACTCGAAGTACTGGAACGAATTGCAGAGAAGATTGAGAAAATTCAAGTCAACGGCAGTTTGGATAGTATCTTGACCGAGTTGATTCGGATTAATCGGCAATAAACGTGCGTGATTTTTTATATCCAGTCCGGTAGTATTTGATTCGTATGGTTAATGGTGTTTACGGTGTGGGTTTTACCGTAGGGGCGGGTTTTACCAACCAATCTGTGGAACCACGAGATATTTCGTTAAACCCGCCCCCCGCGCGATGCCGATAATCTCAATGCACAACACATGGGGCGGGGCGGGAAGAGTTAAATTGTTGGTTTTTGTCAAATATGATTGGTAAAAGTAGCCCCTACAATTATTATCGGTTGGGGCGGGGCGGGAAGAGTTAAATTGTTGGTTTTTGTCAAATATGATTGGTAAAAGTAGCCCCTACAATTATTATCGGTTGGGGTGGGGCGGGAAGAGTTAAATTGTTGGTTTTTGTCAAAGATTATTGGTAAAAGTAGCCCCTACAATTCGTTTATGTTGATGTGTAATATCATGTCCTTAAGATT
>DNGJ01000473.1:2433-53010 GCA_003486305.1 Cyanobacteria bacterium UBA11371
TCCATTGTTTGTCCGAGATATCTTTGATGCCGTGTCCCTACGCAACGACAGAGTGATGTTTTTTATTATGGGCAATTGGGCGGACATCATATAATATCGAGTCGATTCGGATTTGATTTGTACGATCAATCGTGTTGTAGGGGCGGATTTTACCAGACACTTGCGATCGCAAGCGAATTGTGTTGATAAACCCGCCCCAGGCGCGATGCCTATACAAGAGCTTCACAGCAATCCGCGATAGCGAATAAACACCAAAATCACCGCCCACGACCCCAAAGCGACTTTTACTGCGACCAGGATATTGAGGATGGGAACAATACCACCGCTGAAAAGCGCCCCCAACTCTCCGTGGGGTAGTTCGTATCCAGCTAGGGTGATCGCCGACAGGACAATGAATACCAGAACCGAGATTTTCTCCCATGCAGCGGCGTGCCAGCGCTTGTATATCCCCTGCATCAACTGGGGTGATGAGGTAATCGCCACCAGTCCGATTGCGGTTCCCCCCGCCACTCCGGCGGCAAAACCACCGCCCGGACTTAAGTGCCCCCGAATCGCCAGTTCGATACCCACCAACGCCGAAATGGTTGCTCCCAGACGCGCCAGCACAATTGATGGTTTATCTTTGAACTGATAAATCGCGCAGGATGGATTTTCATTCGCTAGGAGAAAACTAGCTCCTAAGATCGCGATTGTAAACACCACCACTTCGTAGATTGTGTCATACAGACGATTGCGAAAAATGATACCCGAAACCGCATTGGGCAATCCACAGTCTTGTACGACCAATTCGGTGATAGATACCCCTGATAAGTTTGGTGCCGGATTTTGCAGGAGAAGCATTTTGACGTACAGCGCTATTCCCGCTGCAATGTATAACCATTTCATGAATGTTGCTCCTCCAATGCTCGGTTAGTTATATTTAATACACCCTCTTCTGGTATATTTACGTAATCGAGGGTGGTCGCGCGCGACCCAAGTTCGGCTTCCATGATGTCATAGATGCGTTTAATCCTTGTCGCGGTGTGATAGGGTTGGGTTTCGTCCTCATACACTGGGCTGTATAGATCGCTGTATTCCGAGGGGACACAGGTAGCATGGATTTCTTTCTCCATTAGCGCTCGGTATAAAGCCTGGGTATTTGTGTAAGTCACCAGTTCCAGACGCAGATAGTGTTTGCCAAAAATGGTGCGTAACTTCTCGATCAATTGCCCAAAATCGCGATCGCTCTCTGCCTCGCGTTTCGCCTCATCTTCGAGTATGCCGAGGCGGAGTACCAGGGATGAACGCACCGCGATCGCATACAGACTAATCGCCAGCATGGTTCCTACCAATGCTTCGGTCAAAGCCACATCCGCCGCGCCCATAATTGCATAGATCAAGGCCGACACCGCTCCCAGGATGCCGCGAATTACCAGGGCATGGAATGGATTGACCTGAAACACCAACATGCAAGCAGACAACGGCATCAGAGCCACTATGGCATAGATATAGTATTCATTCGTAGGTATCATTTGCAGTCTCCGCGCTACTCGAACAGTATGCCAACACGTAACCCAACATCGTGTTCCAAATCGCCAACCAGATGAGGGCGAGGAGCAGCAAGGGCCATACACCGGGTATCTTTAGCAACAGTCCGACGATGATCGCCATCGAGCCGAGGGTATCTGCAACCGAAAGACTATGCAGCTTGAATAATACCGAGCGGTTACCCAGCAAGTAAGAAGTGCCCCAAAACCAGAAAACCATACCTACGCCGATGCAGGTATAACTAATTACGTCGATCATGCGTCGTTCATCCTTTTGAGAATATGCGCCAGCAACATTAATCCAGCATTACCTACGCTGAGAACGATTACCCCGACGACGCCGACCATCCAATCACCGCGCAAGACGGATATTAATAGAATCATCACCGCCGCCTTGGTGGAAAAACTGGCAAGTGCCAACATTGTCTGCCAGATATCATCCTCCTTCCATGCTTCGTAGAAGGGTATAAGCATTGCCACAATCATGGCGATTACTATCAGATTCATGCGTTTTTCCTCCGTCGAACCCGGTGTACTTCGTAACAGCCCTCTTCCTGGTATTTCACCACAATAGTTTTGGGCGTAAAGGTGATCAGAAATACATCCAAGAATATCAGCCGGGGCGATCGCGGTGTTTTAAACCGTTCGATGATGATGTCTTCATGGTTATGGGGGCGCAGCATGATTTCAAATGCCTCCATATATGCCTGGGGAATCGCCAACAGGATTTTACCCAGTAGTGGGAGTAAGTCCTTTAATCTTTCCGGGGCGGTGTAACTGCGCGGCAATAAAACAGCGATCGCAATGCCGATAATAATATTTGCCACGCTCCAATTGGCGGTGAGCAGAAACCACAAGGTCAGTCGGAATATCAGATGTGCAATCATCTAAAAACCTCAAGGAGTGTGGAAATTCCTAACTTTTACAGAACTTCGGCAAAGAAACCGGGTTTCTGGCTTCGACCTGCGTCAGTCACGTTTTAGTTGGGAAAAAAAACATGACTTTTTTGCCAGTTCCCGCATTTTATGCGGGGTTCGGTGATGCCAAAGCCAACCAAAATAGCAGGATCGAAATCAGAGTCATAAAACCGATCAGATGGTCAAATTGTTCGAGCGAACGGGGCAGCTTGATTGCTGTCCGGCGAAAAATAAACAAATATGCCAACCATCCAACGGCGATGGTTGCGAGTGGTTTGATAACATTTTTCAGGGTGTACGCATCGTAATACACGCCATTTGCTGCCATCAGCCCGCCGAGCAACAAAATCGTAGCTACCCAGAAACCGAGTTTTACTTCTTCATGTCCTCCACGAGGCAGAAAGATGAATTTGGCAAAGGAAATTGCCGTTCCTAGTGCGGCGACGTTCATAGCGATCGCTTGCCAAGGCAAAAAATTCTCCTCTGTCAACACCTTTGCCCCAAAACCTGACAACATGGGAAAGCCGGAAATCGAGAAGCTAGCTATCACCAGGGCAATCCACACGGGGGTATTGATCTGTTTGTGTTGCAGTTCCTTGAAGTTGCGGCTGGGTAAAGCCCCCGCCAGCAGGAACAGCGCCGCTTTTACCAGTCCGTGGGTGAGGGCATAAAAGCCGCCCACCGCAGGTGCAGCGAGGATAAAGCCTAACTGGGAAACCGTGTGAAACGCCAGCATCCGCTTGGTATCTTTTTCAAACACGGCATAGAACACTCCCAGCAGCGCCGTCCCGACTCCGAACATTCTGACGATCGGATCGACTTCCTCCAAAGTTAGGGCACAACGCACCAGGGGATAGACACCCGCTTTGACCACGACTCCCGAAAGCAATGCCGATACTGGTGTCTCAGATTCCGAGTGCGTCAAAGGTAGCCACAATCCGGATACAAATACACCACCCTTGACCAAAAGTCCCATAAACATCAGCGCCAGTGCTTCTGGAGGTGCGCCCCGCAATCCGGCAAAAGCAAACGTATGACTTGTTTGATAGGCAAGCACCGCGCCTACCAGATAAAACAGCATTGCCGTGTTGCTGACAAACAGATAGCGCAACGCCACCCAAATCGAGCGATCGCTACGGGGATAGGCTATCAACAGAAACGCGGCAATTCCGCTTACCTCTAACGCCACATATAAACTGACAAAGTCGGCGCAGGCGAACGCGGCATTGACGCTGCCGTGTAAAATTATCGTCTGGGCATAAAAAAAATACGTTTTACCCGTATCCCAACAGTAGAGGATGACTGCGATCGTTACCAGCGCATTCGTCAAGATAAAGAAGGCGCTTAATTGATCGACGACTAATGTAACGCCGAAATTATCTAGTAATTGCAGTGTCAGGGGCGCTGGCGTTTGGCTACCAGAGGCATATTGCTCGACAAATAGCTGCGACGCATACCCAGCCGAAACAAGACCCACGACCAGTGCCAGATACCGATCGAGTTTGGGTAGCAGAAAAACGATAAACCCCAGAAAAAACGGTAGGGCGATCCATACAATCGTCAGGGTACTCATCAACTAAAACCTCACCGGAGTTGGGAAACCACGATCTTTTAAACCGAAACAGAAACCTAAGTTGGAAAAGTCGGGACACGGCATGTGAAACATTGGTTTTCAAACCCGAAATATTGATAATGCCCTGTTTCTACCAGGTTGCTCTTTTCCCGCGGGAAATGTATCAAGGCGTATTGTTTTTCTCGATCTCGTTGGTTTCCAATGTGGGATTATCCCGTGCCAGCTTCATGACACCGACCAGCATTAAAGCTTGAATCGAAAAACCGATCACGATCGCTGTCAATATCACCGCCTGGGGAACCGGATCGGCGTAAGCGACGTTATTTTTGGCCTTGTCAAAGATCGGTGTGAACAAGCCATTCCGCGATGCAATCAGCACGTAATAGGCGATTACCCCCGTACTCATGACATCCATAGAGACTATCTTCATCACCAGGTTTTTCTTAAAGATGATGCCGAAAAATCCGCACAATACCGTCGCGAATACTAATGCTTCTAACATGGGAATTGCCTGTTGGTTGACACTCCCACGACTGGACTACTAAGACAGCCGTGGAATTCTGGGGCTTAACTTTCCTATTTCGGTTTCCTTTTTATTGGATAGATCCCCATAGATGCTAAGCGGCGCAGCCTTTGGTTAGCATTTACTCATTTTGTGAGTATGTTACCGTGTGCCCACGGTAGGTGGATTGATCCAAATTCTTATTCTAGATAGTTCACCATTGTTTAATGGCTACTGCGCTGTTTATAGAGTTATCGCTACTCTTGGCCTTTTGTGTTTTCCGTTCAAAAGTGCTGCACTATTTCAGCAGAATTTTCACTGTGTTCGGCGGATTTTCAACCTCAAGCCAGCAGTATTTTACCATATTCACGATGTTTTTAGATGCTACCAGTCGCGTTTGATTTTAGATCTACAACGAGTAAGTTCTCACGCTAGCATTCTTGTTGGTCAAGAACCTTTCACCACGCTCCCCGTATGGAATACGCGGGAAGCGGCGATCGCTTCATTTCCACAACTTCTCGCTAGAAGACCGGATAACTGGTCACCAAGAGTCAGAAAGGGCGTTGCTTTTTTCAGCTGGCATTGATAAAACTCGCAGAATGTTATTGATAGAAGCATTACTTTTGGTAGTTAACAGGGGTCTTGCCGAGCAATTCACACGTATCTCCTATAGAGAATAGGTGGTATCAGGTACCCAAAGCAAGAGATGGGCGCAGATTGGGTGAGGGAAAAAATGGACACCTTAAGGTGCAAGCGAGATCCGCCGCCGATCGCACATCTCGCCAAAACTAAAGATTTGCTTTGGCTCAGGCTCTCCACCAACCAAGTATGTTAAAAAAAGTATTTCGGGTTACAAATCTGATATCTGACTAGGTAATATGTCACAATCGACGATTGAATCAATCCTACAAGAGAAGCGTTTATTCCACCCTGGTGCGGAATTCTCCCAGAAAGCTTTTATCAAGAGTTTAGAAGACTACGAGCAACTCTACGACCGCGCTAAGGCCGATCCGTTGAAGTTTTGGGCGGAATTGGCTGAAACTGAGTTGCATTGGTTCCAAAAGTGGGATACGGTTCTAGACTGGCAACCGCCTTTTGCTAAGTGGTTTGCTAACGGCAAGATTAATATTTCTTACAACTGTCTTGACAGACATCTCACAACGTGGCGCAAAAATAAGGCGGCGTTGATTTGGGAAGGGGAACCTGGTGATTCGCGTACTCTCACTTACGCACAATTGCATCGGGAAGTTTGTCAGATGGCGAATGTTCTGAAGCAGCTAGGCGTGCAGAAAGGCGATCGCATCGGGATTTACATGCCGATGATTCCAGAAGCAGCGATCGCTATGTTAGCTTGTGCCAGAATTGGCGCACCGCACACCGTCGTGTTTGGTGGATTTAGTGCGGAAGCGTTGCGCGATCGCTTGATCGACGGACAAGCCAAAATGGTGATTACCGCCGATGGGGGATGGCGAAAGGATGCGATCGTTCCCCTCAAAGAACAAGTCGATAAAGCCTTAGCAGAAGGCGTGCCAACTGTCAAGGATGTTTTGGTAGTCAAGCGCACCGGGCAACAAATCTACATGGAACCGGGGCGCGACCATTGGTGGCACGATTTACAAAAAGGCGTTTCCGCTGATTGTCCCGCCGAACCGATGGACAGCGAGGATATGCTGTTCATTCTTTACACTTCTGGTAGTACTGGAAAACCGAAAGGCGTGGTGCATACAACGGGTGGTTATAACCTTTATACCCACATGACCACCAAATGGATTTTCGATTTGCAAGATACAGATGTATATTGGTGTACTGCCGATGTCGGTTGGATTACGGGACACAGTTATATTGTTTACGGCCCCTTATCCAACGGTGCGACAACTGTGATGTATGAAGGTGCGCCGCGGGCATCGAATCCCGGTTGTTTTTGGGATGTAATTGAAAAATATGGCGTCACTATTTTCTATACCGCACCGACAGCAATTCGGGCATTTATTAAGATGGGCGAACACCATCCCAAATCGCGGAATTTGTCTTCTTTAAGATTGCTGGGAACCGTGGGAGAACCGATTAATCCAGAAGCTTGGATGTGGTATTACAAGATAATTGGTGGGGAACGCTGTCCGATTGTCGATACTTGGTGGCAAACAGAAACTGGGGGAATTATGATTACCCCATTACCCGGTGCAATTCCGACAAAACCCGGTTCTGCAACTCGTCCTTTCCCCGGAATTCTGGCAGAAATTGTCGATTTAGACGGCAATGCAGTTGGAGATAATGAAGGTGGATATTTAGCCGTAAAACATCCTTGGCCTGGTATGATGCGGACAATTTACGGCGATCCGGATCGGTTCCGTCGCACTTATTGGGAACACATTCCGCCCAAAGATGGGCAATATTTCTACTTTGCTGGAGATGGGGCGCGTCGCGATCAAGATGGTTATTTCTGGGTAATGGGGCGCGTCGATGATGTGATTAACGTCGCCGGACATCGTTTGGGAACGATGGAAATTGAATCGGCATTAGTGTCGCACCCGGCAGTAGCTGAAGCGGCAGTTGTTGGGAAACCAGATGACTTGAAAGGGGAAGATATCGTCGCATTTGTCACCTTAGAAGGAAATCAAAAAGCGACTGAGGAATTGAATAAGGAATTGAAGCAACATGTGGTGAGTGAAATTGGTGCGATCGCGCGTCCCGGTGAAATTCGCTTTACCGATGCATTACCTAAGACTCGTTCGGGTAAAATTATGCGGCGTCTGTTGCGAAATTTAGCTGCGGGACAAGAAGTTTCTGGCGATACTTCGACCTTGGAAGATCGCACAGTGTTAGATAGATTGCGCGAAGGATCGTAGTTGCAAAGGTTTAAGAAACCCGGTTTTTTGCAAAAACCGGGTTTCTGGGTTTGTGTGGGCGATCGCACCTCAAGACGAGGATAAATAACCCTTTGTCCGTCTCAGTACCCCTTGTGGAACGGTAAAGTGTTCCAAAGAGGATTTAGCAACCTAACGGCTTTCGTCCGTCTGCTGGGCTGAACTTTTAGGTGGCGGAATCACAATCAGAAATCTCCAATAACATCTTTATTTCTTCAATGCTAAGTGGTGGAGAACGACGATGAATCATAGCATGACAGTTTGGGCAAACAGGGCGTAAATCTTTTACAGGGTCAACCTCATACTCTGCTGCAATTTCTGAAATAGGGCGTAGATGATGGACATGAATAAAACCTTCGCCTAGTTGCCCAAAGACTTTGCGAAAGTTGAAACCACAAACCGAGCAATCTAAACCATAATATTCAATACATTTTTGACGAGCTTTGGGATCTCGTTCATAGGCATTGACCGAAACTTGACGCACTGCACCTTCTCGAAATGTTTCCTCTGAATTCACTTCATCAGGAAAAATTCTGGCAGCGCTTGCCGCCGTTAATTCAGCACCTTTGATCGAATATCGTTGAGCAAGAAAGTCATAGACTGTGTTAATCTCTGACTCAGATCGATGTCCTAACTTTGTCCCAAAACGATAACCCAAATTGTTCCATGTAAGAACTGCATTTAGAGTTTTGTCAGTATAGTGTCTTCGCTGTAAAGTCGCGTTTTCCCAGCCAATTTTGAACTGTACTCGTCTTCGATTATCAGGAGAGCTACGATCGTCCCAGTCATAAACCAATTCACTGAAAATTTTCTCGTAAAGAGTCTCATTAGATAATCCTTCCTCTGCATTAGGAACAACCCAGCCTAGCTGATGTTGCTCTGGAAATGCCTCATTGAGTAATGATGATCTATAACTTATGTTAACAGCAGCCTTATAGACGATTGACTCATGAAACTTTTTATAAGATGATCCCTGACAACGTTTAACTTCAGATAGGATTGCTCTTTTCCAGGCAACCTTCTGTTCTATAGTTAGCAACTCTTTAGGTAATCCTTCAAACCCAAGGAAGTAAGGAGCTTGCTCTGCTGTTTCTCCAGAATAAGGACTATATTGATGTGACGAAAACTCTGGAGGTACAGCCAGAGTGAGCAATGCAGGAAGTTGTTCAAAGTCATGAGGAAAGATAAAACCCACTAAGGGTTTACGTTTGCGAAAACCTGAAAGAACATATCTACGATTAATAGTCACAGGGAAATTTCCGCTTTGTGTTAGAGACAGAACAAGCCGATGATCGTCATTCTCAAGTTCTGCAAACTCAATTAGCTCTTTCACTAGATCCAGATATTGATCTATCCATTCTCGATTGGGAGCCTGCTTAATAACTTGTGTTAAACGCTCATGAGCAGAGTCATTTTTTAGCATAACAACTTGGCTTTCTTGAACCTCAGCTACCGATACATAGCCTCCCACCTTTTCTTCCCAAGACCCCCACCTCATCCAAACTATTATTACTTGGCTACAACGCACTATTTTAGAAACTTAATCTATAACATAATAGAGCAATTATCGGCTGGGTGAATGGGTTAAAGTCGGAAATTTTAACCCTTTTAGTCTGCCCACTCTACTACTATTCACTGTAATGATATTTACAAGACGCGATCGCAATTTCTTCATCCGTAACTTGGTAAACTAAACGATGTTCATTATCAATGCGTCCTTACCTAGACAGTTAACTCGTATTTCAGAGGTTCAGGTTTACCCAATCCTTCAAACGGCGAGCGGTCTATATCCTTAATCAATTCAACAATTTTGCGATAAATCTTTTTGTCTAATTTTGCCCATTCATTAAAATCTGCAAAAGCAGAGGATTCAAAAACAATTCTTCTGCTCATTTTATTCTGCTGATTCCAAATCCTGTAAATTAACTTCAACTAAATTTTGATGCTCTTTAACATTGTCAATAGCTTTCAAGAGTTTGTTTTTGTTGCTTTCTGCTTGTAAAAGATATTGGGTTTCATCAAATTCTGAAATAACGATCTCAATTTCTTTATCTGCAAATTCTGCTTTGATTTGCTCTAAAAATTGATTATTGAGTTCGCTGGCTTTTAAACGATAAACTGTTGACATCGTTTTGACCTACTTTTAATTACACCAATTATAGCGTTTTTAGTTTAATGAAGTGCATTGCAATTATAGCACAGCCACACCACAAACCCTCAACAAAAGCCCAACGCCCCTAACTCCTGCAAATCCAACCGATCCCCCATCGCCGCTAACTCACCATCTTTTAGCCAAACTTTTCTGGACGATCAAGCGATCGCAAGCATATCTCAACGCTTTTTGCAAAAAGCCGGATTTCTCCAATCAGAAATCTTTCCTAAATTCAATTGGCAATTCTAACCAATCGCTTAATTCGCTAGCCAACCATTTTATTTCTGAGTCATTCAGACGAACTTTCCAATCTAATTCGTATTTCTGCTTTCCCGCCCAAATAATTAGTTGAGTGGGACGCCAGCCTACATTACCCACTTCGTCTGAACCAAATCCATTGATAATTTCTAACTTAGAAATATTTCGCTTAGATGCGGGGCGAAAACGATTCCATTTAAATCCAAACATTTCATTAATAAAGTAAATTTTATCATAATCAATCCGCAAGCAAAATTGTCTAAAGATAAATAATATAAACTTTATTACTGATACAGATACCGGAGCGATGACAAACAATAAAATAAGTGCTTCAGGGATAGGATAACGAAACCTTAATGACATCAAAAAAAATAATCCCCAGAAAGATAAAGGAATTAAAGCAGAGAGGAAAGCGATCGCTCCAAAAGTCAACCCTCGTGGCGGGATTAAAATGTCGATAAATTCATCTGTTTTTGTCAATTCAACTTCGCTATTACGAGGTTTTCTGACACTCAGATTGGCTTTTTTTCTCATCCGGGGTTTTGACAAAACTTGCAGTGCTTTGCTAGCAGAATCAAAACGTTTATCTAAACTAGGTTCTGTCATCCATTGCAACCAATCTGCCAAAACAGGATCGATATTAGCTACTGGTTGAAATTGAATGCAAAAATCTTTCTGGGGTAGTTCAGTTGGATGCTTTCCTGTTATTAAATAAATCAAAGTTGCGCCTAAACTATAAAGGTCAGAAGCAGGAACGGCGCGTCCGCCAAATTGTTCGGGTGGCATATATCCGTAGGTTCCGACAACGGTAATTGTACCGCCTTCTTTAGCGGCGAGAGTTTGCACGGAACCGAAATCAACTAAATAAACTTGACCGACGCTATTACCAGAGCGATTTGTTAATAAAATATTGCTAGGTTTGATATCGCGGTGAATAACTGGCGGTTGATGTTCGTGCAGGTAAGTCAGAATTTCTAATAGAGATTTGGCTAATTCTTTGACTTCTGCTTCGCTGAAGGTACGCCCTGCTTTTAGATGTTCTTCTAAAGTTTTTCCCTCGACGTAAGTTTGAACTAGCGCGAATCCTTTGTTATCGGGTGAATCGAGTTCTAGATAATCAAGGTAGCGGGGAATGGCGGGATGGGAAAGCGCTTTTAAAGTTTCAGCTTCGCGCTCAAATAATTTGAGGTCTTGCCATTCAAAATCATTGCCAAGGGAAAGGATTTTAACAACTACTAATTCTTGAGTTTGTAATTGTTGGGCTAGAAAGGTTTTTCTGCCCGTTTGTTGTCCCAATTGGCGTTGGATAGCGTAGCGTTCTCCTAGTAGTTTAACGGTCATAATTATCATCCTCTTCTTGTCGGCTTTGTTGTTCGTACCAGCGGGCGGTTTGTTTGCTACTTGCACCCATAGATAAGCCAGCGATCGCAGATGGTATAAGTACGAAAATAATGTGCAAAAAACCATCAGACCCTAAATTTTGCATTGCCATAATTACGCTAAAGGTAACTATACCCCCAACTGTACCAAGTAGCGTGCTAATAAAAATAAGGGTACGTCGATGCAGCTTGGGATCGTCGAGGGGAAAGAAGAACAGCCACGTTACAATTGCTACCAATAATCCGTTTAAAAAACCAGCGGGTATACCAACTATCAAACCATATAGTGCGCCAAACAAAGTGCCAAGAAGTGGTAAAGCGGCTGTGCCATAAAGAGCGCCGTTACCAGCGCCGATTCCGGCTCCTATGCATATATTCTGCACAATTGCGTGTCTGAATAATTCTGGAACTGTAACCGATTTGTGTTGGGTGAGTGGAAAGCGATCGCTCTGTATCAGCCAAGGTTTTTCTAATGCTTTTAGCGCTTCTGTTGCCGAGTTAAAACGACGGTCTACACTCGGTTCTATCATCCGCTTTAGCCATTGAGCAAATTCAGGACTGATAGGGGTAATTTGTTCAAATTGAATTCGCAAATCTTTTTGCGGTAAATCTGCTGGATGTGCGTTTGTCAGCAGTGCAATTAAAGTTGCTCCGACGCTGTAAAGATCGGAAGCGGGAAGGGCAATTCCTCCAAATTGTTCGGGGGGCATATATCCATAAGTTCCGACAACGGTAACGGTTTTACCTTCTTTTGTTGCTAAGGTTTGAACCGAACCAAAATCGACTAGATATACTTCAGGTGTTGCAATAATTGATTGGGCGGGCGAGACGCCCACCCCACAAGAGTTTGATCGATCTTGTGGCATGGGCATCTTGCCCGTCGCTGAAGCAAATAAAATATTGCTGGGTTTAATATCGCGATGGATAACGGGTGGTTTTTGTGCGTGCAAGTAAGTCAAAATTTCTAATAGGGATTTGGCAATTTGCTTGACTTCTCTTTCGCTAAATTTGCGCCCATTTTTAAAATGTTCTTCTAAGGATTTGGCTTCGATATAATTTTGTACTAAAGCGAATCCTTTGCCCTTGGGTGTTTCTACTTCAAACGAATCTAAATAATGCGGAATCGCGGGGTGAGAAAGAGATTGTAAAGTTTCGGCTTCTCGCTCGAATAACTTTAAGTCATCCCAGTTAAAATCGCTGCTGAAGGTGAGCAGTTTGACGACTACGAGTTCTTGAGTTTGTTTATCTTGCGCCAGCAGGGTCTGTCTTCCGGCTTTTTTGCCTAAACGCTGCTGAATTTCGTAGCGACTGTGTAGCGTCATGCTTTTAGCCCCCATGACTAGCCTTTGATCGGTTGTAGCACGTTATACCAAACCCGAGTTAACAACCCCCCTTATTCTAATAGACCGCGCAGGCGGTCTTTGTTTGTATAGCCGCGACTTTAGTCGTTAGGCATAAAAGAGGTAATGAAAGCGGATTTGGTATTAATGGTTAGACTACATGGATGCGATCGCTGATTCCAGATTAAACTTTTGATCGCCCCGACTTGTCCAAGAAATAGGGGTTTTATACTGACTTATTTGATCGCACCTACGCAAAGAAACCAGGTTTCTATGAAAAGTGCAGAAATCCGGTTTCTAGGAGTACTAACTTATTTGATGACACCTGAATGACCAGGAATGTCGGTCATAGCTTCAAACCGACCCCCCAAGTATTTAGCGAGAAACTCTTCGGCGATCGCATAAAAATGCAATCGATTTTCCGGTCGAGCAAAACCATGTCCTTCATCGGGATAAAGCACATATTCAACTGGTAAGTTTGCCTTTCGCATTGCTTCCACAATTTGGTCGGCTTCTGCTTGTTTCACCCTTGGATCGTTTGCACCTTGAGCTATTAGTAAAGGTTTCTTGATGCGGTCTACGAAAAATAGAGGCGATCGCGACTTCAAAAACTCTTCTTCTGTCTCTAAATTACCCACCCGATGATAAAACATTGCCTTCAATGGTTCCCAATAAGGCGGAATCGTTTGGATCAGGGTAATTAAATTACTTGGTCCCACAATATCCACCCCGCAGGCAAAGGTATCTGGGGTGAAAGTTAACCCTACTAAAGTGGCATATCCGCCGTAAGAACCGCCCATAATCGCAATCTTTTGTGGGTCGGAAATGCCTTTTTCGATCAGCCAATTGACGCCATCAATTAAATCGTCGTGCATTTTGGCTGCCCATTCGCGATTTCCGGCATTTAGAAATGCTTTTCCGTAGCCCACAGAACCGCGAAAATTAACTTGCAAAACTGCATAACCTCGGTTCGCTAACCACTGCGCTTCCGGATCGTAACCCCAACTATCCCGTCCCCAAGGGCCACCGTGAACTAACATGACGGTGGGTAAATTTTGGGCAGGAATATTGACAGGAGTTGTTAGGTAACCGTGGATGGTTAAACCATCGCGTGCTTGATAGGAACCGGGTTGCATTGATGCGAGTTGCAACCCTTCTAATTTGGGTTGGTTGGTGAACAGGAACGTACTATTTTTAGACTCGCGATTGTAGGCGTAGTAATAAATTGGCCCATCGTCTGTCATGTAAGCGACTAGCCAATTTTTATCTGCTAAATCGCGGCTGCTGATGTAGAATTCTCCGGCGCGAACTTGAGAAATTGCTTCAAAATCTGCGGCTATACTTGCGTCGAGTACCTGCCATTCTTGTTTGTCTTTAAAAAAGGAAACCGCCTCGATAACTCGCGTCACCGGATTTATCATTATCTGACCCACATCGTATTGCGGATCTTCGGCAATAATATTTTCCTGACGAGTGGCAAGATCGATGGCAATTAAACGCAGGGCGTTTGCATCGTGACTGCCTTCAATATAAAGCGTTTTACCATCAGCCGAAAAACTAACTGCGCCGCCTTGATCGTCTGGTCCCCAGTGGCGCAAAATTTCCCAATCTTTATCAATTGTTTCCCGATATAAAAGGTCATAACCGCCATCTGGTGTGCTAGCACTTGCGCCCCGCACTTGGAATTCGGCATCAGCATTCCAGCTAATAATATTACCTGGATTCTCGGTATCGAATTCTACTGCCCCGTTTTTCAAGTTGATGCGATAAACGTCAAACTTTTGCGGGTTATTTAAATTCATCCCTACCAATACTTGATCTGGGAATTTGGGTTCAAGTCCGACCACATCTGCTTTTACCCCTTGGAATGGGGTTAAATCGCGGACAATATCGTTCCCAGACTCTGTCTGGGAATGCCGAATGTTAACTAAGTACAGGTGAAAGTTTTCGTCACCGTCCGAGTCTTGCATGTACATTAACTCGTCGGTATTATATGTCCAGAAAAAAATCCGAATCCCGCGTTTTTTGTCGGCGGTAATTGTCCGGTCATCTTCTTGTCCCACTGTTTTTAGCCATACTTGCAAAACGTTCTTGTCATCGGGAGCAAGGTATGCTAAATATTTCCCATCGGGGGAAAGTCTGGGACTGGTTCGCTCTGGATTTCCGAACAAAATTTCGCGGGAAATCAGCGGCGGTAGCGAAGGTGCTTGTTGCTCGATAGTAGCAGATTGCATAGTTGCGTCGTCTACTAGAAAATCCTATTGTCGCTTGGCTGGCGCTGGGTGTAAATCATACTAACGGGTGAACCGGGTGGATGAGCTGTTTTACTAGAAACCCGGTTTTTGCCAAAAACCGGGTTTCTGGTACAACCAATTGGGTGTATAATTTTTTAAAGATTTTAGACTGTGGAAAAAACTGGTTTTATCTTGAAAAAAACGGAAAATTTGTTTTTAGCGATCGCTCTAACATTCGGCCTTCTATTCACCCTGATTATTGCTCCATTTCATGCCGAATCAGAGCCGCAACATTACTATCGTTCTTACCAAATATCCGAAGCCAAGCTCATAGCAGATAAAAAAATAGTAGACTGCTACGGACATCAATTTGAAACCTATCTTCCCGCAACAAACTGCGTGGGTGGAATGTTGCCAAAAAGCCTTGTAAAAACTGTTAAAATAACAGACGTAATGGCAGGTCGTAAAAATCCTAGAAACCAGCAAAATATCCAAAATATTATTGCTTTACTCAATTTACCCCTCGACCGCAACAATCGAGTTTTTCTCCGCTTCCCCAATATCTCGCTATTTTTTCCCATCACCCATTTGCCGCAAGCTTTTGGCATGGCAATTGGTAGGCTATTTAACGTTTCTCCCCTTGTTCTTCTTTATGCGGGTAGGATTTGTAATTTATTAGTTTGGCTGCTCGTTGTTTATCTCGCTATTAAAATTATCCCATTTTACAAATGGCTGTTACTTTTACTCGCTTTAACTCCCATGTCGATTTTTCAAGCATCTTCGCTTTCGGGAGACGCGCTCACTAATGGGTTATCTTTTTTGTTGATAGCGGTTATTCTCAACACTGCTTTTGACACAGGATTGCAAGCGAGTGAAGGAAATCCTTTTCGCTTCGTTTGTGTAGCGGGTATTAAATACCCGCTACACAAACAAGCCGTACCATCAACGGCTGCAATCCGCTATGAAGGAGAAAAACAAGTAACAAAGTCGGAAATATTTATCCTAGCTTTACTCTCTCTGTTACTGTCGCTTTGCAAATTAGCTTATTGTCCAATTTTGTTTTTGCTTTGGGTTATACCCGTACAGAAATTCCGCAGCAAAAAAGAGTATATTTTAACGATATCGGCAATCATTTTATTCAGTTTAGCGGCGGTTCTATCTTGGTTGTTTCTCACCCGGCATTTAAACGTTCCCTTGCGGTTAGATACACCGAACCTTACTACAGAACAAAGGTTAGACTATCTAGCTAATCAACCGTGGAAATTGTTAGTTTTGCTCGGAAATACGCTTCGCGTTCATGGGTTGAGTTATCTAGAACAATACCTTGGTGGAATGGGATGGGGAGAAACAAAAATGCCCATCTGGCATATCGTATCTTACGCCTTAGTTTTAGTAGGCGTCGCCGCGTGCAGTCACGAAAAAGATATCCTGGTTTCCCCTAAACAAAAAGCGATTAGCTTGAGCATTGTAGCAACCAATATTGTTTTAATTTTTACCTTGCTTTATATTACCTGGACTTCCTTGGATTCTGATGTAATCCAGGGATTTCAAGGACGATATTTTATTCCCATCTCGCCCCTGTTGTTTTTATTGTTCTATAATCAAAAGATTAAGCTCAATTTCAAAAAGTTTGAGTATGCGATCGCTTGCTATCTCCTGTTCTCCCAATCTCTGACAGTTGCGGTACTATTGAATAGGTATTGGTTGTAATAAATCTTTACATATGCGTCTCGAACCGATTGAACGTAGCAAATTAGACCCCACGAACGATGCGGACTTTTACTCTTATCCCCGCTTCGTCACCCACGTGGATGAAGGGTTCATCGACCAGCTAACTAATTTATACCGCGCGAGGCTTAAACCCAAAACCCGAATCTTCGATATGATGAGCAGTTGGGTTTCTCATCTACCGGAAGAGATAGAATTTGATCTTGTGGAAGGTCACGGGATGAACGCCGAAGAATTGGCGAAAAATCCGCGATTGAACCATTATTTTGTCCAGGATTTGAATCAAAATCCTAAATTACCGCTTCCAGACCAAGATTTTGACGCCGTTCTCAATTGCGTTTCTGTCCAATACTTGCAATATCCAGAAGCAATTTTTAGCGAAATTCACCGCATCCTTAAACCGGGTGGTGTCGCTATTTTTAGCTTTTCTAACCGCATGTTTTACCAAAAAGCAATTCAAGCGTGGCGAGATGGAACCGAACTCAGTCGAGTAGAACTGGTTAAAAGCTACTTTCAATCTGTCCCTGGATTTACGATACCAGAAGTAGTTGCCAAACGTTCGGGCGCCCCCAGTATTATGCAATGGTTAGGCGGTGGCGGTGGCGATCCTTTCTACGCGGTTATAGCATATCGCGCTCAAATATAGCGGGAAAGCAGACCGATGAGGTAAACCTTGGTTTGTATAGCGGGTATTAAATACCCGCTATACAAACCTTCGCCATTTGGCTTTACTTCACTCGAAAAGCAATCCGCTATATATAATGCAGCAAGCGGGTTTCTCTGAGAAATCCGGTTTCTTGGTTTTTTGCGATCGCACTCCACAAAACCCCATACTGGAGTAGAATAACCTCAACATTTACAAATGTTACGAGGTGCTAGCAAAATGAAGCTAAATCAACTTAAAAAAGTGCAGCCGATTGTCTGGATTTTGCTAACTGCTTTTTTGATTCGATTGTTGTTGCCGCTTTTAGCATTTATTTTTACTAAAGAAATAGGTATATTCTATGGTGGCGATACCCCATCATATTTAGTAGCAGCAACTGAATTAATTCGTACTGGTCGGTTCACAACTGGGGGATTTCCTGAGTTATTTCGCGCCCCTGGGTTTTCGCTGCTATTAATTCCTGGCCTAATTTCAAATCGGCTAGAATTAGTTATGGTGAGTATGCAAATTGTTTTCAGTTGTTTGACAGTTTATTTAGTGTTCAAAATAGCATTAATAGTATTTAAAAATAATAAAATTGCCACGTTTTGTGCTTTTTTGTATGCGATTGAACCGCTTTCGATTGTCTATACAGGAAAGATTTTAACCGAGACTTCGTTTACTTTTCTGTTGATGTTATTATTATATTGTTTTTTAGTATATGTAGATCAGCGATCGCTTAACTGGTTAATAGCAGCAGCAATCGTTCTAGCTATTTCTGCCTATGTTAGACCGATTGCGTATTACTTGCCTTTTTTGTTAAGTTTGGTACTTGTTGGCTTAGCGATCGCTAGACCTAATAAAAAAACTATCCTAATTCATGCCTTGATTTTCTTCTCGATATCAATGGGTTTTATCTATCTATGGAATATCAGAAATAAAATTGTTGCTGGTTATTCTGGGTTCTCATCGGTAGCCGAAGTGAACTTATATTATTGGCACGCAGCAGCTGTACTGGTTGCCAAAAATGGAACTTATTTACTAGATCAACAAGCGATGTTGCGCGAACAATTGCAGAAAGCTTTACCACCAGCAGCCTTTGAGGGTAATGTCTTTCATATATGTGCTTGTGCGCCTGATTACGGTTCGCTAAGCGTTCTCAATTATATGCGCGAAGAAGCGAAAAAAATTATCTTTTCCAATTTTTTCATCTATTTTAAGCTGCGTTTAAATGGCATGATAAATCTTCTATTTAACTCGACTCCTTGGCCTTACTTAACTTTGCTGAATTTTTACAAAATAGGGGGATTTACCGATATAGTAGTTCCCTATGAAACGGAATTCTATAGAAATGGTTGGCTGGCAGGAATGTTTCATTATTTAACTAAAACACCGCCCATCGTCAGCATAACTTGGCTAATTTTACAAATAAATTTGTTAATTTATTGGTTGTTGACCTTCGTAGCACTACCATCAAAGTTTTTTGTCAAAAATACACCCGCACTAATTTTGTTAACTGTAGCTGCGTATTTTGTAATCATAACGGGTGGGCCAGAAGGCAGTAGCAGCCGTTATAGACACCCTATGATGCCAATTATTTGTATTGTGGCTGGATATGGTTTGTATTTGATTATGGAAAAGTTTAAAGACAAGTTTAATCGGGAAACTAGATAAGCAAAAACCCGGTGGTTTAAACTTAAAAACCGAGGCAGAGCCTCGAAGATTCGTTCCCAGGCGGGAGCCTGGGAACGAGATCGCCGGAGGTAGAACCGAGCATTTCAACCTGTTTTACAGCGGATTGCTTTCCGAGTCAGGGAAAGCGTTATCGCGCTCGTTTGTCAAGCGCGCACCAATGGTGCGCGCTTGACAAACCTTCGGTGTACCTCATACGGTTGCAATCCGCTGTAGCTTCCTCGCTGTGAACTTTAGTTTACGGCTAAAAATGCTTGAGCTTGAGCGCAAAGTGTTTGATGACAGTGACTGTTGCTGGCTATTAAACAACCCCATTGATGTACGTCGCCTTGGTTGTATTTTAAAGCTGTGCCGTCAGCGTGGGTGAAGTGTCCTCCTGCTTCGGTTAAGATTAATTCCGGGGCTGCCATATCCCAATCTTTGGGGGCAGATTTGCCGGAAAGCGAAATATAAATATCGGCATTTTGTTCGACGATGGTGGCTATTTTACATCCGACGCTACCGACGTATTTTTGATTTTTGCAGGGGAGGTTTTGCAATAGTTTGTTGAAGCGTTCGTCTCGGTGGGTACGACTGACGACGAGGGAAAGTTCTTCGATTGCTTTTCGACTCGATACTTGCAATGGCGTTACTTTACCGTCGCGGGTTTCTACAAATGTCCCGCCGCCTTTGGTGGCGTAATACAATTTTTCGGCTTCGGGCCATGCAACTACTGCTAAAATTGGGCGGGAGGCTTCTACTAATGCAATGTGAACGGCATATTCTCCTGTTTTATCTATGAAGTCTCGCGTGCCATCTAAAGGATCGATTATCCACACAAATGGTTGTGTTAATTGTGCGTCCTGGGATTTATGGGTTTCTTCGCTGAGATAGCCGAATTCTTGCGTGCCAAAACAAGCTTGCAGGTTATCTAAAATGTAATGGTTGGCGGCTACGTCTGCGGCTGTTACTGGGCCATCTTTTTTATCTTGAATTTCTAGCTCGCCTGTATGGGGTTCGCCGCGATAATAGGATCTGAGGATATCTGCTGCACCCCATGCCGTTTGGCGCGCGATCGCAAGTATTTCTTCTAATCCTTCGTATCGATTTTCGCCCAAAGATTTTAATTCTGTCATGTTACAATCCTTGCTTGATAATTTTATTGTAATTTTGAACCGCTCCAGGACGCTCCAGAACGCAGAGGAAGAAGGAGAGTTTTAAGTCAATTCTCGTTCCATCCATCGGCGAGTACCGAAGTATTGGCAGGAATAAGAGGCTATTTTTGCTGCTGCTTTTAGGGTTTCTGCGAAGTTTGTTTGTAAGATATAATGGCAGAATGCTCCGTGGAATATGTCTCCTGCACCTAGAGTATCTACTGGGTTTATTTGAGGGATTTCTATTTCACCCGTTCCTGTAGGGGAAAGATATAAAATTGGCTTTTCTCCTCTCGTGATGGCGATGTGGGGAATTCCTATATTTGATAAATAGGAAAAGACTTGTTCTGTGTTATGGCAGTTGGGTGGATAAAAATTATCCGAACAAATGGCATAATCTACCATTGGTAAGATGTTTTCTAAGCCTGGTTTCCAACTGCCACCGTCGATAACTATCGGGATGTTGTTGATTTTGGCTTGTTGCGCGATCGCACAACTTACTTCGATTTGATGTCCGTCAATCAGTACTATATCAACTCCTTGTAAAATATGGGGGGGAATTGCATTACGTCCCGCTTGCGCTTTGCTGGCGTTGAGGGAAACTACCGCGCGATCGCCTGTTGTTTGGGTCACTATAATTGATGAGACTGGCGGCGGTTCTGTTCGGACTGGATCTAGGTCTGCGAGCGCTACTTTATAATCGTCTAAATCTCTGCTAATTAACTCTTTAATTGGATGGTTACCTGCTACTGTCAGTAATATTGCTTGATTTCCTAAGTAACTAAAAGTTACCGCCGCATTCGTCGCAGGTCCACCCGCTGATACTGTATAATCAGTCGCTGAAATTTTCTGGTTGGGACTCGGAAAGCTTGCTGTTAAATAAACTAAATCTAAGGTAAGCATTCCTACAAACAATCCTTTTTTACCCATAAGCCTATTTTGCGTCTGAATTATTACAGCTTATAACATATAATTTAAGAGACTTAATATCCGATTTTATGCAAGAGCCAACCCCAGGTATTTTATATTTAGTCGGAACCCCGATCGGTAACCTGGAAGATATGACTTTCCGGGCGGTGCGAATTTTACAAGCGGTCGATCTAATCGCCGCAGAAGATACGCGCCACACGGGGAAGCTATTGCACCATTTTCAGATAACAACGCCTCAAATAAGTTACCACGAACATAACCAAAAAGCGCGAATTCCTGAGTTAATCGGAAAATTGCGCCAGGGGAAAGCTTTAGCACTCGTCACCGACGCCGGAATGCCAGGTATTTCCGACCCCGGTTACGAACTGGTAAAAGCTTGTATAGAAGCTAACATTGCTGTAGTCCCCATCCCTGGCGTCACGGCGGCAATTACGGCGTTGAGTGCAGCCGGGTTACCCACGGATCGCTTTGTGTTTGAAGGCTTTCTGCCCGCAAAAGGTCAAGCGCGAAAACAACGATTAGCAGAGCTTAAAATAGAATCAAGAAGTATTATTTTATACGAATCTCCCCACCGGCTGAGGCAAACATTGTCAGATTTGGCAACTGTTTTAGGAGAAAACGGTCAAATTGTTCTGGCACGGGAGTTAACAAAGTTACACGAGGAGTTTTGGCGGGGGAGTATTAAGGATGCGATCGCTCACTATATCACCCGCGAACCTCAAGGGGAATTTACCCTCGTTCTTGCCGGTACTCTGTTAGAAACACCCCAGATGAATGATGATGCCATCAAACAGGAGTTACAGCATTTACTCAGTCAAGGACTATCCCGCAGTGAAGCCAGCCGCCAATTAGCCGCCTTAACCTCTTTATCTCGCCGCCACATTTATCAATTAGCTTTGGAAATTGCAGATTGCTAATTGCTAATTGCAAGCTTGCTAATTGCTAATTGGTCATCGAGAAAGTTTATTCTTCCCCATTACCCATTACCTATTACCTATTACCATTATTTATTTTGAAACACTTCGTGAGAAAACATTTCTGAAAAAGTCCGTAGATAAGGGAGAAATATCGGCACATATTGTAACGGCAAGCGCTCCTGAATTTCCCAACTCATGAACAATAGCATTTCCTGCACCAGCGTCCAGCTAACTTTTAAGCAGGGATATAACATCACGCAGAGGGGAAACAATTGCTGTTGTACTGAGTAGATAGTGCGGTCTAAAACGCACAGGCACAGGTAAACTTGAAACATCTCTACATCGCGGATACTAGATATTCTCACCGTTTCCCCAGTCAAAGCGCCGCTGTAGCTTTGATATCCTGGATGCTGCCGACTCACACTTTGGCAAACTTCACAAGCAATTTTAGTGCTGATCGGTAGCAAGTGCTGCACTGCTAATAACAGGGGTGAATTTTCCTCATGCTTGGCTGCTGCTTCGTAGGCGGCTTGCAGCGGCATGTACATGTGGTCGTCCATCACCTTTAAATACGGCGCAAATACTTTTTGCTCGTCCAGGGATAACCACTCTAGTAATTTTTGCCCTGTATAATGAAACTGCATACTAACAAAGCCGATAGCGCGCGGATCGACGCTAGTATATTTCTTGCGAACTCTACCGCAGTTTCTGCCTACCATCACCGACAACCTTTGTGGCGCTATTCCTGATGCATAGGCATCTAAAGCTTTGTGGAATAGTTCGCGCGTATCTACAGCAATCTCTAAGGGATTGATTAATTCCGGGTTAATATTGTGCCGTCGCATCTCCTGGGATAACAACGTTTCCGTCAGCGACCAAGCTTTGGCACTCGCTAAGTTTAGATTCTTTATTAGCTTGTCTGCGGTTGTTTTCCTGGCTTCGATAGATGTTGTTTCCGTTAAATTTTGCTCGGGTTGGGTTTGACCCTGCTCTTGATTGGCAGCCAGGGAAAGGTAGTATTTCCGCGCCCAAATAACTGCCAGAGATTGAAAATTTTCCGGCTGTTGGGACTGAACTGTAGCCTGTGTAAATTCCAGGGATTGGGTCATGGCTTTGTCCAAATTCGTTAAAATTAATCAGGAACAAGTGATGCACTAATAGCAGGGTTCCACCCTTTCCTTGGCAAGGGTGGTTCCGCTTCTAAGACAAAACCTTTCTATAATGTGAGTGTAATTTTTAGTTTAATTCACTCTAGAAGGTAAAGTCTGCTGTGTTTTTACTGAAAGATATAAATTAATATTTATAATTTTGTAATATTGTTAATAATTATGTAAAATATGACGATCGACTGCTTTTTATGCTTGCGATCGCCCAACACACGCCCCCAGTTGTGACACTTAGCAACAAGGCAAAGGCAAGACCAAGACGCAGAGCCGCTCTCTTGCCTTTTCCTCTCGCTGTCATAAATCAAGAATATATCAAAAGATATACAATTGATTCTTTTTACCCATCACCCGTAACCGTTATTCGTTTTGGAATACGGCTTTAGAAAACATCTCCGAAAATGTACGTAGATAAGGTAGAAACACGGGTACAGATTTTAAGGGTAAGCGTTCCTGCATTTCCCAGCTCATGAATAACAGCATTTCCTGTACCAGCGTCCAGCTGACGTTCAAGCGGGGATATAACATGACGCAGAGGGGAAACAGTTCTTGTTGCACCGTGCGGATGTTCGCTTCCAGAACGCACAGGCACAGGTAAACTTGGAACATTTCCACATCGCGGATGCTGGAAATTCTCACCATTTCTGAATTCAGCGCGCCGGTGTAGGTATGATAGCCCGGATGCTGCCCAGCTACGCGATCGCACACCGAATGCGCAATTTTCGTACTCATCGGTAACAGGTGCTGCACCGCCTCGAGTACGGGAGAATTCAATTCATGCCTAGCCGCTGCTTCGTAAGCAGCTTGCAGCGGCATGTACATGTGGTCATCCATCACCTTCAAGTACGGCGCAAACAATTCTTTCTCGCTTGCCGATAGCCATTCGAGCAACTTTTGCCCCGTGTGGTGAAACTGCATACTCACAAAACCGATCGCTCGCGGATCGTTGCTAGTATATTTCTTGCGAACTCGACCGCAGTATCTACCCACCATCACCGATAACCGTTGGGGATTCACTCCCTCTGCATAGGCATCTAACGCTTTTTCATATAAATTTCTTATATCTGCCGCAATCTCTAATGGATTGATTAAATCCGGGTTAATCCCGTGCCGTCGTATCTCTTTAGATAGCAACGTTTCCGTCAGCGCCCAACCTTTGGCACTCGCCAAAGTCAAATTCTGCATCAGCTTGTTTGAGGTTCTGCTTCTACCTTGCTTCGAGCTAATTTCCGTCTGGTTTTCGGTGTTTTGCTGTTTCTCTTCATTCTGCGAACTCACCGAAAGATAGTATTTCCGCGCCCACAAAACTGCCAGGGAATGCAGGTTACCTGCTGCTGGTTGGGACTGAATGTTAGCCGCTGCTGATGCTAAAGAATGAGTCATCTTGCGATCCAAAGTGTCAAAAGTGGTTTAAAACGAGCAAATCAAGCCATTTTTGTCAGATATGCTGACGCTTATGAGCTTTAAGACGACAGGAAACAGCTTTGTGCTGAGCCAAAGACTTTGGGCGCACCTGATACAAAACTGTCAAACGGACTTGGGAGTTTACAGAAGCTTTATATACTTTAATTATTAATTATGCCGTATTTTTGCGTAAATGTAAAACTGTTTGTTTACGATTATTAATAACTATAATAGAAATTTGGTATTTTCCCCATAGATTTACCTCTAAGGGCAGATTTGGACTTCAGTTACTGAAGTAAAACTTTACAAGCGCTTAATTTTTTATTTATTTATTTGGCAAATCAATCTTTTTCGCGCTGAATTAGCCGTTAGGTTAATTTGGGATCGGATATTATAGCAGATAAAACTAATTTTGCCAAGGTGTGCTAGGAGGCGCAGACGATGGTGCTGCCGATATGGTAGGAGATCGCGCTTTTAGGTAAAATCGGATTGAATCGCTAAAATTATTTCAATTTCTGGGCTAAATTCATACACCGTTTCTTCAGGCGCGAAACTGGGATTGTATGAGCTAATTCGGTAACATCCTCAATACTGAGAATCCAAATGTTCGCATATGGCAGAACCATAGTGGTGCGAATACCTAAGTCGATAGGGAGGCGCTCAAGTCTTCTCAGTAAATCCCGATCAAGGCGCAAATCTGATTCGGTTCATCTTAGAGATATGCTGAAGCTTGGTAATTATTGTGTGACCAGTGATGAAAAGTATCGTCAATTTAATTGCTTGTCTGATTTTAGCTGTTTGGGCGATAGCGATCGCTATCTTCTCGGTGCAAAACGCCACGCCGGTATCGTTGAGGATGCTAGGATTTGAGTCGATTCAAATGCCGGTAGGGGTAGTGCTGGTGTTTAGTGGGGGTATAGGGGTGATGCTGGGAGCGATCGCTCTTTTGGTGTTCGGTCGTGCAAATGGCAAATTAGAAGATTTTGACTGACTTTAATTTGATTTACGCCGGTATTCCCAAGGCGGTGTAAACTTCGGATCTGCCCAAACACCGCGCAAATTTTTTTTGGCATCGGCTTCTGCTTGCTCGATTATAGCGGCGCTGGGACACTTTTTTAAATAAGGACGATAAACTAAGGCTAACCCTTCTGCAATCAAAACTTGTTGAATTAAAGTGCCGTTGCGTAAGCGAACTTCACTCACTTGGCGTCCGTATTGGTCGGTATCGGTAATTGTTAAAATTACGCGATCGCCTCCTTTTTTCACCAACTGTTGCACTCGATTTTTAGCTTTTAGTCCCCAATTAAATTGATTTTTATGCAAGATTTTGCGGCTTTGCTTTTCCTTTTGATTATGGGGAACCTCCGGCGCATCCACACAGGCAAAGCGCACTGTGGTATTCTTATTGCCATCAACGACAACTATAGTATCTCCGTCGCTGACGCGCTTTACCGAGTAGGTGGGCGGGCCAAACAAGCGATCGCATCCGACTAAACTAAAAATCAGGCACGCAAATCCCAGGGAAATCGCGAATTTTCGGCTGATTTGATGCATCTGGTTCATCGATTTTAAAACTTGGTAATTTCAACAAACCCGTTTCTTCCAAAAAACCGGGTTTCTGGGCTTGATTTGAAATATTGCTCAATCCATAATACAATTATTTTGGTAGATTTGGCTTGGCATATGCAAAAACTCTTAGTCACTGGTGCAAGCGGTTTTCTGGGATGGAACCTTTGCCAACTCGCCAAACAGCAATGGGAAGTTTATGCAACATACTTTTCCAAAAATATCGAAATTGCAGGAGTAAAAGCGATTAAAGCAGACCTGAGAGACTTTGAGCAAATTAAACACCTGTTTCAAGAAATTAACCCAGCAGGAGTAATTCATACCGCCGCACAATCGAGTCCCAATTATTGCCAACTTTATCCGGATGAATGCTACCCAATAAACGTCACCGCGTCTTGGAATATTGCCGGACTCTGTGCCGATTATTCTATCCCCTGCGTTTTCACATCCACAGATCAAGTTTTCAATGGTCTTAACGCTCCTTATAGAGAAACAGACCCCGTATGTCCTATCAGTCATTATGGGGAACAAAAAGTTAAAGCCGAACAAGGCATGTTAGAACGATATCCTAAAACGGCTGCTTGCCGAATGCCTTTAATGTTTGGCATCGCGCCTGCGAATGCTACTAGCTTTATTCAACCATTTATTCAAATTCTCAGAGAAGGGAAAGAATTAAGTTTATTTACCGATCAGTTTAGAACGCCAGCCAGTGGAAAAACAGCAGCAAGCGGACTGTTATTAGCACTCCAAAAAGTGGAAGGTATTCTGCATTTAGGTGGAAAAGAGCGCGTGTCGCGCTATCAATTTGGTCGGTTAATGGCTGAAGTGTTTGAACTGCCTCAAGATAAATTAAAAGCTTGCTTGCAAGAAGATGTACCAATGCCCGCACCCAGACCGCCCGATGTATCTTTAAATAGTGAAAAAGCCTTTGCATTAGGATATCAACCTTTATCTTTACGGGAAGAATTGGCAGCATTGCGGGGTTGTCTGTAGTTGTTGCTGTAGCCTTAAAATTAATTCGATCTAAATTGTCAAAAAACTTGTACGGGATGAGATGGGGCTACGCTTTATAATAAAAAACTAAACTATGTGGGAATTTAGAGATCAAAATTGGGCATACTACTTTAGGATAGGTTTACCGAGTCGCAAAAGTTGTGATTGGGGAGAACATGTCGAACAAGGCAATTTTATGTGTAGATGACGAACGCATCGTCTTGGTGAGCTTGCGCGACCAAATAACCAAGCACTTTGGCTCGCGCTACCGCTCCGAGTTTGCCGAGAGCGTAGAAGAAGCCTGGGAAGTGATAGAAGAGTTAAAATTGGATGAAGTTAAAATTCTGATTATTGTCTGCGATTGGCTGATGCCCGGTATCCGAGGTGATGAGTTTTTAATCCAAGTTCACCAACGCTTTCCCGAAATCGTCACGATTATGCTAACCGGACAGGCAGATGAAGCAGCGATTGAACGCGCACGCCAGTACGCCGACCTACATGCTTATATCCCCAAACCCTGGAGCGAGGCAAACCTAATCGCAGCAATCGAGTCAGGTTTGGAGAAAATTAATGTTTAAAGGGGCAATTGTCTGTGTAGACGATCAAAAACTGGTGCTGATCGGACTTCGAGATCAGCTAATCCGTCTCGTGGGTGATGAATACGCGATTCAATTAGCTGAAAGTGGAAAAGAAGCGCTAGAAATTTTGGCCGAGCTAGAACGGGAAGGGATGGAAATTCCCCTGGTTATCTGCGATCAAATTATGCCAAAGATGCGAGGAGATGAACTGTTGATCGCGCTGCACGCCCGCTATCCTAAAACGAGGAAAATACTATTGACCGGAGACGCGAGCATGGATGCTGTAATCAATGCAGTCAACGGTGCCAACTTGTATCGATACATCAGCAAACCTTGGGATGAAGAAGATTTGGGTTTGACAGTGCGAGAAGCGATTCGCAGCTATTTTCAAGATAAACAACTAACCGAACAAAATGAAGCATTGCGAAGAGTTAATCAAGATTTAGAAAGACTCAATGCGTCGTTAGAACAAAGAGTCGCCGAGCGGACTGCCGAACTAATGGAAGCAAATCAACACCTTCAGCAAGCCAAAGAAGCTGCCGAGGCGGCTAACCTTGCCAAAAGCACTTTTTTGGCAAATATGAGCCACGAACTGCGAACGCCGTTAAACGCGATTTTAGGCTTCACCCAAGTGATGAGTGGGGATAGTTCGATTAACTCAGAAAATCGGCAATACTTGGATATTATCCAACGCAGCGGACAGCACTTGCTGAAACTGATTAATGACGTGCTGGATATGTCCAGAATTGAAGCAGGTCGGCTCAAGTTGGAGGAAAAGAGCTTTGATTTGTATCGTCTTTTGAACGATTTGGAATTGATGCTGTGCTTGAAAGCTGAGGAAAATCAACTGCGACTGATTTTTGAGCGATCGCAACAAGTACCGCAGTATATAAATGGCGATGAAAATAAACTGCGGCAAGTGCTGCTTAACCTGTTGGGTAACGCACTAAAATTTACCCAGGAAGGTAGCATCATCCTGAGAGTAAAAGTAGGAGAAAAACAAGCCGTCACTCCACAAGATACTATAAATCTGCTGTTCGAGGTCGAAGATACAGGACCCGGTATTAATGCAGAAGAAATGGAGCTATTATTTGAAGCTTTTATGCAAGCAAAAAACAGTCAAAAATCCCAGGCTGGAGCAGGTTTAGGTTTAGCAATTAGCCGTAAATTTGTCAACTTGATGGGGGGAGATATTACCGTTGATAGCGTAGTTGGTAAAGGGAGTACATTTAGATTTAACATTGAAGCGAGTTTAGCTCAGGCGTCTGACTTGCCACAACAGTCGTCTAGGTGGCGCATTACTGGGTTAGCACCCGATCAAGCTGCGTATCGCTTGTTAATTGTAGAAGACAATTGGGAAAACAGCCTACTTTTGCTTAAACTCCTGTCCTCGCTTGGATTTGAGGTGAAAGAAGCGAAAAACGGATTGGAAGCGATCGCGCTGTGGGAAAGTTGGAATCCCGATCTAATATTAATGGATATGCGAATGCCAGTGATGAACGGTTACGAAGCAACTAGGCGCATCAAAGCCACTGCTAAAGGACAGGCTACGGTGATTATTGCCGTCACCAGCAGCGCTTTTGAAGAAGACCGATCGGAGATTTTATCCATCGGTTGCGATGACTTTGTGCGTAAACCTTTCCAAGAAGAAATCATCTTTGCCAAATTAGCCGAACACCTGGGAGTTCGCTATCTTTATCAAGAGAATACTGCCAACTCGAGCGCGATCAAACAGCCAACAGAACCGGCTAACATCGACTCGCTAACACCTAATAGCTTAAAGGTAATGCCCAAGGAATGGATTGCCAAATTGTACGATGCGGCTAGTATGTGCCGGGACGATTTAATTTTAGAACTGATAAATCAAATACCCCAAACCGATACAGATATGGCAAAAGCTTTAGGCGAGCTAAACTATAATTTTCAGTTTGAAGAAATTATGCATCTGACAGAATTCGCTTCCCCTGAAAACGCGAACTCTAACATTAACTATTTGTTATAGGGTTTACCATGTTTATCAAACCTTTGAGGATTTTTGTCGCTAATAAAGCTGGCAACTTACCCTTAAGAAAGGTTTTGATAATCCCTTTTGTTTTGCAAATTGTTGGGACAGTGGGATTGGTGGGTTATCTGTCGTTTAAAAACGGTCAGAGAGCGGTAAATGACCTGGTTAACCAGTTGATGAATCAAGTTAGCGATCGCGTCGATCAGCACCTCGATACCTACCTAGCAACGCCCCAGCAAACAAATCAAACCATCGTCAACGCCTTCCAGATGGGAATGCTAAATCCCAATGATTTTCGCAGCATAGGGCAGTTTTTTTGGAAACAACTGCAAATCCATCAATTTAGCTATATTAACTTTGGGCTGAAAACAGGCAGATACGTATCGGCTGGGTATTTAGAAGGAGATAAAAAAGCCAGCATTAGCGAAACAACTGCGGATGGAAAAAACTACAATTGGGCAACCGATAACCAAGGAAATCGTACCCACTTAATCAAGGTTTTCGATGATTACGACCATCGTACAGAAGCTTGGTATCTCAATCCCATAAAAGCAGGTCAGCCAGTATGGAGTCAAATTTACTTGTGGGATTCGACTCCAGAGTATATTTCCATTGCTGCTAGCTATCCGATAAAAAATAAAAACAATCAGATCGTCGGTGCTTTGGGTATCGATCTGCTGCTGTCAAATATCAGCCATTTCTTGCGCGAAATCAACATTAGCCAATCCGCCAGAATTTTCATCCTAGAACGCGATGGGTTGGTGGTTGCAAGTTCGAGTTCCGAACAACCTTTCATGCTGGTTGAAAGTAAAGCCAAAAGACTCAACGTTCTGCAAAGCAGCGATGAATTGATCCGGAAAACAGCTAAACATCTGCAATATAAATTTGGTAATTTTAAGGATATTAAAAGCAGTCAGGAGTTTAGTTTTAACCTCAACGGCGAGCATCAATTTGTGCGAGTATTCCCCTGGCAAGATCGGTACGGTTTAGATTGGTTAGTCGTGGTAACTGTTCCCGAACGCGACTTCATGGATCAAATTAACGCCAATACCCAAACTACAATTTTACTTTGTATTGTTGCTCTGTTTTTGTCTTTACAAATCGGCGTTTTAACCGCTCGCTGGGTGACCAATCCGATTCTAAATTTGAATAGTGCTGCCAAACAAATTGCAGCGGGGGAATTAAACCAAAGCGTCGAGATTCAACGCCGCGATGAGGTGGGAGAATTAGCCGAGTCATTTAATCGTATGGCGGCGCAATTGCAAACTTCTTTTGGCGAATTACAAGCGCTCAACGCTGCATTATCCGAGAGTCAAAAACAACTGGAAATTTATAACCAAACTTTGGAAGAACAGGTGCAACAACGCACTCAGGAACTCTCCCAAGCTTTAGAAAGGTTGCAAGCAACTCAAGCCGAATTAATCCAATCGGAAAAAATGGCAGCATTGGGTCAATTGGTAGCAGGAATTGCCCATGAAGTCAATACTCCTTTGGGAGCGATTCAAGCGTCGATAGGCAATATTTCTGCTGCATTAGAACAGGCGTTGCGAGAGTTCCCCGAATTGTTACAGAAACTGCCATCAGAGAGGTTAGCAGACTTTTTTACCTTGCTAGCGATCGCGCAACAGCCCAGAGAACCCCTCTCGTTTCGAGAAGAACGGCAACTCAAACGCCAACTCAAACAAGCACTTGAATCCAAGGGCGTCGATAATGCAGAAATTTTGGCAGATACGCTCAGTAAAATGGGCATTCCACCAGAACTTGACCCCTTGATTCCCCTCCTACAAGCCCCTGACAATAAATTTATTTTAGAAACTGCGTATCACTTATCAGTAGTTCAAAATAACAGCCGGAATATTCAGCTAGCAGTGGAACGGGCGGCTAAAATAGTTTTTGCGCTTAAAAGTTATGCCCGTCAAGATAAATCTGGCGAAATGGTTAGCGCCTCTATCACCGATGGGATTGATACCGTCCTGACGCTGTATCAAAATCAAATTAAGCGCGGGGTTGATGTTAGGAAAACCTATGGATCAGTTACGCAAATTTTGTGTTATCCTGAAGAACTAACGCAAGTTTGGTCGAATTTAATTAGCAATGGAATTCAGGCGATGAACTATCAAGGGGAATTAGCGATCGCAGTCTCCCAGCAGGATGAATACGTAGTTGTAGAAATTACCGATTCAGGTGTTGGCATCCCCCCAGAAATTCAACATAAAATTTTTGAGCCATTTTTTACTACCAAACCCGCTGGCGAAGGTAGTGGTTTAGGATTGGATATCGTCCGCAAAATCGTCGATAAACATCGAGGAAAAATTGAGGTGCAAAGCCACCCTGGTCATACTACCTTTAGCGTATGGTTACCGATTACCGCTTGAGAATTCTGTCTGACGCCGATTTAAGTTACAGCGGATTGCCAGCAAGTGAAGTAAAGCCTTAAGGCTTTGTTTGTGTAGCAGGTATTTAATACCCGCTACACAAACCAAGGTCTACCTCATCCCGCTGCAAACCGCTATAATCCCTAAAAAAACTCTTTCCAATTATGCCTCGTACAGGTTACACCCTTCCAGTTTTCGCCGTTGCATCTGCTAAAGCTGCTTTATTACACCTACAAAAAAAGCTAGAATCATCCCGTGAAGTTGCTCTCGATTTAGTTCCAGGTAATGCTAATATTTCGATTCAACAAGTTGCTAAATTAGATGATACCAGCGCTTTAGCAATTACCAACAGCGATCCGGGAGATAATTTAGATTTAACCCGCAATACCCCGATTTGGGCATGGGTAAAATTAACTACCAGACAATCGCAAGCGTTAATATTAGAAGCCGGAGAAGGTTTAGGAAAAACTGCCACACAAGAACCGGCGATTTATAGCTACGCCCGTCGCTTATTTGATGCCAACTTGCTACCATTAATTCCCCCCGATAAAACAGTCACGGTATCGATTATTTTGCCAGAAGGGCGCGAACTTGCCCACCGCACTTCTAACGAAGCATTTGGTGTTTTAGAAGGATTGTCATTATTAGGAACCAGCGGCATTTCTCAACCTTTATCTGCGGCAGATTATCTGGAAGAATTTAGACAAATCTTGCAAGCGAAAGTGAAAAATTATCCTAACTTAGTGTTTTGCATCGGTAGCAATGGGATGCAGGTGGCACAAAAAATAGGGATAAAAGAAGAAGCGATCGCACCCACAGGGAACTGGATCGGCGCGTTGTTAGTAGAAGCCGGATTGCGCGGTGCAGAATCAGTTTTACTTTTAGGCTATCAAGGTAAATTGATTAAACTCGCGGGTGGAATTTTTAACACCTCTAGCCATTTAGCAGATGCCAAATTAGAAATTATCAGCGCCGCTGTAGTGCGAATTGGTGGTAATATTGCAGCAGCGCAAGCAGTTTTAAATGCTAAAACAGCCGATGCCGCATATAAAAATTTGGTGGAATTGGGATTAGCTGAATCGGTATTTGAGGCATTGGCGCAATCGATTAGCGAGAAAACACAGGCGTATGTTCACAAGTATGCAAATGTAGCGTTAAAAGTGGGGACAGTGTTGTGCGATCGCCAAGGTAACATTATTGTTGGGGATGCGCGAGCTTCTGAAATCTTACAGCGGATTGCAAATGAGTGAAGAAAAGCCTTAAGGCTTAGTTTGTGTAGCGGCACCCTTAAGGGTGCCGCTACACAAACTAAGCGGGATGCGCGAGCTTCTGAAATCTTAAAATCTATCTGTAGGGTGCGTTAGCGATAGCGTAACGCACCGCAACCATGATATATGGCGTCACTGCGTCAGTCCTGTTTTATTGAGTAAGCGAGTCCAATGCACTACCTGTGGATTCAATACATTTTTGTTGAAACATCTTTAAACCATCTGCTAACACCTCCTGTAGCTTTTCTACCTCATCATCTGTCCAAGTAGGTGTGTAATGCTGTCCTGGTGGCGTGACTGATGGGAGATTATTACCCCAGAAAAGTTTTTCATAAATCAATTGTGTTTTTTGGCGATCGAGATCGAATGTTACATTTTGAACCGAAGATGCAATATCAATAAATAGGTTCCATCCAGACAAAAAAATATCGCAGTTTATACCTGTTTTACTAGGATTTTCTATCCAATCTTTAACCGCATCTAGGTTATGCAAACCAGGATCTTCTTCCTCTATATGCCAGCCACATTTATCAGCATATTTACGCAAAAGAGGGATAGATTTAAACATAATGACTTGTTCGCTATCTACCACAACCCCATCAAAGTCATTGGTATACCAAATTAAATAAGAATCAACTCGATCGAGTCGATACCAAAGTATGAAATAGTTTCTATTCATTATTCAGCCATAACTAATATATAAAATTTCTATTTCGTTTCCATCCAATTTGGTCCCGCGTGAACATCAACCACTAAAGGTACGCTTAAATCAACAGCATTTTCCATAGTTGTGCGAATCTTACCTTGCAATTCTTCCCACTCCGATGGAGGAATTTCAAACACTAATTCATCATGCACTTGTAATAACAATCGCGCTTGGTAACTCTGTAACACTTCATGCAGTTTTACCATTGCAATTTTGATAATATCCGCACTAGAACCCTGAATTGGAGCATTCGCCGCAGCGCGTAAAAGCTGAGCGTCGTTTTGACTAAGCTTCTTCAATTCGCCTAAATTAATATCATCCGGATTGCTACCTTTGAGTTGACGCAGACTACCAGCCTCGAATTTAAAATAGCGACGGCGTCCTAGAATTGTTTCTACATAACCGTTTGCGATCGCTTCTTGTTTCATCCGTTCCAAATAATCAAAAACTTTGGGATAGCGGCTATTAAATCGCTTAATAAAATCGTTCGCACTCGCCTTATTAACACCTTTAGTTGAACGCGAAAACCGCAAAGCGCCCATCCCGTAAATCACGCCAAAGTTAATAGTCTTCGCCAAGCGTCTTTCATCCGCGCTTACTTCATCTTTCTCAAACACTAAGCGCGCCGTTACCGTGTGAATATCCTCATTATTCTTATAAGCTTCAACTAATACGGGTTCTTGACTTAAATGCGCCAAAATTCTTAACTCAATTTGCGAATAATCCGCCGATACTAGCAGCCATCCCGTTTCGGGTAAAAACGCCTTGCGAATTTGCCGACTAAATGCAGTGCGAATCGGAATATTCTGCAAATTCGGGTTAGAAGAAGATAACCTTCCCGTTGCCGTCGCAGTTTGGTTAAAATTCGTATGAACGCGCTTGCTATCAGCACGTATTAGTGCGGGTAGTGCATCTACGTAAGTAGATTTCAGCTTCGACAAGGTGCGATATTCTAAAATTGCATCAACGACGGGGTGATCTCCCTGCAATTTTTCCAGCGTCGCCGCGTCGGTGGAATATCCGCTTTGGATTTTGCGCGATTTTTTAGTACTTAATCCCAGCTTTTCAAACAGTAACTGACTTAGCTGTTTTGGCGAACCTAAATTAAACTTTTCTCCCGCCGCCTCATAAGCTTGATGTTCCAGTGCGGCTAAATCTTTTGCTAACTGTTGCGACAGTTCTCCAAGATAATCTGCATCAATGCGTATCCCCACATACTCCATTTCTGCTAAAACTGGTTCTAGGGGCTGTTCTACTTCCTCTAGCAGCGATTTTAGACGAGGTATTGCTGCTAATTCCTCGCCCATTTTTGCCACTAATTGAAATGTCACATAAACCTGCATTCCGCAGTAGTCTGCAATTTTGCCAATGTTAATATCGGCAATATTTTTTCCCTTGGGAACCACCTCTTCATAACTGCTGATGCTTGTTCCCAAATACCGCTGGGAAAGGTCGCCCAGATTACTGCTATTTTCTGGATTTAGCACGTAACCTGCTAGCATAGTGTCGAATACAACTCCAGCTAGTTTAATTCCCTGACAGCGCACTACTAAGCGATCGAATTTGGCATTTTGTAATGCTTTGGGATATTTTGTATGTTCTAAAATCGGGCGCAACGCTTCTAAAACCGTTGCCTTGTCTAGATTTTTACCTGTTTTATGATTAATAGGAATATAAGCAATATCCGTTGGTTCGGTTCCCCAACAACAACCAATTCCTACTAATTCAGCATCGCGCGGTTCTAAATCGCTAGTTTCTGTATCCCAAGCAACGGGAATATCTGGATTGGTGAAAGTTTGTAGTTTAGCGACAAGTTGGTTCAGCTTTTCAGGGGTATCAATAATTTCAGGTTTAATTGGTGAAGTCTCTTGTTTCTGCGCTGCTTGTGTTTCCTCGAAACTGAAAAATGACAGTTGTTCGCCTTCAAAGAAATCTTCTGCTCGAGGCGCTTCTGGTTGTTTCTCTTCTTCGATCTCACCTCCAAATGCTTGCTGGAGTTGCCTAATTCTTGCCAAAAAAGACTTAAATTCTAACTTTTCTAGTAATGGTTCTAAACTCTCGCTATCAAAACCTTTTAACTTGCAGTCTTCTAAGGTAACTTCCAACGGCACATCGAGTACGATTTGCGCCAAGTGCTGAGAATGATAAGCCGCGTCTTTCCCTTCAACCAGCTTTTTCTTATTTGCACCCTGAACTTGATCTATACAAGCGTAAATTTTGTCGAGCGATCCGTATTCGGCAAGCAACTTTACCGCAGTGATTTCGCCAATGCCTTTAACCCCGGGAATGTTATCGGATTTGTCACCGCACAGCGCTTTAAAATCAACAATTTGCTCTGGGAATACTCCCATTTTTTCTTTAACTTGCTCTCTGCCAAACTCTGTAAGTCCAGTATTGCTACTGCGCTGCAAGAAGGTTTTACCTAGATACAAAACGGTGATGCACCCATCTGGATCTACGAGTTGAAATAAGTCTCTATCGCCGGTGAGAATTTTGACTTTATATCCAGCAGCAGTTGCTTTTTTTGCCAAAGTGCCCAAAACGTCATCCGCCTCGTAGCCGGGAGCGGTTAAAATGGGCAAGCTAAAGGCATCTAGCAAGTCGTGGAGATTTTTCAGGTCGGTGATGAAATCTTCCGGCGTTTCAACGCGATCGCCTTTATAAGTATCGTCTGCTTCGTGGCGGAAAGTCGGTAACCCCAGATCGAATGCGATCGCTATACTATCCGGTTTCTCTGACGCCATTACTTCCAACAGCGACTTGATAAAGCCAAAACACACGCTTGTCGGAATTCCCGTGGAAGTTTTTAACCCCCCATCTCGTCCTTTAGCAAAAGCATAGAACGAACGAAACGCTAACGAGTGACCATCAACCAAAATAATTAGCGGCATTTCCACGGCAGCACAGAGCGGATTTTAACACAAGCTCCATTTTAGCTACCCGCGAACCTTTTCCACATTAACCTGAAGAAATATCCGTCCGCCGATCAAACTCTACCCACGCGACGACGACGCGAGAAGGCTAAAGCACCCCCACTCAGCGCTAAACCAGCCAAAGCCGTAGGTTCGGGAACTGCTGTCCTGCTACCAAACGCGGTAATTGTAACATCTTGGAAGTCTTTATCGTTACCGTTTCCGCGATCGTCGAAGCCAATTCTGACAATCATCGCCAACGGATCGCCTGATTGAAACGCAGCTCCATTTGCACCTGTAAATCGAGTTGTATCCGCTTGTGCTTGCGAACCAAATGAGTTAAACACAGCTTGTTGCGTTCCACCTGGAGCGAAATTATTTAATGCCGTTGTCGAGTAAACAATTCCGTTCACCCCGCTATCTAACCCTAAAGTGTAGGTTTTGTTCGCTAGAAATGTGAAATAACTCGTACAACTCGTGCCTTCTGTAAAGGCTACTGTATTTCCGCAAGTACCCAGCCAACCATTGTGCCAGCTGCGATCCGAGCCTTTCGTCTCGACAAACAAATCTTTAACAAATGTCAGCGCGTTGTCAGCGCCTACTTCAAAAAGTTTGACGGTTGATTGAAACATTCCGTTCGATTGAACAAACGTAAATCTTACGTCGGTATTTTCCAGAAATTTGATGCCCTGGTTGCCAAAACTTTCACCTGGGGTTAGAGAAGCTGCTTTTCCCGGAACCGCATAGCTAACCAAAGCCGTACTAGCAGCCGCCATCAAACCCAGAACCTGTTTAGCTTTCATTTGATTTTTCCTTCTCTGGCAGAATGAACCCTAGTTGTATTCAACCAGATCCCTTGTCTACATATGCCGTTAGCTCTGTCTTTTATTCAAGTCTTTATAAAACCAAGGGTAATTTGTGAAAATTTTGTGAATGTAAGTTTAAAGCTCAATATTCTGATATAATACTGCGCCCTATCAATCTTTTTTGTACCTTACTTATTAATTTAAGTGATTCTGCGGATAAAAGCAAGCCCTTTCAATTAAATTTAATTATATTTACTGATACTATTTTTGTTGATTGCGTTTTTCTCGGAAAAATTTCAGTATTTTTTAGATAAAAAAGCCACAAAAAATTTGTTTTTGGCATCCCGTATTAGCGTAACTACGCATATAGCGGATTGCAAATTATTGAGGTAGAGCCAAAAGGCTTTGTGTAGCGGCATGATTAATGCTGCCGCTACACTTGCCTTGCACAGGTCTTTTTTTTCTGTTCAAATCAACCTGAACAAATATCCAGTCCTTAATTAAACGCTACCTACGCGACGGCGGCGAGAGAAAGCTAAAGCAACCGAACTCAACGCTAAACCAGCCAAAGTCGTCGGTTCTGGTACCGAGCGGGTTCCCAATGCTGTTACAGTAAAGTCTTGAAAGTCTTTGTCGTTATTGTTCCCGCGATCGTCGATACCGATTTTGACCACCATCGCCAAAGGATCGGCTGCTTGGAACTGACCTCCATCTCCAATCGGAAATGGAGTTGTATCTGGTTGTCCTTGCGAACCGAATGAGTTAAACACAGCTTGCTGCGTTCCACCCGGAGCAAAATTATTTAATGCAGTAGTTGAATAAACGATTCCATTAGCACCGCTGTCTAAACCTAACGTGTAGGTTTTATTCGCTTGAAATGTGTAATAGGTAGTACAGTTTAGCACTGTGTTTCCACAAGTTCCTAGCCAACCGTTCTTCCAACCGTCATCCGAGCCTTTTGTTTCGGCAAATAATGTTTTAACCGCTGTCAGCGTATTGCCCGAGCCTACTTCAAACAATTTTAGGGTTGATTGAAAAGCACCGTTTGATTGAATAAAAGTAAATTCTACGTTGGTATCCTGAACAAATTTGAGGCCATTAGTCCCAAATGTTTCACCTGGTAGTAAAGACGCCGCTTCTCCAGGAGCCGCTAAACTAACAAGTGCAGTAGCAGTAGCAGCAGCAGTCATTAAGTTACGAAAAATATTAGTTTTCATTTCTGTTTTCCTCTAGCCGATTTCACCGTACTTTTATTAAACTTGATTGGCTCAGTGAAATCTAGGACTAGAGCGGGTTTTTCTTCAACTCTTTACATATTTATGCTGATTTGTGAAATTTGTGTGAAATTGATTTTTAAGTATACCCCTGTGATATACACGTATAAAATTGCGATCGCAGCCCCTTCTCGTTCCCCAACCCTGGTTTTTGCTTAAGTTTGGTCTTGCTATCCAGCGCTATTTTCCGTATAATTGCTGAGCTTGCTTAAGGGTTATTACGTAAGTATATTTATTTAGTGAAAAAACAAATATAAGTATATACGTTGAGAAAGTAAATAATCCTCCCATACAAGTGAGAGGAACTCAGTAAAAAAAGAAACTGCCGCGCGGATAACGGCTTGAACGCCTTGCGGCGAGCGGTAGTCAGAGAAAAACGCCCCTACTGCTACCCTCTAAATGGAAGACTTGAGAAAACCGACAAGCAATCATGCAGAAAGCATCTGTTGCCGATCCGGCTTCGGCATCCAGGAAAGAAGCGATCGCTGCTGGCGATATACAACTGCTGGTGTTGGATATTGACGGCACGATCGCAGGCGAGTCGAACCAAATTCGCCCACCCGTCCTACAAGCAATTGAAGCCGCACGAGCAAAAGGGGTAAGGGTAGCGATCGCAACGGGTCGCATGTATCGTTCCGCGTTGCGCTTTCATCAAGCAATTGCCTCGGATCTGCCGTTATGTGCCTACCAAGGCGCGTTAATTAAAGATCCGGCAACGCAAAATGTTCTGCGTCACCTGCCGGTTTCTCGTCAACTCGCATCGCAGCTGCTCGATTACTTCGAGCAAAGCGAACTGCGAAATCTGCTCTCAGTCCACTTCTACATCAACGACCAGCTATACGTGCGGGAAATAACCGAGGAAACAAAACTTTATGCCCAACGCTCTAATATCGAGCCTATTGCCGTTGGTGACCTCCGCAACGCTTTGGCAGACGAACCGACGAAAGTATTAGCCCTCAGCGACGATAGCGACTTAATCGCACGCTTGCACGGTTCGTTGCAGCAGCAATACACCCCCGCCGAACTTTACCTCACCACATCCGTCGCAACGTTTTTTGAAGCAGCTAACCCGTTGGTGAACAAGGGAACCGCAGTGCGTTACCTCGCCGAAGAAATTCTGGGACTGCAAGCGAGTAACGTGATGACCGTTGGCGATAACTTCAACGATGTGGAGATGCTGGCATATGCCGGTATTGGCGTGGCGATGGGCAATGCACCCCCAAAAGTGCAAGACTTCGCCGATTGGATTGCCCCCAGCGTCGAGCAAGATGGCGTCGCCGCAGCAATCGAAGAATTTATCCTTTCCTAGCAACACAACATTGTAGGGGCACGGCATCAGTAAGTTTTGTCCGCAGCTCAAAGTTTTGCTGCTGTTCCCTACCGCCACCAAATCAACCGCTTGCTCGATGACCGATCCCTATTTTGTTGCTATTGTCATGAAAATTTAATAAATTAGGCGTGACAAATCTAGGTGACCTCCTGTATAGTGACAACTGTGTGAGGAGCGAACCAGTTGGAGGACCGAGACGAAACACGGCCAGTCGTCGGTCCTCTTTCTGATCGGAACTTATTTAGAGTTCGAGCGGTGCTGGTACGCCTAACAAGTCTTGCAACAACAAGTGCAGCAACGGTTGAGTTGCCAGGATTAATCCCAATCTGGCTTGAGCGAGTTGGGGATTTTCTGTTTTTACTTCACCCCAAATACGGCATTGGCTATAGAAAGTCAGAAACACTTGACTTAAATTGCTGGCGGATTTTTCCCAATCAACTTGATGGCGCGATGGGGAAAGCGAGTAGAGGTCATCGAGTAATGTCAGCAAATGGAAAATTAGGTTACTTTCGGCAGGATGCACCAAGCGCAGTTTTTGGTCGCTATCGAGCCAAGGAATCGGGTGAGGAGCGATCGCTCTAAACAAAGAACCGATCTTTGGATCGCTTTGAGCAAGTTCGATCATACCTTCTCGATCGGCAAGGCGCAGCAGCGAGCAACAACGCGCATGGGCATATTGAGCATCAAATAGAGGACACGGGTAACGTTCCATCTGCTCCTCTACCCCCAGAGTGCCCACCCCAGGGGGTGCTTGAGCTAGGCGCTGTAACCACGCTGCCGTTTCTAAGTCGTTCAATTGCAAGTAAATCCAGCCAGGAGCGACAACTTTAACGGTAAAATTTTGTAACGCGGCATTTGTTGCCCTATCCTTGGACTCATTCCCGCAAAGCAGATTTGCCCCTATAACGGTGGCGATGTCTGTAACTGGCTTGTTCCAGGCGTTTGCTAGTTTGAGTGCGATCGCAGATACATACACCACCTGCTTTCCACCCTTGACTGCCCGCAACGGTATTGCTTGTAACTCTAGATATTTCTGCCCAAAGGTAGAGATGCCCAGATTTTGGATCGCTAAAACTGCTGCCGCTTGCAACTTGCAACGTAAAAGATGCGCGATCGCCGGAAATTCAACCCCAAACGTCTCTTCTTTCTCTCTTGCCATCTATCTTTGGATGTATCTTCAGACACACATAACAAATTAAAATCTGACTAATCGGAGAATTTGTTAAAAACTAAAGTATCTTTTATTACTTTAGAGTTACAGTAAGACTTATATAAAGATCGTATAGATAACTCAACGCTTGCTACCGCAAAAAAAAAAGGTAGTGCGTGGAGTTAAACCGAGCTTTGAAAGCAAAAACCCATTGTTTACTCGTTTTTGAGAGCTTGACTTATGCTCCAACAATCCCTTCCCGTTCAACCGAATTCGGTATCATCAGAGGCATCTGTATCTTCAGAGTCAGCACGGCCCTTTTTAACCTGGCAGCGGATTCTAGACTGGGCGCAAGAACACTATCGGTGTCGCACCTTCAGTAAAGACGAGAAAATACCTGCCCGCCCCGGACTGCTCTACCTAGTCCAGCGCGGCGCTGTCCGAATGGTGGGTGTCGCCCAGGTCAGTGCCACCAGTCGCACTGCTCGCGCCACTAGCACAACTGCTGAGGAAGCATTCTTAGGCTTTGTTGGTGCAGGACAGCCGTTTGAAATCGTCGCTCAATCACCCTTTACACTCCACAGTTATGCCCACGTTGACCAAACATCGGTAGTTTGGATGTATTGGCACGACCTCGACAACTGGCCTCACTTCCGGCGCGAAGTATTAGATGCCTTTCGCTATCAGCACCAGCGCAAGCTATTGTGGCTGAGTACTCTGGGACAGCGGCGCACCATTGACCGCTTGTTAGGATTTCTCACCCTGTTAATTGAAGAATATGGCGAACCAGCCGAACAAGGCTACTGTCTGCCTTGGACTTTGACTCACGCTCAAATTGGCAGCGCCATCGGTTCCACTCGCGTCACCGTAACGCGCTTAATGGGTAAATTACGCCAACGCGGGTTAATTCACACCCAGGATGATAATCTCATCTGCTTACCCGGAGATATAACGCTTCGTCGCTAAAACAAAAGAAACCACCAAAGAAACCTGGTTTTTGCAAAAAAACCGGGTTTCTTGGTAATTGCTAATTGCTAATTGCTGATTGCCACCATTAGCGATCGGGTATTAGCAGTTACACAACCGTTGCTACCGGACATACCGCTCTTCTGTCACTCTAAGCAGAGGAAAAGTGGTAATCGACTGATAGAGTGGCATCTTGAAAAGGATGAGAGAGAAAATTCATTAAAGTAATAAGCCTTGGAAAGCCCAAAGATAATTGTGGAATTGGAAATATGTTTAACCAGGGAAGAATCAAGTTAAAACAAATAAAAGGTAAACTAACTAAACGGAGATTATTTAAAATGTTCTTCCAACCTTTTCCTCTATCCCACTGTGGGTGTTCTGTGAGAAGTTCTATAACTCGTTCACCCTCATTGCCAGATGTAAAGCCCTGCTGTTCAGTCCCAGGCAGAGTAAATAAGCTTACCAAGAAATAAGCACTCGAAACTATCTCCCACCACCTTTCGATATCTGAGTAATGTAACAACCGAAAATCTGACCACCCTAATTCATTCTTACTTTGATTTAAGGCATATTCTACCCAGTTTCTGCACGCATATAAGTTGTCAACATCCTTGTAACTTAAATCGCCAATTTCAGTCATCACATACCAGGTTGAGTTTGGTGGTAAGGTTTCTGGAGCTGTAGTAATTTCCCAATATCTCCGATATCTTTTTTTGCCAAAAACAATTTCTCTCACATAGCGTATTTCTTTAGCTGTATCACTGAAAACTCTGTCAAATTTTCGCCATCGATTATGCCGAACCTTCTGTCCATGAGGCAACCAGACACCATGATTACTTCTAATAGCTACTATAAAGTTCAGGTGTAATTCTTCTAAACATCCTAAAAAAGTTGTTTCACTTTCTCCGTACAGACTATCTGCTAATACCAGTTCTATTTCAAATCCCATTTGTTTAATTTGTCGCACCATATTGGCGGCTATTTCCGGTTTGGAACGATAGACATCTCCTGGATGGAGGCGTGGTTTCGGTTTATAAATTTCAAAAGTTAAGGGAAAGGTCATATTATCGATTAAACCCCAAGCTGTTACCGCGACGATACCATTGTCTATTTTTCCCAACTTACCTAGATACTGGCGACTGACATAATCTGTACTTTTACCTTTTTTCTTATCTCGAGTCTCATCAATAATTACAAATATTTTTCGGCCTTTTAATTTTTGGAACGTATACTCCAACCTCTGGCTTCTCAGTTGCTTAGCTGACCAAGGAGATTTACTCAAAAAATGGTGCAACGATTGCGATAATGGTAATCCTACTATTTCTGCTATTGCTGGTAATGTTTTGCGCTTTAGCTCAGATATCATCCCGATATGCAGATGCTTAAAAGCCTCAAAACTTCTCACATCTGAAAACAGATTTCTGTAGGCGGCGCAATATTCATCGATAAAATTTATGGTTGGTCGAGCTGGGCGTGGCTGATCCATAAGCTGTACTTGGGTTTTAGCTGTTTTCCCTAATTATACTCTCATCAGAGTGACAGAAGAGCGGTAATATTAGCCATTAGCGATTAGCCATTAGCAGCCTGTTTGAGATAACTTGCACTTTTTTGAGATATAAATAAATTGCCTCAAGATTTGCTATTGTGGCAGGGGTGCGAAATCGTAGCCTGTGCCGGAAGATTGACCTGGTTGAATTTTAACGAGGATTGAGGAGGCGTTGCGATCGCCTGATGGTAAAAACTGAATCTTGCCCGTCGCACCATTAGCTGAAAACTGCGAACTCGATAAAGCTTTTCGCAGTCCTTGGCGAGTATTATCTTGGTTTAAACCGGCAATAATCGCTTGAGTAGCATCATAGGCTAATGCCGACCGCCAATTCACATCGCCGCCCCAATAATTTCTAGCATTTTTAGGAAAAGGATTATCTGGAATTGCCTGGGGATGCCACGGTGCAGCTAACACCATTTCGTTCGCGTCTGCTTGACCGAATTTGAGCGTGTCAATCGTGTACAGTGTAGAATTTCCCATCAAAGACAGTCGCCCTTTATTGGATATGCTTATGTCAAGCGATCGCTTAATTTTATCCACCGAAGCCGCTAATACTAAGCCCTCTGCCCCATCACTCACAGCTTGAGAAATTACTGCACTGGCGTTAAAATTTGGCTCGGAAAAATCGCAAGCAATTTGACTAATTTCCCCTCCCTCATTATCAAATTTAGCAATAAACTCTTCTTTAAAAGACTGACTCGCTTTGGCTTGCGAATCAGCGCAAATCGCTAGTTTGCTCAGGCGATTTGTTTTGAGCGCATAACGGGCAAGAACTTCAGCCTCAGAACTAATACTAGGAATCGTCCGAAATATATAACTACCAATTCCAGATAGCTTTTTGGCGTTGCTGGTGGGAGAAATCATCACCAAATTTCCCTGCTGATAAATTGGCGCGCCTGCGAGGGAAGCATCGCTCGTATTATGACCCACGACTGCTAAAATTTTGGTGTCTTTCACCCATTTGTCGGCAATTTTTTTGACGATGCTGGGGTCATTATCATCATTGGCAATTTCAACTTGCAATGGCATCCCATTTATACCGCCACTGTTATTAGTTTCATCTTGAGCTTGAGCCACACCTCTGAGAATTTCTTTAGCAATATTTAGATTTCCCCCAATCGGAACGCTAACGCCTATTTTGAGAGGATTATTTTGAGTTGCTTTAGCATTATTAAAGTAAATCCAAGCTTCTGGATCGTTTCGTTTCTTTCTTAAGGAAGATTCTAGCTGTGAAATTGCTGTAGAAAAATCTCCTTTCGCAAACGCTGTCACTCCGGCTTCTTTATTAGGGTTTCTATCTTGATTGACTAAAATTTTGTTGCCTAAACTTATACGTTTTTCTAAACGTCCAGTAAAAGGTGGAAGTGGTTGAGTTTTTTGTGGATTTATTACCCGATTAAACACCCAAAAACCCGTAACTAGCAATCCTATTGTAATTACAAGGGCTAAAATTAAAATTGTTGTTTCATTTTTTTGGGACATAGGTAGCTAGCTTTAGCGAATTCTGACAAATCCCGCCTTTTCAATCATTTTTTGACCCTGTTCTGTTAGCAATAAATTGGCATATGCTTCTCCTGCTTGCTGGTCAATTTGATTGTTCTTTTTGACAGCTACAAATAGCCGCCGAGTTAAGGGATATTCCCCGCTCAAAAAAGCTTCTGTATTCGCTTCATTACGCTTAGATGGACACTCTGACAGCGGCACAAAAGGTTGCTTATATGGTGTAATTAGTTGAGCGGAACTTCGACCTAGTGACAAAGTTTTAACTTTACACTGCGGTACTAATAAAGGGGCTGAAGCTTCAAACATTCCTGCTGGATCTTCCGCAACTTTACGGATAGCTTCGGTGGGAGTTGGTACTATTTCAAGATTGTCCCCTTCGTCACCTTGTACGGCGTAACGCTTGATTCTCAGATTTGGACCACCGAGTTGTTTCCAGTTGGTAATTTTGCCTGCATAAATATCATCGCGTTGCTGCATGGTTATACCTGGAATATTCAAGCTTGGGTGGACTGCGATCGCTCTCCCATCAATTGCTACTGGAATTTCTACTAAAGTAAAACCTCGTTGTTTCGCTTGTTCGTATTCTTTATCTTCAATCGGGCGAGAAGCGTGAGCAAAAGACAATTGATTGTCTAATAACATGCGAATACCCGCACCCGTACTAGGCGTACCTTTGACAGGATGAGTGTAGCGCAGCTTAAATTGAGGCCAAACTGTTTGAATCGCTGGGTCTAAATCGCGCCTAATTGTCGCCCAAGTCGTGCTACCTCCATAACTAAATAGTCCGCTGGGTACGTTTTTTACTTGAGTAAAAGTTTTACCGTTAGATTGGTCGGTTTGATTGGTTAAATTCCCCGTTTTGTCACCAGAATTACTGGTAAACCACCAAAAACCCAAACCGATTAAGCCAGTTGTAATTAACAGAGCTAAAATTAAAACTGTCGTTTCGTTTTTTTGACTCATAACTGATAGTTTTGACAGAACTTAAAGCATGAGGGAAAGTATTTTGTAAATGAGTCTAAATAGAGCGGTAACTGCGATCGCTCCCGCTGCTGTTAACCCGGCTACAAATAATACACCCACAATTGGATTGCCAAACAAGGTAATTATCCACGCCGGTACGAGAGCATTACGGAATATCAGCACAATTGTGAGGCTAATCCCGATCAGAATCGGCAGATCTTTCCCTTCCAGAATGCGGCGGTACTGAGCATAAATTAGACAGCCCACGATCGCCACGGTTAATCCCATGCTAATTCCCGGCGTGACGGGGAGACTCGAAAGAGCGATCGCAATTAATCCACCCTCAAATCCACTAAATGCCGCTGCACCCAATACTTCCACCAGCGAAAATCTCGGTCGCACAGAGATTGCCGGTGGAGGTGGATTTGCAGGCGTTACCGCAGCAGTCGTTTGCACGGGGGGAGCGGGTGGAGGTAAAGTCAAGGCTGCTAGCACTTCCTGTGCTGAGTGGTATCGCTGATTAGGCGAAGTCAAGAGCATACGGTCTAAAATATTCGCCAGTCGAGGACTTACCTGAGCATACGTTTTCCAGTTCCACTGATTGTTATAAGTATCAAATAATTCATTGGGTGGCTTGCCAGTCAATAAGGTCAGGCAAGTTACCGCCAGGGCATATAAATCGGTTGAAGGATAGACTTGACCGCCGGACATTTGTTCTGGGGGGGCATATCCCATTGAGTAAATACCCGTAGAGCTTGCAGACGAGCCTGCTACTTTTGTTACCTGTTTGACCGCACCAAAATCTAAGAGGAAAAGAGAACCCTTGCGCGATCGCATGATATTCGATGGCTTAATATCGCGATGGATCGAGCCGTGTTCGTGGACAAATTGCAGCACTGGTAGAATTTGCTGCAATATTTCTAATACCTGAGATTCTGAGAATTTACCATTTTTGGTAAATTCTTCTTCTAGGTTTTCCCCGTCGATTAATTCTTGTACTAGATAAAAAAATTGTTCTTTTTTTCCGGGTTGAAGGCTGGGTACAGTTAACTGAAAAAAGGCAAATAAGTCTGGAATTTGAGCGTGTTGGTTGCCCAATTCTTCCAGAACTTCTGCTTCGCGTTCAAAAAGATTTTGGGCGGTTTGTAACTGCTGAGGGGTTAAGTTTCCCGATGGCTGAAACAGCTTGACTACGCAGCGACGCATGGTGGGAGTATAGCGATCGCGTGCTAAAAATGCTGCCCCAAATCCACCCTGCCCCAACAGCTTTAAGGGCATGTAACGATCCGCCAAAATTAGCGGCATTCCGCAGGTCGTGCAGTACTTTTGAGGAACCCGCTTCAGGGTAGCCGGATCGTCCAAATCCGAAAACAGGTTAAGGGGGCGGGGGCAAGCTGGACGGGTGCAGTAAAGTTCCATAACCAGGGTCAAAACAAAGGTAAAAGTTAAAAGGCAAGTAGGTAAAAACAGTCTTCCTTTCAGTTTTTATTTTGACTTTTTCCTTTTTGCTTTTAACTTTTAACTTCCTGCGACATGGGTATTTCCAGTATGCCCTACGGTTGCTTTGAAGGAATTGGCTACCGTCACAGGCGATGTTTCTAGCATTTCCTTTCCCCATGTCGTCGTGGCGAATGCGGGCAAGATTTCTCTAGAAAAGGCTTCGGCAGCTTTGGAACGGTAGCGGTTAGGATTGATCAGCACCGACAGGATGCGCTTGACCATAACATCTTCAATGCGGGTGCGGTGGAGGACGCCGATTTGCAATTCCTTCTCAATCGCCGAAATGGAAACAAACGCAGCTCCTAATCCCGATTGGACGGCATTTTTAATCGCTTCGATCGAATTTAATTCCATTTCGATTTTGAGACGCCTGGTATCGATGCCGCAGCGCGTCAGTACTTGGTCGATTACCTTGCGGATAGTCGATTGGGAGTCTAAAGCAATAAACTGCAACTTGTAAAGGTCGTCTTTTTGAATAGTTTCCAGTTTGGCGAAAGGATGGGACGGGGGTAAAATCAAAGCCAGTTCGTCTTCTAAATACGGCGTAATCTCCAGGGAATCTGCGAGTTCGGGTGGAACTTCGCCGCCAATGATTGCCAGGTCAATTTGTCCGTTAGCTACGCTCCAGGCAGTGCGGCGGGTAGAGTGAACGTGCAATTGCACTGCCACATCGGTATATTTTTGGCGAAATAACCCGATCATGCGCGGTAAGAGATAGGTTCCTGTCGTCTGACTGGCTCCCACAATCAGGGTGCCTCCTTGAAGATTTTGCAAATCCTCAATGGCGCGACAAGTTTCCTCGCAAAGCGATAAAATTCTCTCACCGTAGCTGAGTAGTAGATGACCTGCTTCTGTCAATTGTGCCCTTCGCCCTCCTCGGTCGAATAAAGGCACGTCCAACTGCCGCTCTAAGTTTTGCACTTGCAAACTGACGGCGGGTTGGGAAACATATAAGCTATCGGCGGCACGCTTGAAGCTTCCCTCAGCAGCGATCGCCTTGAGAATACGCAACTGATCTAAAGTGAAAGGAAGGTCAGACATAATGCTAAACCTGAAAGGGGAAAGAAGCCTTGAGACAACTATCCATCATCCGATGAAGTTTGCCATCCGCGATTCGCAGCGAATTACGTTTTGAGACTTCCACTGACATCGAAAGTAACACAACAAGGGATCTTGATCCTTGAGAATACTTTGCCGCATCGGGTTTGGGGAACTTCACCAGAGTTAAAATACTTAACGATTTATGCTAGAAATTGCTTGGCTTACTCCCAGTCACTTGACAATGCTGGGTTTATTACTGGGGTTTGCGATCGCTCACAGCGGTTTAGCCGCTTTGCGTCCCAGGGCAGAAAAACTCATCGGCCCTAGACTGTACCGCATTTTGTTTGCCCTCGTCAGCCTCAATTTGGCTGTGGCAATGATTATTTACTTTTTCAACCACCGCTACGACGGCTTGCAGTTGTGGCAAGTCCAAGGCGTTCCAGCAGTAAAACCGCTCGTCTGGGTGCTATCGGCGATATCGTTTCTGTTTCTCTATCCAGCAACGTTTAACCTGTTGGAAATTGCCGCCATCGAGAAACCCCAAGTACATTTGTACGAAACCGGCATCATCCGCATCACCAGGCATCCCCAAATGGTAGGACAGCTGATTTGGTGCATCGCCCACACGCTTTGGATCGGTTCTACATTTACCTTGTTAACCTCGATTGGGTTAGTATTGCACCATTTGTTTGGTGTTTGGCACGGGGATAAAAGACTCTTGCGACGCTACGGCGAAGCTTTTGCAGCCGTAAAAGCCAGAACCACGGTTATACCCTTTCTGGCTATCCTCCAAGGGCGTCAAACCTTAGTATGGAGCGAGTTTCTTCGTCCCGCCTATTTAGGTGTAGCCGTTTTCGTAGGTCTGCTGTGGTGGGCGCACCCCTTGTTAATGGCAGCGACCGCTAGGGTTAGCTGGTAAGCAGGTGTGCGCGTGTGCAAGTGTGCAGAAGGTGAATTTAAATCTACATTCTCCCCATCTCACCTGCTCACCTGCTCACCTGCACCAGCACCCCGATCCCCGAGCAAGCGATCGCATATCTGTAATTCCCCTAGAGCAGATGATCCCGAATCGATGTAGCATGATCCCTAGTCGATAATAAAACTCTATAAAACTTGCTTTGAGGGATCATGGAACCGATCGTCACGGAACGGAATTTTACACAAGAAGTTTTAGCCTCTCCCATTCCCGTGTTAGTTCATTTTTGGGCGCCCTGGTGCGGTCTGTGCAAGCTGATCAACCCCCAATTGCAAAAATTTCAATCACAATTGGGCGGAAATGTCAAATTAGTTGGCATAAATGCGGATAGCAATTTCAAGTTGGCAAATGCCTATCACTTGACCTCGCTACCAACGTTAATTTTGTTTGAAGACGGACAGATCTTGCATCGGCTGGAAAACTTCCGAGGTCGCGATGACGTCTGGCAAGCTCTGCAAGCGATTTCGTTCACCTGTGCGACTTCACGGGTGCGATCGCGCCAATATCAAACCCATTCGGTCTAAAGCAGCTCCCGAATCCGATTAAATCCTAAACAAACCCACCCTGACCAATCGGGGTGGGTTATTAATCAATTAGATGACGATTAGCTATGTATGTCACAATTGTTTACAGTCTAGGCAACGAGAGTTGAGAATATTAAAGTAGGCATCAATGATGGAAGCAATCTATCAGTATGCCTGGCTGATACCAGTGCTACCCCTAGCGGGAGCGATGCTAGTCGGCCTGGGGCTGATTTCATT
>DNGJ01000240.1 GCA_003486305.1 Cyanobacteria bacterium UBA11371
TTCAGGACGGGGAGTTGTCAAATCCGCAATACTGGACGCAGAAGCGGTTCTGTGTCTGTAGAGGGCAACTTCGTCACGGGAGCCAACACCAGCCGCAATGGTAACCTTGCTGGCATCGTTGTCCGCGACCCTGGTTACTCTGTTGTATCGGTGACCAACAACACAGTTGCTAACTCCCACAACGGCATTTCTGTAGGAAGGGACGTGGTGACTGGTTTGACCATCGAGTACAACGACCTAAGAACTCCGCAATCCAATGAGGTCGCTTTCCGCAACAATCCTTTCAATCCTCGGTACTCCTTATCCAACACCAACCTCATCGGCAACAACACTCTCATCAATGCTGACTACCAACCGCTTTCACCAGATATGGGAGGCGGCAGCGCATCGTGGGATATGGGAACGTTGCAACCGACTGAAATCGACAGCCTCACGGGACAGCGCTGGAACTTCGGGACAGTGACGCGCTCTGGCCTGCCGGGAACTAGCGTCATTGATGAGAACATTGGCGGCGACGACGCGAACGACCGCGCCCAGTTCACCGTGAGTCAAGGTGTAGCCTTGAACTTGCATACCGAGGGAGCGATCGCACAAGTCATCAATGCTACAACCAACAGCGTTGTAGCTAGTTCTGGGGACAGCTACTTCAGCGAACTAAGCACCTTACTAGCCCCAGGAACTTACATTCTCAGCTACAGAGCGTGAAGCCTCTATCCCCGCAGCATTCAACTCGACGATGGAACTAACGGCTTCCGTATGAGCGCTGCCCCAATACAGATACAGCGCCATCGGGCAGCCAAGATGCGCTCTGCACTTTCACCACTGATGCAGACAGCGATCGCCAGTGGGGTCGTGACCAAGCAAACGACCATCTTTGACTACGGCTGTGGGCGGGGTAAAGACGTAGAACTGCTGGCAGCACAGGGTTATGCGATCGCAGGCTATGACCCGTACTATTTCCCCGACAATCCCATTGGGGCAGCAGACGTGGTGATGCTCAGTTACGTACTGAACACAATCGAATGCCCCGCAGAACGAGAGCAGGTGATGCTTCGTGCCTACGAACTGTCTAGGGTGCATTTGGTCGTTGGGGTCATTATCCAACCGCAGCACCACCTACCACAGCGCGGCGCTGTACCTTACAACGACGGCTATCTCACGCGCTGGCAGACCTTCGAGAAACACTGGCTGGCAAATGACTTCAGAGCGTGGGTCGAGGCCATCTTCGGCATCAGCCCCCGGCGCTTGGCTCAGGGCGCGTACTGCATTCCCAAACAACCCACCCTGCTCGTACCGTTACACTCCCCAGAACTAAGGCAGCAGGCACTACGGACACTCCAAGCAGAACTGGTGGAGCTAGAGAAACAGTGGGTATTGCCGCGCGATGCCCATCTGGAACGGCACAGGCGCAAAGGTCACACCTACTGGCGCATCAAGTCCAGGTCGCGATCGCTGCCTGGGGGCAAGAAATTGTTGTACCTGGGACGTGCGGATAGCGACGCCTACGCCAGGGCAATGGCAGCGTTGCAGCGGCGGGATGCGGTGAATTTGTTGCGACGGCGGATTGCTGTTGTTCAAAAGTATTATTTGTGAGTAAAACATGAAAAAATCAGCAACATTTCTGGCTGCATTATTAACTGCGTTACTACCGACTTCTGCTGATGCCGTGCAATTGTTTTACGGGCAAGTTGATGATGCAGTTGCCGAAGAACGAGCGGCTTTTTTAATAACAGCAGGGACAGTGCAATGGGAGAATTTTGAGTCTGTATCATTACCGTTTTCTATCAATGGCGGTAATCGCGTCAGTTCTCAACTAAACCAATATTGGCAAGGAAATAGGTTTACGATTGATTTCACCAGTCCAATAACTGCCCTTGCTTTTGATGGCTTATCTGTTGGCGCACCTGCCCAAAATTTACTACTATCGCTTGACTTAATTCATGGCAATAATTGGCAATTAGCTATCAATGTCGATGCCGACACCACCACCGATTTGTTCTGGGGACTGGTGAGCAACGTACCCATACAGAAAGTCAGTTTCGACCAGGGAGATTACGCTTTTGGCCTTGACAACGTGGTATGGCAACCAGTGACTCATCCGACCTTTGAACCCACTTCGATTCCAGAACCCGGTGGGCTAGCGGGTCTAACGTTGGTTGGGGTGGCGCTGGCATTCTTGTACGCTAGGCCACAATAAGGACAAAAGCGGTGCTGGTGAGAGGTGATGGGTTGGTGGCAGTTGCGGCACTCTCTGACCAGGGCGCTGCCGCAAGCAAAGCAATAGCGCGATCGCAAATCTGTCCACATCGGGTCGGCTGCGGTTCCCGGTATCCAGCACTGGGGACAGAGTTTGAGTAACGCTGGGGCGGCGATCGCACCTGCGTCTCCCGCGACGGCATCAAGGTACTCGGTTGGGATGAGGAAGGCGGCTGCCAGACCTGCCTTGGCTTTTTTACTCAGTCGTGTTGTCTTGCCTGCTTCAATTTTGGTTAGGCTTTGTCGATGTAGTCCTGCTGCTGCACTCAGTTGTTCCTGGGTCATCGCTGCACTCGTTCGCAGCCGCTTCACGTACTCGGCAAGGCTTTCTTCGGGGTTTGGGGCGAGGTTGGCGCTCATTAGTATACAAAATAGTTATTTAGACTTTATACATAACAAACTGTAGCTTTATTGCACCATGACTGCCCAGAATGTCACTTTAGCTTACGTTGCCAGTCAGTTCCTTAGTCAACCCGGATACGCCAAGAGAACGCTACGCAGTTACGAACAAACGCTACTAAACTTGCTACAAAAGTATGGCAGCATTCCGGTACAAGAGTTGACACGTCAGGACTTGGAAGCATACCTCAACGGCCTCGCTCACCTGGCCTACACTACGCACCGCCGTCACCAGGCTATCGTCGCGGCGTTGTTCAACTTTGCCGTTGAGCGGGGATACTTGGTCGCCAATCCCATTGCCAGACTAAAGACGCGCAAACCCGACCGGGACAAGGGCGAACACAATAGCGATGAGCCAGTGCTATATCTGACCCCAGAACAACTAGCGTTGCTCTACGAAGCCACTGCGTCTGAGTATCGTTTGGGTGCTTTGGTACGCCTGCTACACCAGACTGGGGCAAGGGTGAGCGAAGTGCTGGCACTCGATTGGGGCGATGTGGACAATGCTTGCCGTAAGTTCCAGGTGGTGGGCAAGGGCAACAAACAGCGCTGGTGCTTTTATGGCGATGATGCCGCAGCCGCCCTCGACCTATACCTGCGCTACGAGCGTCATGCAGACCACGATGCTCTGTTTACCGCAGCGCAACCTTTTTCGGGTAAAGCCAGTCGCCTCAGTTACGCCACTGCATACAAGGACTTCACCGCAGCGATCGCCCCCTATCCCCAACTGCACCAGATTCGGCTACATGACCTGCGCCACACTTTCGCTACAGAACGAGTGGGGCTGATGGGCATCGAAGAACTACGGGCGCTGATGGGACATGAGAATATTCAAACTACATTACGCTACCAGAAAGTGACATCAGCGAGGGCAGAAGTAGTAGCAAGGCAAGCGCTACAAACTTTGCGTTAACTCGCCCAAAAGACTACAATGCTGTCTTTTGGTAAAGAGTATATACCATACTCTTTATCAGCAAACTGAGTGAAGTAAGTACAAATACTCAAGGCAATATTGGACTGTTGTATTTGCAGGGGGCTGGTGGTTGTTCGAGAGTAGGGGAGAGAAGTTAAAACATCACCCACCTGGCCTCGTAATCAGGTGGGGATTCTTCAGTATATTGGTATCGTTTGTATTCGAGCCATTGTCCTCAAATACTCTGAAAACGCTGGCATCTCTAAAAAAATGTCGCCCCATAGAGTCAGACACAGTTCGATTACCGCATTTCTCCAAGCAACTGATGGTAACCTTCACAAAGCTAAGAATTTAAGTCGTCATGCCAGCTTTGATACGCTCAAAATCTACGACGACAACCGACGCCGAGACTCCGAACAACTAGAGGCTAGCGAATTGCTATCTGGATTGGTTGATTTGTGAAGTTTTGTTACTGGTGAGACTGATAGCATCTAGCTAATAACAATGCGTGTAGTGGGAGAAGCGATCGCTCTTATTAGCATTCTACGCGAGGGGCGAGCAGGCTTGAAGCAGACGAATAATCTCGCTTTGTTCAGTCTGGATATACTCCAAAAGGTTGCCATAAATTAAGACGTTGCGTAAAGCATCCCGAGCATAATTCAAAGCATTTTTTCCAGCCCTATCGATAGCATCGACCCTGGCACCTGCTTGTAGCAATAGTTCAACTATTAAAGAATTGCCACAAGCAGCAGCTTCTATTAAAGGAGTTCGACCATTATGTGCGGTTGCGTTAATGTCAACGCCTGCTTCAATTAATAAGCTGACTAGCTGAGCTTGTTTCTGTTTTTGTCGATCAAAACTGTCCGGTTTTTGCCAGGTTGCGATTTTTTCTGCCTTGAGGCCACAATAGATATGTAAAACATTCCGTCCCCATTGGTCTGTTGCATAAACATTCGCTCCTGCCCGTAGCAGCAGTTCAACCATATCGATAGCTTCATCAGCAGTAGACTCCATCAGGGGCGTTTGACCATTATCAGCTGGCATGTTAACGTCTGCGCCTGCGGCAAGGAGAAGGGTAACAGCCTCAATCTGGTGACTTTTGTTTTCTCCCCAATATTTTTGAGTGCCAATACTCCAAGCTCCATGAGTTGCAGCAGCAATCATCAACGGTGACCAACCATCGGTTGTATTTCTAATGTTGGCACCGGATTGAATTAGCATTTGTACTATTTCTAGGTGTCCTCTCTTCTTTGTTTTTTGCGAATCCCTAAAGGCAACACCTGTGCGGCATATTCTCGCTCTTCAGAGGAGCAGAAAGAAGATAAATATTCAACAATATGTTGTTCTCCAGCCCAAGCAGCCATCGACATAGCTGTGCCACCATCTTTGTTGACAATGTTGACATTTGCACCTGCATTGACTAGCAGCCTGACAGCTTCGAGATGCCCTAATTCGGCAGCACGCATTAAAGATGTATAGCCTTCGTCATGTCTGAGGCTGACATTAGCTCCAGCGCTAATCAAGGCTTGGACGATGGGAATATGGTTGGATTCCACTGCATAATAAAGAGGCGGTTTAAACCCTCCAAAATCAACCCTAGCTCCTGCTTGAAGTAAAAGTTCAACCATTTCTAGGTTCCCTGACTGAGCAGCCAAACTTAATGGCGTATCATCTTCGCTGTCATTCCTTTTGTATAAATCAGCTCCGGCTTGTATAAGCACTTGGGCAATCTCGACATTTCCCAATAAAACTGCCTTCGCCAATGGCGTCATGCGATCTTCCACATCTAAGGCGTTGACATCAATTCCATCTGCAATCAGGTGTTGAATCTGCTCTAGATTGCGAGTAGCGATTGCTTGATAAAGCTGAATAAGTTTTTGATTCATTTGATTAGCAATAGTAAGAAATTGATTCTCGTTTTCTAGCTCTACAGCTTCTGAAAATGGCTCAGGCTCAGGCTTTTTACAAATTTGCTTAATTTTCTTTTGCTCCTGCATTGCCAAGTATCTGAATAATCTCTTGGTGTCCTGCTTGTTTCGCACGGCTGATGGCAGTATTTCCCCTGCTGTCCTTGCCATTAACATCAGCACCAGCTTGAAGTAAAAGTTCAACTGCTTTGCTATTTCCCAAGTTAGCGACTGCTTCAATCAAGATGAGATCAATACAATTCCCTACTGCCGTCTGACAGTTCCTTTATTACCTTTTGTCTTAAACCTGGGTTAGTTAAGGGAGCAAGATAGTCAAAAATCTCTTGATGACTAGCTCTGCCAGCAACCATCAAAGCACAGCTTCCACCATCTCTGATTTCATTGACATTTGCGCCAATTTCAACTAAAAGCTTTACGATTTCAAGATTTCCCCCTGAAGCCGCAGCCATTAAAGCAGTCCAAACATCGGGTTTGCGTGAGGGCAGATTTACATCTGCACCGTACTCAAGCATCATCTGAACGATTTCCAAGCGACCTGACTTAGCTGCTAACCCTAAAATTGAGATTTCATCAACTATGTCATTTACATTCAACTCTCCAGTTAAAATCAGTTCGCGTAATTTTTCTACATTTCCATCTTCAATTGCGTCTAAAACAATATCTAATGGATCTGTAAATCGATGAGGCATGGTATAGATCTCCTATTAATCTATGACTTGGAGTGACCAGAGGAAGCTGGATGCACTTCTTCAATTACCAAAGCTGCCGTAGTTGAAATTTGCAGCATTTTAGTGCGGATCGTTAGAAGAGAGCGATCGCATTTATTCGCGTTCATAAATCGCCCCAGCTTCAAGTAGCATCATGCCAATATCTGTTGAGATATCTATAGAACATAGAGGATTTTTCATCTCCACATAATCAAGAGCAGTGCGTCCAAAATTGTCTCTAATATTTACATCTGCCCCTGCATCTACTAGCAATCTTACACTGTCTTTATCGCAGTAACGCACAGCTTCTATAAGTGCAGTTTCTCCCCAGGCTTTGCCCTGAACGTTTAAATTTGCTTGTTGTGAAATAAGAAGTTGAATAATTTCTTGATTTCCCTGACGCACTGCTCGCAACAAAGCTGACTCGCGCTGATAATTATCTACAAATTCTGTGTCAGATCCTGCTTGAATTAGCATTCGACAAATGTCAACCTGCCCCGTCATTATTGCTAGGTTTAAAGCCTTATCTCCTTGATAGTGACTAGCATTAGCATTCACACCAGCTTCCAGTAGTACCTGAACGCGATTTTGATCGCAACGTTCAATTGCCTCAATCAGTTCTACTTGCTCGCAACCTTGGGTTGAAGCTCCTGCTAACCTTAACTGTTCAATGATTTTATCGTGTTTAAGATAAGTTGCTAACATCAGAGGGCTGTAGCCAATGTTATTAATTACATCGAATGATGCACCAAATTGCAACATAACTTCAACAATTTCCGTCCAACCCAGAGAAATTGCCCAGAAAAGAGCAGTATCATTATCGCAATCTCTTAAGTTTAAATCCGCTCCTGCTCCTATTAATAAATGGATAACATTAGCATGGCTCAATCCCAGAGGAGGTGTTATATCTTTAGTTACCCCACCACTAGCAATTGCTACCATTAAAGGTGTTAAAGCTTGATATTCTGCTTTCCAAGGATTTAAGCCGTAGCAGTTCCTTTCACCGCTGGAATTTTTACCATGCTTCCAAAGAACAGGTTCTAAAAAATTAGGCGCAAAGGGTCGGTAGTCAATTTGGCTGTTGCAATCTGTGCCTGCCATTAACAATGTATCTGCTAGAAACTCATCACCCCAATAAGCTGCCAACCATAAGGCAGCTTCCCTTTCTGGGTGGGTACTGAGATTGATTTTGACAACTGGGTTAGTTTTGCGTTTAATGTTAACAACTTTGTCAGCAACACTGTGAACTATTTTTGTGTAACAAAAACAGTGCCGCTGTTTGTGATGTCTTAAATTATCTGCAAATATGGGAATTTCAGGATCTCGTAGTTGGGGTGCTGTCAAGGGGAAAAGATAGTTAAAAATGTCGCGATCGCCTGCTGCGGATGCTCTGACAAAAGGATATTCACCATTTTTACTAACAAAATTGACATCTGCACCTGCTGCTACCAATTTATCAACAATTTTCAAAGACCCCCGACGTGCTGCTTTTGTAATTAATCTCTCTCTTTCCCATTCGGAGTTGGGAGCAATTTTACCCTCGTCAATCAGAGATAGGAAAATTTCATCAAATGTTTCAAGGGAAACCTCGTCTAAGACTCGATGATAGAAGTATGAACTGCCAGGAGCAACTACAAGGATTTGTTGAATCAGTTCCAAGTCGCGCTTTTCAATGGCTCTTGATAGTTCAGAGTTTAGCTCGTTGTCAACAGTCATACTTAGAGATTAATTTTGCCAACCAAGTCGGTAATTGCTCTGCTGCAACAGCCCGTAATTTAGGAGACGTAAGAGGAATCAAATATTCAAAAAGCTCCTGGTTACGTGCATGGCCTGCTGCTAATAAGGCAAAATTGGCTTTGCGACTTACGATATTTGGATCTGCCTGAGCATGAATCAACATTTTTACAACCTCAAGATTATCGCTTGCAGCTGCTTCCATCAAGATAGTTGTGCCATCTTCAAGCTTTGCATTGACATCGATACCTGCTTCAATGAGAGCCGCTAATATTTCTGGGTTACTAAAGTCGTTTTCAGCGATGATAGTTAGTAGACCTGGGAAGAGATTAGCGCCTGCTTCAAGTAGAACCTGGACAATTTCTAAATTATTCAGGCTGACGGCTAAACTTAGAGGTGTGTGTGCATAGTACTTGCTGTCTTGTTCATTTAAATTAGCACCAGCTTCAATTAGAGCATGTACCCGTTTAAGATCGCCTTCCAGAATTGCTTGATGGATTTCCATGTTAATTTTAAAACTCTCGTTTTAACGTAAACTTAGTCATAGATGTTCGCTAAGAACAAAACGACATTCTGGCTCGCTGGTAGTTGGAAATGAAATCAGTAGACTCTAGTCCGCTAACCATCGCCAGAGGATTTCGCTCCTGCCTTCTGAAGAAGCTCGACAATTTTTGGATATCTATATAATGCCATATCTACCGCATTTGAACCGCTATGCGGGTCTTTCAAGTTCACATTGGCACCGGATTGAATTAGCATTTGTACTATTTCTAGATGTCCGCCATCAGCCGCAGCAGTTAAGGCAGTGCCAGAATGATTAATGTTAATATCTGCACCGGCCTCAATCAAAAAGCGAACGGTATCAATATGTCCTCGATCCGAAGCTAAGATTAAAGCTGTTTTACCTGCATAGTCTACTGCGTTAACTTCGACTCCAGCATCAAGTAAATAACGAACTATATCTGTATTTCCTCTTTCAGCAGCCTTAAGAAAATTTGCCTTTTCTAGCCCTACTGCGGAGGCTCCTGCTTTTGTTAAAATTTCGACTATATCAGTTGTATCTCTGACCGTTGCGATCGCTAACGCTGTGTTACCAAATTTATCTTGTGCTTCTAGATCTGCACCCCTTTCAATCAGTAACTGCACGGTTGGCAATGGTTGAGCTTTAGTGGGGAAACCGAAGGAAGGAAGATTTGGGACATGGCAAGCGATCGCTATCATTAAAGCAGTGAAGCCATCTTTCTCAGTTTTGGCATTCACATCGGCTCCGGCATCAATCAGAGTTGTTATTATTTCAACTTCACCGCTACGAGCTGCCTCCATCAATGGTGTCCATTCATTGTTTTCATCTCTAATTTCGCAGTCAGCGCCAGCTTGGAGTAGAATGCGGATCGTTTCTACATCTCCCCGCTGTGCTGCTATATAAAGAGCGGTTTCTCCTTGTTCAGAAAAAGCATTAACATTGACTCCATTGGCAATGGCTGTCTGAATTGCCTCAAAATTTGAGGAATAGACTGCTTCGATAAAAGCAGTGGTAAACTTGTCCTCTCTTCTTTGTTTTTTGCGAATCCCTAAAGGCAACACCTGTGCGGCATATTCTCGATCTTCAGAGGAGCAGAAAGGAGATAAATATTCAACAATATGTTGTTCTCCAGCCCAAGCAGCTATCGACATAGCTGTGCCACCATCTTTGTTCGCAATGTTGACATTTGCACCTGCATTGACTAGCAGCCTGACAGCTTCGAGATGCCCTAATTGGGTAGCACGCATTAAGACCGTGTAACGATCTTCATCTGCCGAGTTAACATCTGCACCAGCACTCAACAGAATTTGGGCAATTTCCAGATCTCCTGATGAAATTGACCGATACAAGAGTGAAGGATCAGTACCCATATCTGATGAGTTGACATCTGCTCCCAGGTTGAGCAATTCTTGTATTCGCTTGATGTTACGCACTTGAACTGCTTCCCAAAGTTCCGTATCATAGAATTCCATATTTGAGCAACCTAGTTATGATGACCGATCCCATATTGAAAGGGCTAAGACAACAATACCTTCCTGGATAGCTCTTCCAATTAACGAATTGGTGTCACCCTGCGGGTTGTTACCTCCGTCCAGAGCTATAAAACCTGCCATGCGAGTGCCATGTCTTCTGGCGTGTCTAGCTATAGCTTGAAACTGATTTAGATTTCTAGGCGGGTTTCCATTAATTCCCACATACTGATCGGCCAGTGTTTTAAGTGAAAGCTTAACATCACCAATTAACCAGCTGCCAGGTCGCGTACTGGAACTCTTTTCTCGTGGTAGATCGGGAGAGATGATAAAATCTGGACGAGAATGCACTCCCAGCCCTGTATAGCGCGGCTCTTGTGGAGGAGGTGGACAGTGAACACCTGGCCTCAGTGCGTCTCCAGTGTAAACTGAGACTGCTGGCCATATCCATAATTTATCCAAGAAGCTCGGAGGTAGGACACTGCCAAATAAATTGCAAATTTGGTTCGCGAATATCCGCTCAAACTCAAGCCCTTGATTTTGGTTCGTTGCTTGGTTAATTATTTGAATTACGTCTTGAGGAAGAAAGTCATTGACGGGTAAGAAATTTCTAAAAACACTCCATAAAGCATCAGTCATAGGTGCTTGAAATCTTCGTTTCAAAGCTTCTTTAGCCTCATGAGCAACGTATTGTTTGGTCATAGCTAATGCGTTTTGTGTAGATAGATTAACATTCAACTCGTAAAGAGTAATCTCTCCACTCGGATCGCTATAAACATGAGGATTGTTATAAACAAACTGATAGGGATTAAAACTCTCCGGCTCCATTTCAATAATATCCACCGGATCTCGACTCAAAAACGTCCCCGTTTTAGCATCATAATCCCTTGCCCGGAAGTGATAAATCCCCGTATTTTGCTCTAACCACTGTCCTTGGAAGCGGAAATCACCACCAGCAATACCACTAGAAGCAGCCGCACCGCTAGAACTTCTCAAATTACCAAAACTGTCATAATTAAACTTCGCAGCACTAGCTCCAGTTCCATCAGCCAACCCAATCGTCGAACCCATCGCATCAGTCAAATAGTAAATAGGATTACCATTGGCATCTAACCGCATAAACGGACTTGTACCACCCGCATAAACATAGTTAGAAATCAGATTGCCATTCCCATCCGCAATCAGATCGGTCGATTCTAACCCACTTCCCATCGCAGGAGCTACCAAAAATCGCCGTTGTGCCGTTCCTTCAGTTGCAGCAACTCGACGACCTTGCCCATCGTAAGTGTACTGGATGGTATTGCCAGTCGTTTCATTTTCTACTGTGGTTAAGCGATCGCTTACATCATGCTCCAAATCCAAAGTCTTCCCATCTCGGACAATATATGTCAATCTTCCATTAGTATCGTAATCGTAATCCTCACTAACAGCCCCACCAATACTGTCAAGCTGATAACCCGGTTTGTAGGCGAAAGAGCGATCGCCACTTACCGTACTCGACTGCACCAGTCTCTTACCAGCCGCATCATAAGTGTAAGTCGTTTCATCTTGCAACGCCCCAGCAGCATTGTAATAACTTTCCTTCTTAACTCTCAACGCCGCGTCATATTCCAACATCACATACGAATCATCTTCGCGAGTAATCTTCGTCGGTTCCCCAATTCCCTTTCTTTCATAAGTAACACTTGCCAGAACCGTACCCGCAGTATTTTTATGAGTGATAGATTTAACCCGATCTAAATCGTCGTACTCGTAAATCGTTTTTACCCCATTAGGAAGCGATCGCTCTTTCAATCGATTGCCCACATCATAAACCATCGTCGTCAACCCACCCGCCGGGTCAAGTACCGACTTCAAATTACCAAACGCATCGTAATTGTAAGTGGTCACAGACGCAGTTGCAGTTGCAGATGCTTTCTCTGCAATCGTCTTCACCCGCCCTAACAAATCGTAGGTATAAGCAATGCTACTACCGTTAGGATAATTAATTCCATTCAACGCTCCTGTCAGCGAATCATACTGGTAAGTAGTCGTTCCCGTGCCATCGGTTACCGTCTTAATATTGCCATTTTCGTAAGTATAGCTAACCGTACCAATCAACGTGCCTTCTTCAGCTTTAGTCGTCTCAGACTTCACCCGACCTGCTTCATCGTAGTCATAGGTAATAGTTTCGCCATTGGGTAATGTAGTGGTTCCCAAACGGTTATCCGTCGGTCGATAACTCATTTGTTTAACCGTATTATTGCCGTAGATTACCTGCGTCAAATTGTCAAGAGCGTCCTCATAACGATACTTCAACGTCTCGCCAGTTGGCCCGGTAATCTGCTCTAATCCATTATCCCCATAGGTGTAGGTAGTAGTCCCATCGCCCAAATCTGTAGCCTTCCAAAGGCGACCATCGCTGTCATAGGTGAAATCGCGATCGTTACCGCCAATGTCAACAATTTCTGTGGGATAATCCTTGGCTTCCTGCAAATTATTATTGTACAGATACTTCGTAGAGGTGCGATAATCGCGTCCATTCCGCTGCTGGAAGATTGTTTCAGTAGGTAATAAATAGTCATCTTGTACCTTCGTTGTCTTGCGTCCCAGAGGGTCGGTGACGGTTGTCTGCAAACCGTTATATTCATATGACCAAGTTTGCTTAAGCACGGTCGTATCCACCACCGGGTTACCAGCTGCATCGCGTACAATTACCCCTTGAGCATTGATAGCGTATTGACCCCGTTCCATCGAAACCAACTTGCCATTTTGCGGGTGGTAGACGTACTTAGTATAGCCACCCAGCGGGTCGATTTCTTCAATAGGACGGTTACCAGCATCGTAGCGCTTCAGTGTCGTCGCCCCAGTTCGCACATCTTTAACGCTGGTTAACCGTCCTGCGGCATCGTAACCATATTCAGTAGTAACATTCCCTTGAGCATCAGTTTCTCGCCACAAACGTCCTGCAAGGTCATAGTGGAACGTCGGCGTACCGCCATCGGGAGTAACCCAACCTTTAAGCTTACCATCGGTCGTGAATTTACGTTCAATCGTGCCAATCGTCGGTGCCGTCAGAGTTGACCAGTCAGATTCCACTCCATAACCATATTCGACCCAAATGCCGTTACCGTAATCTGCCCGTTTTTGTCTGCCAATTTTGTCGTAAGTAAAAGTAGAAATTTCATCATCCGACAAGTTAAGAGGAGTACCGCTATCCTCGACCATCTTCTTCAGCTTACCATCGGCGAAATATTCCATTGTCGTTACGCCGCCATCTGCGTCGATGGTTTTAATGACATTACCTACTGCATCATATTGATAGGAAGTAGTCCCCGTCTCATCGGTTTCAGTCAATACCAATCCCTTGGGAGAATAAGTGAAAGATTGAATAACGCTTCCCTTACCATCTTTCATCGACAACATATTACCAAAGCGGTCGTACTCCATGTGGAGAGATGCCCCGGTGGGTAGGACAATAGAAGTAGGTTGACCGTAATTGTTATAGGTATAGTAAGTCGTTCCGGGGACAACAGTCGGACATCCGCAGTAAGCTTCAGTGCGAGAAATAAGATTGCCAAAGTTATCGTACTGGTACTTGGTAATCAGATTATTCGCATCTTTAACTTGGGTGAGATTGTTGTTATCATCATATTGCATGAATGTCGAGTGTCCCAGCGCGTTGGTCACTTGCAACACATTACCGCGCTCATCATATTTGTAAACGGTGGGATTGTTGTAGACATCTTTGACAATTTGAATTGATTCTTCTGGGTTGTATTCGATATTAATGGGTACGCCAGCACCGTTGATAACTTGTTTGAGTCGTCCGTTTTCGTCGTAGTCAGTTTTAGCGCCGGTGCGTCCGAGTGGGTCAATAATTTCTTTGAGATAATGCGCTTTCTGTTGATCGTAAACGAATTTAGTTTCCCTTTGTTCTTGGTCAGTTACTTTCACTAAGTTGCTTGAGGCATCGTATCCATAGGAGATTTTGTTCCCCATTGGGTCTAGTACTGACGTAATCCGACCTTGTGCATCGCGTTCAAAAGTAACCTGTTTCCCACTATCGCTAAAAATCCCCGCATCAGAATAAGTCAACTTATTCCCATGAGTATCAGTCGCCGTCAACAAATCTCCCGTAGTGCCATCAATCTCATACACAATCCCACCTTTTGTCGTCAGTTGATACTTACCGCCAAAGAAAGTATCTGCCGGATTATAAGGTCTATTAGCTTGATGGAATTGATTTGTAGCTGGATTCCGCATCAGCGTCACTGTAGGTACGCTTAACTTACTCGTCACCCCTTTATCGGGAACAAATTCCGGTACGTAGAGATAGTTAGCAAAAACACCCAAGTTAACACCATCAACATTGGTCATCGGTTTAGGTCTAAATGTAAACCCTTCCCGCTTCCCTCCAGGTTGCGTTATGTAGACTCTGGTGCCATTTTCAAATCCAACTGTAGGGATTCCCAATTCAAGAAAAGTTGTATCGGGTTTTAAAGAAGTCCGTAAATCCGTATCTCGGAATTCCAACCGCCATCCATAACCAAAATCATCCTTAGTATTAGTCGTCAGCGTATCGTAAGTCCTGGTAACGCTAATCGGAATCCCTGCAACTGGAATCTCTAAATCTGTAAACGATAGGCGGAAATTCCCTAACTTTAATTCCCCTGCTACATTAACAGTTTGTTCCACAGCAGATACATTTCCACCCGCATCGTGCGCCTCCAACCTCAAGATATAAGTGTCGTTCTCTAAGGTAGAGGGGTCAAATGTAGCGATCGCTCCATTATTAACCGCACTATTCCCCCGGAAAACTTCCTTAAATTCCCCACCCGCAATCGGCGCAACGCTTAACGTGTAATATGCCAAGTTGTTACTACTATCATTAACCGTCCCGTTTATCGCAATCGGCGATGTTATTGTCGCCCCATCTTCTAACGAGGAAATATCTATAGTTGGTCCCACGTTATCGCTATTATCAATCACCCGAATAGAACTGGTAGCATTACCAGTATTACCAGAGACATCGGTAGCAAAGGCTTGAGCCTGCACCACCCCCGTAGAATTCATCGGTACAGTCGCCCGTCCCTGACCATCCAACGCCACCCGCGTCCCATTCACTAACAGCTCAACCGACTCCATCCCCACATCATCAGTAGCATTAACAACAAACGTCACCGACTCCCCTTTCTGCACATCTCCCAACCTAGAAGACCACAAATTCACCTTTGGTGCCGTCGTATCCGCCACCACATTCAAATCTAACCGCTGAATCGCCTGCGCCCCACGGGTATCCGCAACTACAACTTCAGCCGTATAACTACCAGGATTAGCACCCGACCAGCGAATCCGTCCCAACTCATCAATCGTCATTCCTTGGGGGGCGTTGTTTAAGGTATAAGAAAGCGCATCCCCATTCGGGTCAAATGCCCGGACATCGTACTGATAGGTTTTGCCAAAAGCGATCGCTCCCGGAGGATTAGAAATAATCACAGGTGCATCCGACGCCGCCACAGTCACCCAAAACTGCTGCGCCCCACCCTTACCGCTAGCATCAGTCGCACCCACCACCACTTCAAACTCACCAACACTGGTGGGAGTCCATTCCAACACCCCAGTCGCAGAATTAATCGTCATCCCAGGGGGAGACTTAATCAAACCATACTGCAAACTCTCCCCTTCTGGGTCATTAGCCGTAACGTTGTAACGATACAATTGATTGGTTGTAGCGGCATAAATGGGAGTAGAAGTAATCGCTGGAGGTAGATTAGCAGCTGTTGATGAAACAACTACTACCGATGGGAGCTACCTGTTAAGGAGCGATCGCAAGGATAATTACTTTTGTATTGGAAGTTTGACGCGATCGCGTCTGTCGATGCTTTCTTTGCTAGGGGTAATGCATTCTACACGATAGGTGATTGCGCTAACTACTCTGGACAGTTATCAAAATTAGTTTTATATTTCAACATCTTTTGCTTCTTCAAGTTTAATTGCACCTGATGCTCGGATTAACCATTCAAGAGAACCGAACGGGAATGGAACGTCCACTACCTCAACAGCTATAAGTAATAGGTTAGGATCTTTTACAAAAGCATCCCACCAGAACCAACATCGTTGCTCAAACGGATCATCACTAGGCTCAAACCAGCTGATCCAATCCATCACAGACCAAAGTTCCTCTTCTATCTCACGTATTTGTTCCTCTCTAGAAAGTGTTCGCCATTTAGCTAGATTTTCCTCTTCCTCCTCTATTGTCCGCTCTGGAGCGCAACGTTCGACAAACCACTTAGGTAACAATTCTTGCCATTCATCGTCAGATGGCCAGTTTTTTTCATATTGCTGAAGCACTACTGCTAGGACTTCTCTACAATTTTGGAGGACTTCATTGGCGTTTCCTGGGCAGTAAACATTAAACAAAATTATTCCAGCACCCTCTACTTCATCTTCTGAACTTGGTGCAGCAAATAAATGTCGTAATTCATCTACTGGTTTCATCTTTTTACCTTGTATTACTAATTTGAAATAAGGATATATTTTTTATGGTTCTACTCTGCCAGTTCCTTGGATAATTACACTTCGGAGTCTATCAATTTGTTCTTGAGTACGAAGACCATATTGGTCAGGTGCTTGTTTTACGTCAACCATTATTGGTTTGTCGCGATTGGCGCGAATTCTACGTGAGTTACGCTCTTTAACTGCTGTGGCACGTAGTTCATCAACATAAGATTTAGCAACTTCAAAGGATTTAATTTGTGAGGGAGTATCGGGATATTGTAGTAGCCGTGTTTTTAAAAACTCTTCGGATCTTGCTCTTTGCCCAAAATTTAAAAATAGTACACCATCACCTTGAACAACAACTTCTCCTATTTCACTAACTAGAATTCTTGCATTTGTTTCACTTTCTACACGATAAACTCGGACTGTATCATCAGCAAAGTTTTCAAAATTTTGGCCTGATGTAATTCCGGAACCTCCAGAAGAACTTCCTCTCCCAATTATTGCAAAACTTAAAGCATTTTGAGCTAGGCTCAAAAATAAGTTCAATGCTACATCAATAAAAAAGTTTTCGATGCCATAGTTGCCACCCCTGAGAGTAGCTGATATTAGGTGACTTCCAGCGTCAATTTGTGCGCCTGCTAGAATATCACGAATCGAGTTAGCAGCCTGTGCTTCAGCAAGAGTGTACAATCCAGTAGGGTCAATAAAATTAACCGGATTAGCATTGGCATAGAGGTACTTGTGCCGCGATACCGGATCAAAAATACGCCCCTCATAACTATCCCTCCTCGTAAACCGCCCCGTATCACTATCATAATACCGCTGCCTCAGATAATAATCCCCTAAATTAGGATCGAACTGCTCCCCAGCAAAACGGTAATTATTAACAGTACCACCCGTAGACGCAATCAAATTCCCAAAAGCATCATAAGTATAAGCATCAGTCACCACCCCACTAGCATTAACCAACCCCCTAGTACTGCCCAAACCATCAACCAAATAGAACGAATCAGCACCCCCACGTCGCTGAGAAATCAGATCATTACCATAAACATAACTAGCAGTCAACCCATTATTAACCCTCTCTTCCAAAACTTGAGCATACGGCAGATTCTTATCCACCAAAAACTCAGTCTTCACCCCATTAACAGTAGAACTAACCCTCACCCCATCAGTGTCATACTCATAGCTAATCACATCCCCATTAGGCTTAGTAACCCCAACCAAACGATTCTCTTTATTCCAAGCATAAACCGTCTCCTGACTACCATTTTCAATCTTACGAATTGTATTCCCATTCGCATCATAACGATACTCAATCAACTTAACCAATACATTATTCCTACGCAACTCCTCCTGCAACAAGCGGTCATTGTCATCATAGGTATAAGTAGTAACTCCCTCAACCGAATCATTTTTACTCAAACGATTGCCAACCTTATCGTAAGTATACTCAATCGTTCGTTCCACAGACCCAGAAGCATTAAAAATCGTCTCCTTAGTTAAGCGATAAAGGTCATCATATTCATAGTTCACCCGACGCCCATTTTGCTCAGTAACAACGCGGCGATGACCCACCAAATCAAGAGAGTAATCAAAACTAGAAAGTACCACCCCATCCTTACTATTCTTCACCAATTTCAACCGATTTAATTCATCATACTCCCTAGTTTCCACCACCCCATTAGGCAACTGAGTTCGTTCTAAATTCCCGACAGCATCGTAGAAATAAGTCGT
>DNGJ01000241.1:0-4453 GCA_003486305.1 Cyanobacteria bacterium UBA11371
AGGGTGCCCGCACACCGCTGTTGCCACAATGGCTCTGTAAATCAAGAAACCCGGTTTTTTAGACAATACCTTCGCCAAAAAGCCGACACCCTTAAGGGTGTGGCTACACAAACAAAGCCTGCCAAAGCAGGCTGTAAAGATTTCAGCCCGCTTTGGCGGGCTTCGTTTTTGTAGCCCCATGCTTTAGCATGTGGGCGTTTCATATCGTGTCCGATAGCATCGGTTGTGTATAGCGTCAGCAAAGGAAGGGTTTATGGAGATATCTCATGGTTCCACTTAATTGTTGGTAAAACCCGCCCCTACAACCTCAAAAATTAAACACAACCTTTGCTACCGGACATGATATCAGACAATTGGCGAAGGTATTGTTAGAAAAACCGGGTTTCAAAGGCGGCGTATTTGCCTGTATTAAGAACCTGGGGCGATTTTCTCTAAAGCAGCAGCAGCACTAGCGCGAACTTCGCTATCTCTGTCTTGCAACGCTGCCCTCAAAGCAGGAACGGCTTCTTTCGCATCTGCACCGATGTTCCCCAAGGCAGCAGCGGCACGCCGACGAATATCCCTATCCGGGCTGCTCAATGCTTCAATCAGTATGGGAACAACGGCTTTCTCTTCTGCGCCCATACTGACTAAGGCAGTGGCAGCACTGATGCGAACGTTGCTTTCTTTATCCTGCAACAGTTCTCTGAGAAACGGAATCGCCACCTTCGCTGGCGCACCTATCTTCGCTAGGGCAGCAGCAGCATTGCGACGAACATTGCGGTCTGGATCTTTCAATGCTTCGATCAAAATAGGAAGAACGTTTTGCACCTCCACACCCATAAATGCTAGGGAAATGGCAGCATAGGCGCGAATGCTGCTGTTTTCATCCTGCAATTGCTGCTTGAGGACGGGAATCGCTGCTTGCGCCTGGGAACCAAAAAACCCCAGTGCCAGGGCAGCAGCCAAGCAAACATCTTTATATTCGTCATTTAACGCCTCTATCAAGACAGGAACAGCGCTTTCCTCTTTTGGATTGATCGTGGCTACGGTAAAGGCGGCAGATGCGCGAACTGTGGCGCTCTCTTCCTTTGCTTTGACAACATTTATCAACTCGGGAATGGCAGCTTTCGCTTCCGAGCCTATATTGGCTAAAGCAGCGATAACATTTAAGCGAAAGAAGCCATCGGAGTCTTTCAAGTATTCAATTAAGGTGGGAACAGCAGCTTTTGCTGGAGCGCCAATTTCACCCAACGAAATAATGGCAAGCTGAATAGAGCCAAAATCGATCGCTTGCGACTGAGCTTGCAACTGCGCGATAATTTTCAACTGCGCGATCGCTTCAGGAACAATAGTTGAAGGTTCCGCATTCAGGTTAAACACCATGCGCCAGAACAAGTCTTGAGCCAGATCTTTAAACTCTAAGCCAAGTTGCAACGGTTCAATTAAGGCGGGAACAATAGCTGACGCTTCGGCACCAACGCCTACTAGCGCATAAGCAGCCATAAGGCGAACTTTGCTGTCTTGGTGCTGCAACATCTCCATCAAGGCGGGAATCGCAGGTTTTGCTACCGTTCCCATTCTCCTCAAGGTAAAAGCGGCAAGATCGCGAACTTTGCTGTCCTCGCTCTTTAATGCTTCAATCAGTCCAGGAACAGCTGTTTCCCCTGCCGCACCCATATTTGCTAAGGCAGTACCAGCGCGGCTGCGAACAAATTCATTCTTGTCTTTCAAAGCTTCAATCAGGGCAGGAATGGCGGCTTGCGCTGCCCCACCCATTTTTCCTAATGCTTCTGCTGCTGAAACACGGACTGAGAATTCTTCGTCTTTTAACATCTCAATCAGGGCAGGGACGGCGGCTTTTGCTTCTGCACCGATGTTGCCTAAAGCATCAGCGGCAGCACTACGAACAAAGCTCTCTTTGTCATTCAACGCTGCCATTAAGGGCGAAACGGCGGCTTTTGCTTGAACACCTATGTTTCCCAAGGCACTAGCGGCTCTGGTGCGAACGATCTCATCTTCGTTCTGCAATGCCTCAATCAGCAACGGCACGACGGCTTCCGCTTCCCCACCAATTTTTACCACAGCAGAAGCAGCACTGATGCGAATGGTGATATTTTCGTCCTTCAAAGCTTCCAGTAGAACTGGAATACCAGCTTTTGCTTCTGCACCGATGCTTCCCAAGGCTTCAGCAGCATAGCCGCGAATATTGCTGTTTTTGTCCTGGAAAATCTCAATTAAGCTAGGAACGGCGGCTTTTGCTTCTGCCCCCATATTCCTTAAAACTTGAACAGCACTGCTGCGAACGCTTGCATCCTCGTCCCGTAACGCCCGAATTAAGGCAGGAATGGCGGCGGCTGCCGAACCTTTTCTTCTGATTCCCAGGGCAAAAACAGCCTTTCTACGAACGGACACATCCCTATCTTGTAATGCCTCAATCAGTCCAGGAAGGATGACTTCGTTGTCTAAACTTGTACTTGATAACACCGAAACGGCACTTTGGCGAACGATCGCATCCTCGTCTTTTAACGCCTGAAGCAGCGTCGGAACGGCAGTTTCCGGAATCCGAAGGTTGGTTAGGTTGATCGATATTCCATCAGCCTCAAGCACAGAAGCGACACCTGTGCGGACTCGTCTATCCTGGTGCTGTAACGCCCCAATTAAGGCAGGAACGCCTGGTAGGCCAATTTTTACTAAAGCGGCGATCGCTCTGTCTCGGTTCTGCGGATTATCATCTTTTAATTGCTCAATTTGGCGGGCAATCTCCGCTTCATCTACTCCCTCATTTGTGACATTAATGCTTGTAAATATAGGTTCCGAGGTACGCCAACAACGCTTTTGTTTCTCGCCATTACTATCAGCTTGCGCCCAACTGTTGCTTGTCAAAATCAGAGGTGATAAAAGGTTCGCAAAAACGACTGCGTGCAGCGAAGCCAGGGACGCAAGGCGAATCGCTGTCAAGAACCTTTTTCTGATGTAGGTGACCACAATTCTCTATCTGAGGACGGTTGAATCTATTCTAGACATGGGCAAAATTCCGATTAACATAACTTCATTGAAACTTGACGCGAAGCAACCCGGTTTCTGAGGAAAAATGGTAATCTTTGAGACTAGATATGCGCGTAAAAACCGGGTTTCTGGTTGATATCATGTCCGGTGGCATCGGTAGCGTCAGCAAAGGAAGGGTTTAACGACATATCTCGTGCCCTCCAAACAATGGCTGCTTATACCCGCCCCTACCATACACAACCTTTACTACCGGACATGATATGACTCGCTCCATTGCAATTCCATCGAGGTTTAATGCATCGCTTACTACTTGCTGCCCTCTTTTTATCTACCTCCTTGTCTTGGTGTCAGGAAACACAAGCCGCTTTTATCCTGCCCCAGCGGGGTAAAAAAGGCATGGTGGTTTCCGCCCATCCCCTAGCCAGCGAGGCGGGACTTGCGATGCTGCGTAAGGGCGGTAATGCGGTAGATGCAGCAGTAGCAACGGCATTTGCAATTTCAGTAGTCGAACCTTTTTCAGCAGGCATCGGCGGCGGGGGATTTTTGCTGTTGCATTTGGCACAAACTGGGGAAATGAAAGCGCTTGATTTTCGCGAACGCGCCCCCTTGCGTGCAACGCGGGATATGTATCTGGACTCAGAAGGCAAGGTGCGTGCGAATGCAAGTGTAAATGGTTACTTGGCAGTCGCGGTTCCCGGTACTGTGGCGGGGCTTGCCGAAGTGCATCGTCGCTATGGCAAGTTGCCTTGGCGAGAAGTTGTTGCACCGGCGATTCGCCTCGCCGATGAGGGATTTACTGTCATTCCCGTGCGTACTTGGCGATTCAGTCAAATATCGGAAACGCGCAGAAATATTATTTTGAACAATCCGGCGGCGCGGCAAATTTTCGCGCCCAACGGAGTATTATTTACCGGCGGCGATCGCTTAATCCAGCGAGATTTGGCAAGGACTTTGCGCGCGATCGCGCAAAACCCCCAAAATTTTTACACTGGCAATATCGCCCGCACAATTGCCGAGGACATGGCAAGAAACGGCGGTTTAATTACCCTCGAAGACCTGAAAACTTACCAACCAACTTGGCGCGAACCTTTATGCGGCACTTTTCGCGTTTATCAGATTTGTTCGATGCCGCCGCCTTCTTCTGGAGGCGTTTTACTATTACAAATGCTGAATATTATCGGCGATACCGATATTAAATCTCAAGGATGGAATCACCCGGACGCGCTGCATTTATTAGCAGAAACAATGAAAATTGCCTATGCAGATCGTTCCGTACATTTAGGCGATCCGGATTTTGTAGATGTGCCAGTTGCAGGACTTACAAGTCGCGCTTATGCCGCTAAAAGGCGTCAAGAAATTTCGATGGAAAGGGCGCGTCCTGCTAGCGAAATTAAACCAATAAGTAGGGATATCTTGCAACGTTTTGTTAGTTTTATTGACATGTCCTGGGATCGGGCAGGCAGGA
>DNGJ01000241.1:4799-15454 GCA_003486305.1 Cyanobacteria bacterium UBA11371
TGGGATGGGCATCTTGCCCGTCTTTAATGTCCAGAGAATCACCAGATACGAGTCATTTAACAGTAGTGGATGAACAAAGAAATACAGTTAGCCTTACTTTTACAATTAATTACGGTTTTGGTGCAGGTGTAGTTGTGCCAGGAACGGGTATTTTATTAAACAATGAAATGGATGATTTTGCGATCGCACCCGGTGTGCCCAATTTATTTGGTTTAATCGGAGGGGATGCAAATGCGATCGCGCCCCGCAAAATTCCCCTCTCCAGCATGTCTCCCACTATCGTCACCGAAAATAATCGCCTGCGTTTGGCAACGGGTTCTCCTGGCGGCAGTACAATTATTACCACGGTTTTGCAAATTATCCTCAACGTCTTGGTTTACGATATGGACGCTGGTGCCGCTGTTTCTGCTTCCCGCATTCACCATCAATGGTCGCCAGATAAATTGCGAGTAGAACCCTTTGGTTTAGATGCCCTTACTTTGGTAGAATTGCGCCGCCGAGGACATCAAATTGAGCAACAAAATCCTTGGGGAAATGCCAATGCAATTTCCCAAACTTCTGACGGATGGTTAGAAGGTGCTGCCGATCCGCGCGGCGAAGGTGCCGCCAAAGGTTTTTAACAATTTGATATCAATTCCGGCGCGCCAATTCGATAATAAATCCCGTCGTAGGGGCGGGTTTTACCAATCAATCCGTGGAACCAAGAGATATCTCTTTAAAGGGCGCCCCTTCCCCCTAATTATTAACCGGCTTTTTCTGTATCAGGTACAAATAGTAAGACTCGTCAGGAACAATACTCTGACTAGACTTTAACAGTAAAGAAATATTCAGGTCGGGTTTTTTAGCCTTTAGCTTGTAATTTAAAATGAGTAAAGCCTTATTGTTCTGCGTTATCAGCCCCTCGACCTGATTAAGTACTTCTCTTTGTTTGAACAATTCTCGACTTCTCCATACAATAAAACTGCCAAGCTTATCGCTTTCAGGATAATAAATTTGACGATTTAAAAACGCCGCAACTGGCGCGGCTGCATAATCCCGACTTCCAACTAATACATAATCTTTTACCCCTGGTTGATCCAGATAATTTGCCACTTCTTTACTCGCAGAAAATGTATAATTCAAGTCCATAGAAAAGGCAAACAATCCAGCAATAACATGAGCGAATAAAATTCCACCTAAATAAATATTTTTCCAGCGCTCTACTAAATTGAATGTTGGTATTATTTTGTTAGAGTTGAATTTTTCGATTAAAAAGTCGGATTTGATATAATAGGCTGAAATCCACAGACAAGCTAAAAGTAGAAAAAATAAGTGTCCGTGATGCCTTAAAGATCCTTGAAACTTTGTATAACTAAAAACTAGAAATCCACAAGTTCCGGATAAATACAGAAACAGGACAATCGGCTTCCGAATAAACAGAGCCGTAGAATATAACACTATAATTATGGTAATTGAAATGGCGCAGATTCTGGCAATTGAATCGCCGTTAATCAAAATGTTAGTATTCCAAAATTTATACTGAAAAAAGTTGGGTATGGGAATATAGCTTTGCCAAATTGTTAATATGCTTGCCAATAAGCGGTGATTCAAGAATGGAAATAAGCTTCTATTTTGAACTTTGATGACATCCCCTTTAAAGTCTGCATCATCCGGTGGGATGATTTGAAGAATAGCGATTAAAATCCCCAAAAATACTAGGGATAAGCTAGCGATCGCATTCCATTTTCTAGTTTTAAATAATGCTCTTATATCCCGATCTAAAAACCCATCTAAAACTAATGTCATTGCCAAAACCATAGCAATTATCAACCCATAAACATGGGTATTTGCTAGTAAAACCAAAATCACAGACAGGGGAAAATAACTGCGATCGCGCGTCGGATATAACGCACAGAACATAAAAATTAGTAAAATTCCCAAGCTATAACTTCTACTAATGATGCTGTACTCGTAAAAAGGAAAATATCCAAATGTAAATAATATTTTCTGGAAACGAGTAAAGGGAGAGAATTCAATAAAAATATAAATAACGCCGGTGGCTAGCAGCAAATGAAATATTTGCATCGCTAGCGGATTATGCGTGAACCTGGTTATTAAATACAAACAGCTATGCCATAAAGCTGGATGTCCCTCATATCTCAAGTTCTTGAATAAATCAATCATCGATGAACTATCTTTGGCAATTAGCCAAGATTGGAGTTCATCGCGCCACATTTCATGATGGAGAATGCCAATAAGTCCTAAACTAAAAAACAATAAAATTAGCCAGATTTTTAAGTTGTTATCGGCTTTAAAAGTCGAATTTAAATAATTCTCTGTTTGGATAGTTGCCATGACGGCGCTTACTTCGGGTTGTCAAGGTTACCGATCTATTATGTACCCTTGAGACAAAATCTGACCTCAGTATTTTCGATATTTTTTTATTAATAAAAATTAATTGGCGATTTTTCCGGATATGGGGAAGATGGGGAAGAATATTATTGATCTCCCTCATCGCCCCCATCTCTGACGCCGAAGCAGGTTACTTTCTCATCTCATTTCCCTAGTGGAAGTGAGTTTTGAGACTGCCTGTAATAAATAAGTTCCCTGTTTCTCTCGCACTTCGGTCTGCCTCACCTGATACCGTTCCCAGAAAAAACCTGCTACATTTGCTACCTGCGATACAAAAAGTAATGCCGCTACTAGCAGTGCTGGCTGAGGCGAAGAATGGGAAAAGGGATATTTCAGTAAGTTGAAATAAAATGACAGAGGTTCGACTTTAATCTGTTCGGATTTGCGGCTCAAACGCAATTGATGAAAGTGGAAAGCGCCGCGCCCGTAGTTGAAATGTTGTCGCCAGAATGTTGTCAATGATAGTTTGTGGGCGTGGTAGATTTGCGCTGCTTTGGCATAGCGCATTGGGTAACCATAATAGAGTAAGCGATCGCATAACTCCCGGTCTTCCCCCGCCGCTAAAGGAAAGCTGGTATCAAAGCTGCCGATCTGGCGAAAATATTTGGCAGGTAAGGCAAAGTTATTAGATGCAAAAAAACGCGATCGCTCCGGGTCTGCATTAAAGTACCCGTAAAGATAATCGATCAAGATCTGACTCGCCGTTGAATACAAATTATCGGGAAGTGCGTTCAGCGCCAGACCGCCGATCGCGCAATCGGGCGTCGTGGTAAAGTTAGCTTCTAACACTTGTAACCAATTAGAAGCAGGCGTGCAGTCGTCGTCGGTAAAGGCTAAATACTTACCCCTCGCTTTTGCAGCACCCGCGTTTCGTGCCGATGCTGGACCTGCATTGTTTTGTCTGAGCAGCGTTAGGTTAAGTTTTTCTTGAAAGCAAGCAACTACATCTTTCAAAGGCGTTTTGCTGCCGTCGTCTACGACAATAACCTCAAAGCGATCCAAGGGATATTCCAGGCGAGTCAGCGACTCCAGACAAGTAGCAAGGCGCTCTGGACGATTGTAAGTTGGAATAATAATTGAAAAGAAAAGTTGTTGTTGTTGCACGAGCCTTACCTCATAACTTATTTCAGCTTTCAGGAATCAGGACATTCTTGACCCAAAATCCAGGTCTTACTTGATCAGCAAAGTGTCAATAACCAATCCAGAGAATTTTTTGGGATAGTTTTGTTGTTTTACCGCCCCCTAACAAATTTTCAGACGTTCTGCATCCCTATCTACCCCAGTCTTGTCATCACCAATTTTTCGGCGGAATGATTTAAAGCTTTTTTCTGCTTCTGGGAAGTTTCCCCAGCAGTTCTCATCAATTAGTCGCCCCCAACCCCCGATCATCCCATTATTTTTAGATGGGTTCATCGAAGATCCTAATTTGCAGATATTGCTTAGCAAATCACCCCGAAGATAGAGATTATTTTTCTCTGTATTTTTTTCCCCACTAGCAGGATTCCCAGCTGAATCATGAGTGCGATCGCTTAAAATATAAGCGATTCAAGCACTCCAAACAAGTGGTAAAGCTATCTGGACAATTTGATTATACATTACAATTTGACCCAAAATTCTCCTGTATAAATTTTTACTTATTTTCACTTTTTGGCTTGGCTCTAACGGTTGCTTTTAAACAAAAAAGGAACATTTTTCTCTATAACAGTTCCTGCAACCCGTTTAACTCTGCCAATGAGCGATTCCGTACTGCCAATCCACTCGCCGCATTGTTTAATTTCTTGATAAGTTGGCATTAAAGGCTGCCATTTTTCTCCATAGCGAGAGCCAACAAACAATAAGTAAATGGCTGCATTCCTGTATGGACTTTGAGCTTCATAGACGACCTCAAAATTATTTTCCCTGAACAAGTAACGCAGGCAAGTCGGCGTCAAGCGCCAGAAATCTTCATACATGTTTTTTCCATGCATTTTTTGGCAGAAAGGAACCACAACGATCGCAATATCCTTGGAAGCGAGACAAAGATTTTGAAAAGCTTTCCTCACCTCAAAAACATGTTCTAGCGTCGTGTGATTAAACACCACATCAAAGCGGTGCTTGAGTTCATCGGGCAAATCTGCGGTTAAGTCGAGAAAGTATTCATTATTCTGACCTTGCAGACCTCTTTCTCCGGAATAGTTCGTGTAGTAATACCCGCTCTTTTGGGTGAAATAATCTTTGTAATAACCGCCTTCTTTGTCGCGGTCATCCCACGCGGAAACATTGACGATATCTCCTGTAAAAAGCGGAGCTAACTTCCTCAGTTCCCGATTCGACCAACGCCGTGCGATTTTAAATTGTCTATCCATTGCGATTTAAGCGCGAAGTAACCGACTCAGGGTGTATTGCGGATCGAGTTGCAGCGCCCAGCAGAGACTAGAAAACGCCGCACCGATCTGACCGAGTTTGTACAATTTGCAAGCATGTTCGTAGACAAAATTGGCGAACATTTTGGGATGAGCATTGAATGCTGCTCGATGCTTTTCTAATAGGCGTTTAAAACTTTCCTCGCGCAGGATCGGATCGCTCGACACTCGCGCACCTGGGTGCTTAAGCAGCTGGTAGGTAACGATTGGCACTCCCAGGATCGAGCAGACTGGATTGAGTCGCAAAAATAAGTCAGAGTGGACGCGAGAACGAAACGTTTCATCCCAACCGCCAATCTTGTTAATTATCTCGCGTTCGACAACCAAAGTTTGTTTGGTGTTATAGGAATAACCTGTTTCTAAATCCTCTAACGAAAAGTGCGACCCGCGCGATCGCACTGGCGGGGGTAGGCGCTTGCCGATCGTCTCACCCTGGGGATTTACTAACTCTATACCCGAAATCACCCCTACCGGGGCAGGCAGGTTCGTTTTTGACAGCGCCTCCAAGGAAATCGCCGCCATATTGGGCAGCAAGCGATCGTCGTCGTCAAGGTAGGCAATGTACCGACCTCGCGCCGCTTCCGTGCCTGCATTGCGCGCCCCTGCGCCGCCCCGCGATTGAGACAGGCGGATAACGCGCAAGCGGGGGTGCGCGGGTAGGTTAACAAATTCTGCCGAAGCGTCATCAACGACGATCGCCTCAAGATCCTCCATCGTTTGGTCTAGGGCGCTTTGAACGGCGCGAGGCAGTAAGTGCGGGCGATCGCGCGTAGGAATAACAATACTCAGTAAAGGAGCGCTCATGAATAACTCACTCTTCAATCGTAGTTTTATAGCCCGCGTAGGCGGGCTTAGTTTGTGTAGCCGCGACTTTAGTCGTCAGGCGTTGGACAGCGAGCAATGGGAATTTAGTTTTATTTACTCGCCAATTTCCAAGACCTTGGTTGATAAAACCTGCATTCGCTCATCTTTCCATTTGACTTGACTGTAAACCTAAAAGACTCGACAAAATCAAACGTATAAAGCGAGCTTTGTTTGAGTTTAATATTCATCGTGTACGTCCCAGGTTCTAAACCCAAATAAGGCATTTGCAGTTGGATTTCATGTTCCCCCGCTAACACTTCAAAGAACGTTTCATCATTTTCCCCACTCAAAAACAAAACCGTTCCCATACTGCCTTCCCCACCCAAATCTCTAATTTTTAAGTGGAGCGTCACATCATCAACTTTTTGGTGCGCTTTTACCCCCACGCAAAGATTAACGGGTTGACCGCTGACTAGAGATTCAACAATATTTCCATCACTCCCTCTAAACAAAACGGAAACGATATCTAATCCTAAACTTTCACTCGCTGGCTTTGCGGGTAAAAACATTACCCCTGATGCATTTTCTGCTGCATTTAAAAATAAATCTTTTTCATATTTTTCTATAACCGCTTCTGTTTTTCCTGCCGCCACCAATTCCCCCTTTAACAGATAAATCGCCGCATCGCAGACGTGTAAGATTGCTTGGGGATTATGATTCACTAAAACAAAAGATGTTCCTTTTTGGCGCAGTTCGTGCAGTTGGCGATAGCACTTAGCTTTAAACTTTATATCCCCTACCGCCAGCACTTCATCGATTAACAAAATATCCGGTTGTGTATGAATCGCACAGGCAAAACCTAACCGGGCTGCCATTCCAGAGCTATAACTTTGAACTGGGGAATCAATCGCATCCCAAATTTCGGCGAAATCTACTACATCATCAAATCTTTTTTTAATTTCTTGGGTTGATAGCCCTAAAATTGACATATTTGCATAAATATTTTCTCTTCCGGTTAAGATGGGATTAAACCCGGCTCCCAGTGCAATTAAAGGAGCCAAACTACCCCTAACTTTTACCTTTCCAGTATCGGGTTTAATTAAACCGCTAATAATCCGCAACAGGGTACTTTTCCCAGCGCCATTTGAGCCAACTAAACCGACTGCTTCGCCGCGCCGCAGTTGGAAATTAACATTTTCCAGCGCCCAAAACTCGCCGTTTCGCAAAGTTTCGCTGTGGCGGCGTCCTCCTACCAATTCCGTCGCGATATCTTGGATACCATAAGCGAGCGATCGCTTCAAATCCCGGCAAAACTTTTTAGACAGATTCTCCACCGAGATTACCACCTCGCTGTCGTCAGGTTGTCGTGCGGCGCTATCTTTTAATTCACTCATCATGCGCTCACTCTCTCAATCGCATAAGGCATCGCGAGACGGAATGCTATCCATGTTACCATTAAACCAAATATGGTAATGATACTCACTACCCAAAATCCCACCGGATTTGATATAACTCCCACAGTTGCTAACTCCCGCGTCGTTACCAGCAAAGGGGTAACCGGATTCAGTTTAACCAGCAAGCCAAAAAGTCCTTCTCCCGATGGCATGGGATAAACAACTGGAGTCAAGAATAACCAAAATCCTGTCACCATTGTTAAACCTTTTGACACGTCTTGGTATAAAACTCCTAAAGGAGACAACAACATACCAATTAATGTTCCCAGCATAATTAAGTGAATCAATGCCACAAAAGCTAATATTACCGTCCAACTGACTGGAATCCGAAACCAGATAAACAACCCCACAATTAAAATCAGTTTAATCGCGAAGTTAAATAACACCTCACCCACCTTTGCTAGAATAATTGCCTCGCGGGGAAAATTTACTCTAGCTAACATTGGTTTTGCCACAATAACCGCTTGTACAGGGCCGTTGAGCGCTTCTACAAACGTCTGCCAAAGGGCAGTACTAAACATCACATAAGCAGGATAAGGTAAATCTGTGGCTCCCACATTAAAAATTTTTGCTTCACCCGCAAGGGTAAAACCTGCTGCCATCACAATCGGCGGTAAAAAAGCCCAGGCAAAACCCAAAAATGATTGACGGTATTGAGCGCTAATATCTCGCACCATCAGCCGCCAAGCGAGTTCGCGGGAAGCTAGCAAGTCTCGCCACATTAGTCTGAAAAGTTGCACCGGATGCCTGAGCAAAGATTCTGGCGTGTAAATTACTTCTGGCGGCATATAAAACTTTTTAGCTTCGATAATTGTTCAATGAAAGTTGTCTGATGGTTGCGGTGCGTTACGCTGGCGCTAACGCACCCTACATTTAGCCTGTCTTCCACACTCATCCTTGGGATAATGCTGTAGTTGGAGATGAGTTTTGCTGCGTTAAAGCTTGCTGGCGCATCTGTTGTTCTTTGGCATAGCGGTCGGTGAGATAGCGGTTTAAAATCCCGTCTAAAGGCACCAAAATGAAATTAAACAAACGTTCGCTTAAACCAAAGGTTAATATGCGGGTAAAAGGGCCGATGATTGCCATTTTTCGCCGCCATCCTACCTTTTTATATTTAGCTTGGAAGTATCCATCTTCGGCTAAATTCCACTTGTCGCGCAAGCGGTGTAAGCTCGCTAGTTGCCAAGCATCGCTCCAGCGCAGCATGTAATAATGCAAATCTGTCCAAGAAGGCGGTTCTGGAACGTAAGTGACGATAGAGTTAGGCTCAAAGTATACCGTACCTCCTGCTTGCATGACGATCATGCAAAAATCGAGGTGTTCTTTGGTGTTGAGGAATGTTTCGTCGAGTAGACCAACTTTTTGAAAGATTTCGGTACGAATTAACGTGCAGTGAAACTCTGCGAGTTCGGTTTGTTTCCGTTGGAGTTGGTCGCGTATAGTCTCTACTCGCGTTCCTTGTTTGTACATTTTTTCCCGCAGACGCCGCCTGGGAATCTCGCTTTTTTTATCAATCCAAATGTGGGTTTCTCCACCCGCACAGTGAACGATTTCGTGTATGGGTTTGTGCTGACAAACTAGCGGTCCTACAATTGTGGCATTGGTTTCCTCGGCACACTCGACCAATGCTTGCAACCAACCGGGCGAAACGATAACATCGTTGTCGATAAAAACGACATATTTGGTATTAACTCGACTCAAACCCAAGTTTCTAGCTTTGTTCGGAGACAGATAGTAATCTGTCCGAATTATTTCAAACCCTTTTGCTTGTGCTGTTTCTTCTAGATAGCGCTGGACTTTTTTGGGTGAGTTTCCGTCTACATAAACTAATTTAAACGGAAAGTCGGTGTATTCGTAAATGCTTTCTAGCGACTCGCGAGTGTAGCTAAAACGCTCGCGGGGAACAACAACTATCGTTACTTGCGGCTCTGTCATCGGTGATAATTCCATATATCTATCCTCTTGTGGTTTTGGGTGGATTCTGGAGTTTATGAGCGAGTTCAACCAGTTATTTTTATAGACAATTTTGATTTTGACTTGAGGGGCTGATATTGCGTGCTAGCGAGTACTTTGCTGTAAATTTCAACCAAGCGATCGCTGAGCTTGTTGATATCATAGTTTTTTTCTACATAAGCACGACCTGCTTTACCCATTTGAGGCCAAATTTCCGGATGTTCGATCAAATAGCCTAACTTTTCGGCTAAAGCATCTACATCTCGTTCGGGAACTAAAAAACCGGAAATTCCATCTTCGACGAGTTCCGGGATGCCACCGTGGTAAGTGCTAACTACTGGCAAACCCATTGCCATTGCTTCTTTTAAAACGTTAATCGGCGCATCTTGATTGCCGTCTGAAGCTGTTACGCTTGGGGCGACAAATATCTGAGATTTATCGAGAATTTCGATAATTTCTTGCTGATTCTTTTGCCCCAGCAGCTTCACCGCATGACCGATATTGAGTTGTTGAATTAGTTTCTCAAAGTCTGCTTTTAATTCTCCATCTCCAATGATATTGTATTCGAGATTTGGGTATACTTTAGCCAGCTTTGCAACTGCGCGAATGCAATACTCTATTCCTTTTTTTTCTACCAGACGCCCCGTTGTGGCGATGCGAATTTTGCCGTCGTTAGAGGGATGGCGGGGAGTAAAGGCAAACTGAGTGCAATCAATTCCTGAATAATGGACGAGTGCATTCTTTTCATTGCACCCCATTTGGATAATTCGGCGTCTGAAAAATTCGCAGTTGGTGAGGAAAAAATCTCCGCTACGAAATAGTTGGTCGTAGACGCGATCGCCTTCGTTTTTCACATAGGTGCTGATATCGTAACCCCGAAATGTTGTTATCAATTTTCCTGCGATCGCGCCGACATCGCGCAGATACATCCCCGTTAGGCCATCTGTACCAAATTGACAGTGGATAATGTCGTAAGGTTCCTTGTCTAATAACGGAGTCATTGCGTATACTAACCACAAGGAAATCGATCGCAAACCATACTTGAAAACGTTTAGCGATCGCAGCACCACCAATGGATTTTTTTGATAATTCTCCCATAGCAGTCTCATCCCTTTCCAGCCGCGTAAAACCAGGTTTTTTGGTATTGGAGGTACGTAGTATGTACGCTTGAGAAGTTGGTATTGTTCTACTGCTGGATGCACTTTGGAAGTATCTCCGGGTAAGTGCGCGTAAATATCTACTTCATTGCCGCGATCGAGCAAGCCTGTAATGATATTTAAGATAAACGTTTCGGATAAAACTGGAAACTGCCAAACAATAATTGCTACTCTCACAACAACCTCCTAACCATTATTGACCAAATCCTTCTGGTAATTTATCTAGCCGAAACACCTCCTAGCTTAAGTCGTATTATCTCCCAAGCACTTATATATCTGACGCAAAACATTACCCAACACACTTTAATTTTTGCATTTATATTTTCTAGTCTATTATCCTTGAAGGCGTTAAATACGAAGTTTAAAGGCGGTATTATATTATCAAATAATACTTTGATAAAACTTAAGTTTTTCTCGTAAAATGAAAGCTGTTTTTGATTTTGCCAATCGTAGCTACCACCGACTAGCCTAACGGTTCTTTTATACAATTCTTT
>DNGJ01000336.1:0-12386 GCA_003486305.1 Cyanobacteria bacterium UBA11371
CCATCTGTAAGCGGTTAATTCGATTAGCGCTTAATGGTGGCAAATTAAGGAGTTCTTGAGCAAAGAAGTGGAAGTGGTAGAATCCATTCTCATCTGGCTCTGGACAAGGAAAGACAAACAAGGTGTCTGTAGCCCGTTGCCCTCCGCTTTTCGCTAGCATTGCCATTGGGTCGTCTTGATGAGTTGAGATGTTCAACCACCGCAAGAAATCTGCGTAGTCGGGTCGGCTGCGACGCAGTGGTCGTAGGTGGGGGCTAAATTTAGCGTTGCTGGCGATGTAGATGAGGTTACAGGGGTTTCAATAAATGCCCAGTTTTCATGATGGCGATCGCTTCTCCCTCAGATGTAGCCGCTTTCATCGTTCAACCCTAAATCGATTCCTACCGGGTGACCATGAGGCAGAATATCCGGTACTTGTACGTCACACTGCAAAGACATGGCGCTCTAGGACGGGAGAGCCATTATCAGCTTTTTGTTAGTGGTGGTACTACTTTTTCACCAAACACCTCAATAAACTGCTCTTGCTCTCGGTTAACATTGTGCAAAATCAGTTCGTCAAACCCTAATTCGATGTCATTTTGCAGCCATTCAATATGTTGTTGAGGGTCTGGGGAAATCCGCACGTGTTCGGATAATTCCTCTGGTTGGACAAACTCACCAGCAGCATCGAATTGTTCGGGGGTTCGCAATTCGGTCATCAAGATATTTTTGAAGATGTTATTGCGCCATTGGTGATGGGCTTTGTGTTTCGCTGTTTCCTCATCGCGGTCATAAGAAAGCTGTACTTTTAAAATCATCGGCTTTCCTTCTCCGCCTCCTCGACGAAACGCATCGACGACTGTTTTTAGCTTTTCGGGGGGGCGAGAAATGGTAATCAAACCATCTGCCCAACTACCCAACCATTCGGCAGTCTGAGACGTAACAGCAGCGCCGATAATCAAGGGCAATTTTTCCGGGCGGGTATAAAGTTTGGCTTGTTCGACGCAAACTAAACCGCTTTGGGTGACTGTTTCTCCTGCCCAAAGTGCGCGGATGATATCGACACATTCTTTAAGGCGAGTGTTGCGATCGCTCTTGGTAGGCCATTTATCTCCCGTTATCCTTTCATTCAATGCCTGACCGCTACCAACAGTCAACCAAAAGCGATCGGGAAACATTTCTGCTAAAGTTGCCGCAGCTTGGGCAATTATAGCAGGATGATACCGCTGTCCGGGAGCGCAAACAACCCGATAAGAAAGCGTCGGCGTTGCTTGCATTGCTGCACCCAACCAAGACCAAGCAAAACCACTTTGTCCTTGCGCTTCACTCCAAGGATGAAAGTGATCGGAAGAAAGGGCAAGGGTAAAGCCAGCTTGTTCTGCCATTTGAACGTATTTCAGCAGTTCGCTGGGCTTAAATTGTTCGTGAGAAGCGTGATATCCAATCTTTGCCATAATATAATAACGCAATTTGCTAGTTATCTTTTTAGAACTGCTAACAGCTAATGGCTAATTGTAGAACCGAAAAATATTCCCGCGAGCAATTAGCAATTAGCAATTAGCGATGCGAGCAACCCATTATGGTTATCACTAGCAACTTGGATTAATATTGCTCGCGATTGACTCGAAACCAGCGATAACCGTAAGCTTCTAAAGGAATAGAGGGCGAGTCAGCAGCGAGAGATTCATAGATGCGATCGCCAAATAAATCGAACAGATGGGTATATTCGTTAGATTTGAGCGTAGCGCTACAAGGTTTGTTGGCTAAATTGTGGACAGCAATAACCGTCCTTCCTTCCCAATCGCAACAGTGGGCAAAAACCGAGGGAGAATCGGTTTCCAAAATGTGCCACTTGCCCCTACCCAACTCAGGACATTGCTTGCGGATGCGGATTGCACGATCCATCCAGTTAATCAATGAATCAGGATCGCGCTGTCCGGCGGCGACATTGACTTTTTTGTAACCATATTCTCCCGTAGCGATCGCAGGTCTAGCAAGGTCATCAGTTGCAGCAGTCGAGAAGCCACCATTCGGCGCATCTGACCAAAAACGCTTACCCGCAAGCCCCTGAATTCATTCATGGGGATAAGGGTGCAGGCGATTTTAATCGCCGTCCTCAAGCTTAGACTAATTCGCTCTTCTCTAATTGAGCGCTTTGCAGCTTCTTAATATTGTGCCAAGCTGTCTGAGTTAAAAATACAGTTTTTTTCTTTAATATCATCATAATAAACAGGCTGATTCTTGAGCTGTTTTTGCCCTTTTCTTGTTGCCATTGTTAGAACAAAATGTTATACTAATATAACTTGTAAAATCTACGGAGGTGATGCAAGAGTGTTGGTAATAGAGTACAAAGCAGTAATTAAGCCTAACCAAGTAAAAGCCATAGACGAAGCTATTCGCACATCTCAATTTGTCCGGAACAAAGTATTGCGTTACTGGATGGATAATCGTGGTGTTGGCAAAAAAGAGCTGTACCAGTACAACACTCAACTGCGAGCAGAATATGAGTTTGTCAAAGACTTAAACAGTCATGCCTGTCAATCATCTGTCGAGAATGTAGAGCGTGCAATCAACAGATTTTACGATAACTGCAAAAACAAGAAGCCAGGAAAGAAGGGATATCCACGCTTTAAGAAAAACTGCCGTACTGTCGAGTACAAAGTCTCAGGGTGGAAGTTGCATTCATCTAAACGCAGAATCACCTTCCTGGATAGAAAAGGCATTGGCTTGGTCAAGCTTTTGGGTAAGTGGGATGTCCATAGATACCCAATTGAATTGATTAAGCGGGTGAGGATTGTTCGCAAAGCTGATGGATATTACGTCCAGTTTTGCGTCAAGGTGGACGCTAGGACTGAACCTCGAACTGGAGATGGTGAAATTGGGTTGGATGTAGGTTTAGAATATTTCTACTCTGATTCAAACGGGCTGCATGAAGAAAATCCTCGTTTTCTTCGTAAAGCACAAAAGGCCATTAAACAAGCCCAACGTCGCATTTACAAAAAGGAGAAAGGAAAAAACAACAGACGCAAAGCAAGGGCTAGATATGCTAAAAAGCATTTAAAAGTAAGTAGGCAACGGGAAGAACATGCCAAAATGCTGGCACGTAACGTATGCAAAGCAAACGCTTTTGTCGCTTATGAAGATTTAAATGTTCAAGGCATGGTAAAAAATCGTCATTTAGCGCTTTCAATTAATGATGCAGCTTGGGCAGCTTTTCGTCGTTGGGTTGAATATTTTGCTTTGAAGTTTAACACTAAAGCCGTAGCTGTTGCACCTCACTATACGTCACAAAAATGCAGTAGTTGTGGACATATTGTCAAAAAAGGATTGTCTACAAGGACTCATAAATGTCCTCATTGCGGGACAATTTTGCAGCGTGATGTTAATGCAGCTATTAATATTTTGTCAAAGGCAAAGTCTACCGAAGGGCATTCGGGAAGTAACGCTTGGGGAGAGGTTTCCTCTACTTCTGTTGGTCGCAAGACCTGCAAAAGCAAGAAGCATCAATGAGCCAAGAATCCCCCGCATTCTATGCGTGGGGAGTGTCAACATTGCATCACCGTGCGGACGCTGTTTCGCCCTTCCAGGGAAAGGTCATCGCCCATGCCAATTTCTTCCCCATAGCGCAACATGGGCGTACCGGGCAAAGTGAAAAGCAAACTGTAAACCAGTTCAATTCGGCGGCGATTTCCTCCCATCATCGGTGGTAAGCGACGACGAATCCCGTGTCCGAAAATTTGCATTGTTTCATCAGGAGCAAAAGCAGCAAAAATTTCTTTACGTTTCGATGAATTAATCCGATCTAGCGTCAATTCATCGTGGTGGCGGACAAAATTAAGCCACTGACAAACAGGGGGAATATCCGGTAATATTTTTAGTCCATCGCGCAGTGGGCTGGATTCTTGACGCGCCAATGCCAAAAACATATACTGATTCAGCAAAAAGTTGAACAAAATGTGCATTCTGTCCCCTTTGCTAAAGTAAATCGGAATTTGATCCGGATCGACATTTGCTTCGGCGAGCAACACCGCATTGCTTTGACGCGATGACACAAACTCTTCCATTTCTGTCAAGAAAGCTTGCATGTGTTCGGGATCTGCACCTTCGATGCCAATTCCTTTAATTAAAAAAGGAGCCGCATCAATGCGAAAACCAGACACGCCCAATTCTAACCAGAAACCCATAATTTTGCAGATTTCTTCTCGTACCGCCGGATTGGCGATATTCAAATCTGGCTGTTCTTTATAAAAGTGATGCAAATAGTAAGCGTTTGCTTGTTCGTCGTACTCCCAAATACTGTCCTCAACATCGGGAAACATCAATTGTTCTGGATCGGTTTTGGGTGGATTTTCTGACCATACATAGTAATTGCGATACCTGGAGTTTTTGTCGCTTCTAGCTGCCAGAAACCAAGGATGCTGATTGGAAGTATGATTTACTACTAAATCAATTACCACGCGCATCCCTCGTTCCCCTGCTTGGTGCATAAACTCGACAAAATCTCCCAGAGTTCCCAGTCGCGGGTCAATGTTGTAGTAATCCATCACATCGTAACCGTTATCGCGGTTAGGAGAAGGATAAAACGGTAACAACCACAAACAAGTAATTCCTAGTGCCGATAAATAGTCTAGGCGGTTAGTAAGTCCCGGAAAGTCGCCTACACCATCGCCGTCCGAGTCCATGAAAGTTTCCACATCTAGGGAGTAGATAATTGCGTTTTTATACCAGAGTTCTTTCATGGCATTTACTCACCAACACTTAACTGTAACAGCGAGATTTGTTTGCACAGACTTTCAACCGCTAGGGTAAGCGATCGCATTAGTTCCGAACCTTCCCCAAATTCAGCGGGAGCCAAATTTGCAAGGCGCTGGCTTTTGCTAATTTCTATTTCCCGATTCCACTCTTCGGGCGTCCTATCTTTATAAACCCCAATCGCCGTACCTTGTTCTTCATTCAACAGCGAAAAGCAAGGAATATCGGACGCACCATCACCTACATAAATAACTTGTGTCAGCGGCACGTGTAATTCTTCTGGCGGTAAATCCCGATAAACAAATGTTTTTCCATCCTGTTGTTGCCCCTCAATTCCTTTGGCAATTTGGAATAAATAGCGAGTTTTTTCAGTGTGAGTCACAATTTTTTTCAGAAACTCAATCCCGCCATCTTTGTTATAGTGAAACTCGCAGCCCCACATTTCTTTAAAGTTAGGTGCAATGCAGTTATAACGGGCAATGTCTACCATACCGCAGCTAATTAGATAAAATTCAACTTCCACTTTGGGGTTGATTTCGTAAGCACTGCGACGCAAGCGATCGAACATTTCCGGTACGCCATCAAAGGGCGCTAATTCTTGACCAAATTTGGCAAGATATTCCTGTGTAATCTTGTTACCCCGTCGCTTTGATTCCTCAATAATGGCGTAAAATCGAGCCATAATTTTGTCCCACCCGTTATCAACCAGCGGTTGAATGCGCTCTTGCCGAAATTTAAGCGCATCAATCCCAAGGCTTTCTAACAGACTATCGACGGTATCCGGGACAAGGGTATCGTCGAAATCAAACACGACAGCGATGTAATTAGAGAGGGGTTTTGTTGCTAAAGTCATAAGGTATTAACCAATAACGTCAACTTGATAATTGCGGTTTTCCCAGGTTTGGGAAACTAGCCAGAAAAAGGTAAAGTCAATTTAACCCGAACCCGCACTTGAGCCAATAAATCCCAGCAGTTGTAGAAGATAGATAACCGCAAACAGGGCGAAGAAAATCCCTGCTACTGCTGTTCCCCCAAAGATAAACTTAGAAGGTTGCAGTTCCTTTGGTAACATTTGATGATTGATATAAAGCGTCAATCCGGCAACAATAGGAATGTGCGCCGCTTCAATTGCACCAGCAGTTTGCAACAAACCCACAGGTTCGCCAAAGAATAAATAAATCCCAATTGGTAGCAAAGCCAACAACACCATTATGTAGAAACGCTGCAAAAACTTTTCGTTAGTCCAGCGTCCCCGCATTCCAAATCCCTGCAACAAAATTTGCGTCCCATCAGCAAACATCCGCCCAAAGCCATCTTCAACTGAAAGTACGGTGCTGCAAAAGGTAATAAATACAATCGCCACCATAAACCAGAAACCAAATGGCCCCCAAATATCCCCCAGCAGACTACCAAGAGTTTCGGCTACTTGATTTTCTTGAGGTAGTAAACCTTGGGGACGCAACAATTCACCACCCAAAATCAGAAAAGATAGCGCCGCTAATAGCGCACCCACGACCGCTAAGGTATTAGATATCATCATCAAATTTAACCAGCCGCGTAGCTTGTTCTTTTCTTCCCGATTGAGTTGTTTTGGATCTATTTGTTCTTGTCCCTCAATGCTAGCAGCACCGTATCCCCTCGCTTCTATCCAGTAGGAATACCACATCAATCCGGCTGCACCTGCGAGCATAAAACCCAACCAAGGCAGTATTTCTTGATATTGCACGTTTTGGGGAATTTGGGGTAGTAAACCTGCTCCTAGTTGGCGAAGGTTGGGAAAGACAAAAAGAGCAGCCGCTACGACTGCGATTGTCCGGGCAATACCGATATAAGAAGAAATCTTTTCTACTACGTTGTATTGTCCCAATAAAACAATCGCCGCCGTGACAAGAATGATAATTACCGTCCACAGTTGAACAGTTCCCCCCGTGACTAAAATTAAGGCAGTAGCAGCAGCACCCGCCAGCCCTGCTACGGTAGAAATTGCTACTATTACTTGGGGCAATAAAATTAGCCAAACTGCCCAATTTTTCGGGCCTGGAAGTTGCTTAAAGCCTTCGAGAATGGTTGTACCCGTGCAGACTGAAAAGCGCCCCACTTCGCCGTTAATGAACCATTTCAACACCACGGCAGCGAGTAACGCCCACAGTAGAGAATAGCCGTAGAGAGCGGCAATTCTGGGTGTAAATAGTAATTCTCCCGAACCTGCTGCTGAGAGCATCCACAAAAAGCTTGGTCCTAACCACTTCAAGCGCTGCGAACCTTCTGGAGGTTGCGGTATTTGGGGATTGGTATTTTCGCTTTGTTGGTTATCTGTTTGTGTTGAGAAAGCGCTATAATTCTTGTCGCTCATTTTTGCGTCATCTCCGCAGCTTAGCACGCTTTAAAGACCTTGATTTTCTACCAGGAAGCGCAGGCTAATATCATATCCGGTGGCATCGGTAGCCTCTGGCGGGGCGGGTTTATTTAACCTTGGCGTTGGTAGCAAAGATCTCTCGTAAAACCCGCCCCTACTATACACAACCTGTTCTACCGGACATGATATAACCAAAGATCGAAGATGCGCGATCGCACTTCTTCGCGCTGTTGGTTACTGTTCCACTATTGGACGACCTTGGGTATCTAAATCTAGTTCTTCCCGGCGAATTGTTTCTTCAGCAGTTGCTGTGTCGCGGTCTACAACCTTCTTGACTTTGACTTCTTCTCGCACAACAGTTTCTTTGTGAATATCCGGTGTTTCTTCGTAAATATCCATGCGAATCACGTCACCTTGATTAAAATCGGCGCGGCGCGGATCGATGGGTGTGACATCGGTGGGGGTTGTGCGTTCAATCACCACGCGCTCTTTTTCTACGGGGACGGCAACGCGAGCGGTTTGTGTTTCAACTCGTTTACCAATCGCCACTTCTCCAGCTTTGTGACGTTGTTTGTTGGCGACTAACCGTTCTTCGTACAGTTTCAGGGTTTGATTGTCGCGATCGCTGATATTGTACAAGGACGGCTCTTGCTCGTAGTTGTAGGTATTGCGATCGTAAGTTGCCGGTTGATTCATATTAGAAGTAGCTGCCGGACGGTAAACGCCGCGCACTTGCTCTTCATAGTCATAATCAACTTTTTCCAAATCGCTGAAATCAGGCAGATTTTCAACTTGCTCTTTGGTCAAGCTGTTGGCATAGATGCGGTTTTCAGTGTAATTAACGTTGGCAAGACCAATAGGTAGCAAGACTTTTTTGCCCAAAACCCAGAAACCTGTATCTACAACAAAATACCGTAACCGACCCGTTTGTTCATCGACTAAAATGTCGCTCACCGAGCCTACTTTGTCATCTCCCTGAGCATAAACGCTAAAGTTCTTGAGTTCGTCTATAGAAGACTCATCCCGATTGTTGGGGTAAAAATCATCAAGTTTTATTAGAGTCATGTTGATTCACCAATTGCTTGCATTTTGCTTTTATACTAAGCAAGCTTTTAATCTTATACCTCCTTCTATTGACTGATTATTTGAACCTAAATCTAAAATTGTTTTCGATGGATTTTATCTCCAGAAATTGCCCCAGAAACTAGAAAATTGCCCGATTTTCCTTAAGCTTACTGCCCCTTCGCTGTCTGTACTAGGCGGATACAACCGAAAATAATATCAATGAGTAATATCACGTCCTTAAGCAACGGTTGTGTAATTGCTAATAGCTAATCGCTAATGGTTGCGCTGGAGGCAATTAGCAATTAGCAATTAGCCATCCATATACTACCGATACCAGCGGACATGATATAAAGTATTATGTTCCAGGTTAATCCTAAAAGGTGGAAAACTCGTGGAGAAATTACAGATGGGGGGAAAACTCTTACAGAGTCATATCGCTTCCTTAATGGTACTCATAGTTCTATGATGATTACTTTAAACAAAATCGAGAATGGCAGCAAAATTTGATTCTGAAAACATCTACCGATAGATAGAGATATAATTTTTTTCACGAACGGCTCAGCTTGGAATTTAGAACGGTGAGGCGACGCGATGGGGCGCTAATACCACGGTTTGATTTTCTGCGATCGCTTATCTCATAGCAACAGATGTAACCATTTCTTGCTGTAAAACTTGGACAAAGCCAATTGCTACTTGAATCAAAGGCCAGCCCAACAAACAAATTAAAGCTGCCCGAGGAGTGCTAATATTTAATCCTTGGCGGACTGCCACGATTGCTGCTAACAAACTCCAGACCGCCAAGATCAATTCAATCGGTCGCCCCAGCAGGGGAATTAAGGTTAAGAAATTCAACACTTGCGGCGAATAGGCAAAGCCGATAGGACTAAGTAAATCCCCATAAGTTGGAGCATTTGACTTCATCCAATGTCCAACTTTCCAAATAGTAAACGTCCAAAAATAGTAACTAGCTACCAGTGCGAGTGCATTAATCAAAACTGCTACTAGCACCAAGGTGTAGCTAGCGCGATTGATTAACAAAATGACGCCGCTCCCCAAGGCATAGGCAACGGCTGCCAAAATTACGATAGTTAGAGCTATCCGACGGTTTTGGGGTGTATTGCGAGCAGTTTCGTAGAAGCTGCCATTGAGAGCCAAGGCGTTCCCAATTGTTTGACAAATCCCTGGATCTGACTGTTTGCGATCTTTGCTCATTTTCTATGGCTTACGAGGGATGAAAAACTCGAGCTAGCTTGAGTTTAATACAACATACCAACGCCATACAATTCAATCCCTCTTTCAGGGGATTTTGCTTGGGTAAAATACTCTCAACGGGTTTTTATGCTTCAGTTTATCGGGCGGATATTGGGATGGTTGCGAGGTGAAACCTTAAAGCTGCTAATTTTGGCAAGTGTATTACTTCTGATTTGGGGGATGCTAGCACCTGTGCCAACTTTATTGTGGTGGTTGAGCCGAAACACTGAAAGTTTGAGTTTTAAGAGAAACCAAACCAAGAAACTTTTATCTGAGAACGAGCCTACAACTGCTACAAAGGGTCAAAAGATTGACTGCTACATAGTTTTCTTGCCCGGAGTAGGAGATTTTTCTCCTAACGAGTTGACCCCAGGTGAAGAATTTTTTCTCAATCGCTTGGTACAACTTAATCCGAATTGCGTCGTGGTTTCCGACGTGTTTCCTTATTCGCTGTATAACGAGAGTTTGGGTGGGGAAAGATTGACAGCGCCCCTATGGCGTGCCGCTAAAAATGCCAAAGGTTGGCTAGCAAATGCCCACATGCTGATTCAAATTCGCAATCTCTGGCGATTTGCTATCTCTGCCGATGAGCGTTATGGCCCGATTTATAACCAGGGAATTGCATCAACAATTATCGATCGCATGAATGCTGCCCATCCTATACCTCGCTCCCAGCAGCAACCACTAAAAATTATTCTGATTGGCACTAGCGGTGGCGCACAAGTTGCTCTGGGTGCAGTTCCTCACCTCGAGCGATCGCTGAATGCACAGTCAATCGTTGTTTCGGTTGGGGGGTGCTTTGATGGCAATACTGGCTTTGAGACGGTCGATCGAGTTTACCACCTGCAAGGTCGTAGAGATTGGGTTGAAGACATTACTCGCATTACTTTTGCTTCGCGCTGGAGTTGGACGGTTGGTTCTCCTTTTAACCAAGCGCGTCGTCAAGGGCGTTATAAAGTTATAAAAACTGGCCCTCACGCTCATGATGGTGATGAAGGTTATTTTGGCATGGCATCTGTGGGAGCAAGCCAAACCACCTACGTAGAATTGACGCTAGAGAAAGTTAATCGATTACCTATTTGGTCTGAGCAAAAGCGGGTTGATAAAACCAAGCCCCAGCTTTAACGCTGGCGGAATTTGGCACGGTAACGCCATGCAATCAAATAAATGATTCCAACTGTTTGGGCGCTAATACCACCGAATAGTAAGTAATTCAAATTGAAACCGTTGGCGGCTTGAACTAATTGAGGAGTAGCGATCGCTCGCACCAAATTCAATGGCAATGAATCGTGACGAATCTTGTTAGCATAAGCGGCACTCAAATAAGAATTGTAACCAGGTTGTTGGGCAACATAGGTTTGAGCAAAGGCTGTACTCAATGCCATGAGATAATTTTGAGCGATCGCTCGCTCAGAATCAACCTGTGGCGTGGGAGAATTTACTTTAACGCTGAGTTGGTCGGTAACCGTCGAGTAGTGGGTTCCACCAGTTAGCAACACAAAATATTTGTTTGAACTTGTTAACCAAGAAAAAGGCTCGATCTGTTCGGGGAGTGCGGGTGCTAAAGTGTCGGCAGTACCAGCGATTGTCATCACGGGAATTTTGATTTGCCTCAGACTTGCTTGCCCGAAAATACTGCTACCAACTGGATTAATTGCGATCGCAGCCTTCACCCGCGCATCGGCAAGATCGTAGTTAGATCGAGGTAAATCCAAAGCGCGACACTGGAGCAATAACGATGGATTTACCGAATTTTGCAAACTAAAGCAGTCTCTTTCAAGTTGTTCAAAACGTAGCTTTGCACCCGCCAATACGAGTGCTGTGTAGGCTCCAAAAGATTGCCCGATAATGCCAACTTGTTGCAGATTCAAACGTCCTCGAAAGTCTGAATCAGTTTGGGAGAGACGCTCTAATTCATCTAACAAATACTTCACATCCAAAGGTCGATCGATAAATTCACGGGCAGCGATAACTTGATTAATTCTGCCTTCAAATAGCGCCCGCATTCGCGCCCCATTGCTACCCGGATGTTCTGGAACTACTACCACAAAACCATAGGAAGCTAGATGTTTAGCTAGATAGGTAAAACTGGCTCGGCTAGAACCTAATCCGTGGGAGATTACGATCGCCGGATGGGGTTTGCGGGTAAGTGGCAGGTAAATATCAGCCTGAAAGCGGCGATCGCGCGCGCGATCGTTGAGCGTGATAGTACGTCGTTTCCATTTAAACCGTCCTGGCTGCCTCAGATCGGCGACAGGTAACCAATTTGGTAGGGGTGCGGTAGTTGCCTCTAAAATGGCTTGTTGCTCGATTTGAGCGATCGCTTGATTGCTTTGATTAACCGCAGTTTGCCAGACTCGGATCATCTCCAAACTGCGCCCAAGATCGATCTCAATTTGACTAGACGGAAACTCGCGCAGGACATTCAAAAGCGTCAACCCTTCTGGATCGGCAGCAGCAAGAATTAGGGCAGAGCGAATCGCTTCATTGCTCGAGTGGCGAGCATCAGTTTCAATCGGATAGGCTAAAAGATTCACCAGTTGCTCGCCCATTGGCGTATCAAGAAACCGCGACATCTTTTGAGGTTTCAGCAAAACGCGAGTTTGCAAAATCTGTCGCAGTTGACGCAACTGATGCGGCGTTGCATAGCTACCGCACAGCGCCAAATCATTTTCTAGCTCGCCTGTTTTAACGAAAAGTTCCAGAGAATGAATTGGGATAGACTGCTCGATCGAGCCGTAGGACAAAGAAATGCGCTCTGCACCTATAACCGGAGCAGCAAAAGTAGGTATTAAACCCACGCTGAAAAATGCCAATACAAATTTCCAGTAAAGTGACAAGTTACTTATGTAGTTTAATACTTTCATCTCCAAGTTTCGCCCAGCTTTGAACAGGAAAATTGCACGACCATAACTAAAGCCAAGTGTCACAGTTTTTGGTTTATTTTTAAGTGTGTACTATGTAGGGTGCGTTAGCGACAGCG
>DNGJ01000336.1:12741-20272 GCA_003486305.1 Cyanobacteria bacterium UBA11371
CACCATACTTACTAATGCCACAGGTGCAAGATCTCAATTCTGATTGAGATCTTGCACCATTCTCAATAATCCGGAGGCGGAGCCTCCAAAGCCTCGTTCCCAGGTTGAACCTGGGAACGAGAAACTAGAGGCAGAGCCTCTAGTTGCAAATGGTGCAAGATCTGAGTTCTGAGACACTTTTGTAAGTCCCAGAATTGATCGATCAGGCTCTCCTGCCGATTAGTAGCGTGTCGAAGTAGGCTCCCGGTAAGCAGTAGGTTCTTGACGTTTTTTACCAGCCAAACCAGCTAACCCGATTAATCCGAGTAATCCGAGCCAACCCCAATCAAAATCATCATCATCCTCATTTCTGTAAATAATTCCTTCCGGCTCAGCACCAGTGCCTACTTGAGCAGAAGCGGACAAAGTTAAGGGCGCAACGAGCAAACCTAGTGCCAGAAGGCCAGCACCGATTGATTTCACAAAATTTGAGCTTTTCATGGTTAAACTTCTCCTTGAGTTTTGGATTCGCGAACGTTAATTGTAAGAGACTTACAATGCTTTGAATTGTTATGCGATCGCTCTAACCTTTGAATTGTTATGCGATCGCTCTAACCACTGAGTGCGATCGCCAATTAATTTCAGAAACAATAATCGCATAGCGATTAGCCTTTTTCAGGCATTTGCTGAAATCAATAATTCGCTTCGCAATTCTTCAAATCGATAAATGCTGCTCTCAGTTGCTCCACTTGTTGTTATTCTTTGGAGCTATCAAGAAAGCTGGCAATAATCCTCGTTAACAAATAAGTTCGGCAGTTAGTTGGCAGCAAAATTATTTTGCCAAAACCTATTAAATAGTAATTGCCAAACCTATTGCTTATCTTATTAATATTTATCCCATTTCCGCCTCATACTTTAGGTACAGTTTTTGCATTTATTTAATAAAAATTATATTTTTATCTGCCTTTTGATAGAAGTTTAAATAAAAAATTTACCTTTAAATTTAGGAGAATTAAACGCGCTTGCTATCGGCTCATATTTTGCTTATTTAACGGTTGCATTAGCGCATTGCTTTATGGAATTGATTGACAAACAATGCAACTCAAATCGATTGAGTTTTATAGGAGGGTGTTTCAATGTTGAATAAACTTACCAACAAGCCTATTGCCCACAGCAAGTATCTTTGCCGTGGCGGCTTCGTCCAAGCCTTGTCGAAACCTAATCGAGCAATTGCCCTAACATTTTTTGCATTGATTCTGACCACCGGCTGTGCGACACAGAAACCCACCGTGATAGCACCGGCAGGAGAAGCGCCCGTAGCAACACCGGCAACACCAGCCGCAACACCACAAGCTAATCTTCCTACTGGATCTGCACCCGCCGCACCAACACCCGCAGCGTTACCAAACGCTGAACTCGTAGGCGAAAACGTGACAGTAAGTACAAAAGTCCAAAAGGTCATTGCTCCAAATATTTTTACGGTTTACGATAAAGAATCCCTTCGCGGACAAGAGGTATTGGTTGTGAGTAAAGATCCCGCTCCTGCGGTAGGGACAAACATTGAATTAACAGGCATTGTTCGTGCATTCAATGTCGTTGAGATTGAGAGAGATTACAGTTTGGATTTAACCCCAGAAATCGAAACGCAATACGCGAGTAAACCCTATATTGCCGCTAAGGCGATTGAAAAAGTGGATTGATATCAAGCCCGGTAGAGTCGGTTGTGTATATTTTTTGATGTTGTAGGGGCGGGTTTTACCAACCATTCAGTGGAAAAACGAGAAATTTCGTTAAACCCGCCCCGGCTGACGCTACCGCTGCAACCAGGCATGATATAATTGCGAATTTCTGATTTTGTAACCGCAGATGTAGGCGAGACCTATATCTGCGGTTTTTTAATCCAAGATATAGGAATTTTGCCAGAAGTCTAGTCTTTAAAAATGAAGCCCTAACAGATTCCAATAAGCCAGGAAGGGAATGAAAACTAGGGCGGCTAGAGCAATCAAAGAGTAATGGATTAGCGAAGCGACTCCGGAGAAACTTCGCGCCACTAAAGACCAATTCTTATCTACCCAAGCCAACGCAGCAAACAAGGCTAATAAAAACGTTAGAAAGAAAGTCACCAGGGGAATAGCAAACAAGGCAACTACCACCGCAGGAACTCCATACACCAGCTTCCATATACCAATCAACCAAAGTGACAAAGGCAAACCAACCAAAAAAACCAAATTCAGCGTCCCGACTAAACCTGCGACTACCCAAACACTGCTCAACTGTTGCTTATCTGAAAAAGGCTTTCCTCGCAGAAGGTTAATCAAAGGGCGTATAGGCCAAATGATTGACGCTGATAAGAAAACAATTGCACAAAATCCCACAATTCCTAACTGCACCCAGACAGTTTCATACCACGGTATCCACTCATAAGCGCCTATTTTGGGCCAAAGGGGATTAAACGCAAAGGCAATATTGCCTGTACTATCCTCGCCAAAAGCAGTAAAGGCATCATCCTCAACTCGCTTGAATAACAACGGTGCCACAGGTACTAAATTGATCTTGGGAGTATTTCCCAAAAAGAACAAACCAGGGGCAGTAATTACCAAATTACCATTGCTACCTTTCTTAATATCGATCTGTTTAAACGGTGCGCTCATCTTAACGAAGGTGTGGCGAGGATACTCTAAATCTCGATAGGTACCAGTGAACCGCTCAAGTTGAGCATCGCTAAGAGTAATAGGTTTAATAGGTGCTGGTTTTTTGCTGACGGGAAAATAGCGGTCTAAAAACTGTTCCAGAAATTTTCCATGCACCCCACTGAAGCTGTTAGTGGCAATAAAAATGCCAATATTACGGTCAGGCATAAGGGTAAGGGAACTAGAATATCCTCGCAAACTGCCCAAGTGTCCGATCGTGCGAATGTTGTTTTCCAAACGCTCGCGAAAACTGTAGCCAGTACCCGGCAATTTAGGATGGTGCGTGAAGTGCTGCTTGTGCATCAGTCGCACTGTATCTTCCTTTAGGATGGGCGACTTTTCGTAGCGATCGCTTAGTAAATGAGCCATCATAAACTGAGCCATATCTGTAGCAGTTGCACTCATTGATGCACCTGGAGCGATGTTTAAATACAGATAGGGTACGGCTTTAAACTTGCCATTTTGATATTGATAACCCACAGCCAAATCATCTGCTAAATCTGGCGGCGGTGGCTGAAGAAATGTACTCCGGCGCATGTTGAGCGGCTGCAAGATTTTTTGGTCGATGTATTGCGCGAAGGGAATACCAGAAATTTTTTCTACCAAATAACCTAAAAGAGCAATACTGTGGCTGGAATAACTGTATAGTTGACCAGGAGGCCAGACAACGGGCGGCATGTGGTCAGCCAGGTAATCTCCCAATGGCTGCATTTTATCTGCGGTGAGAGCTGCGAGTCCGATGCGCCGTTTAGTGGTACCGTCGGTATGAGTCATCAACTGGGCAGCTGTGACTGGTTGAGGAAAAGGGTTGTTTAACTGAAAGTTAGTCAGGTACTTGTTAACATCGGCATTGAGGTCTAGCTGTCCCCGCTCGTACAATTGCATTGCTGCTGTAGCTGTGAATAATTTGGAGAGCGAAGCAACGCGGAACAAAGTTTTATCTGCAACAACTGGTATTTTTTTCTCTAAGTTTGCGTAACCATAACCTTTGGTGAAAAAGAGTTTCCCATCTTTGACTACAGAAATTACTGCACCAGGTACATGAGATTTTGATATTTCCTCATTGATGATTTTGTCGGCAAAAGCTGCAAATTCCTGGGGGTTATTTAATCCCGGTGCAGTAGGAGAAGGTGCTACAGGCGGCTCTGGTTTAACAGGTTGCTGCTGTTGAGGATCTGAAAGCGGAATTTTGGGTACGTTTTTTGTCCAACCAGGTAGTACAGAAAGCGATAAAAATAGGATAAATCCAGCCAGTCCAACTATGACAAGCCTGAGCCAAGGTATAGTCAATAAGTTTTTAGCTAGTTTTTTCATGGCTAAACTAAAGCCTCCATATAAATGGAATAAACAGCTACCAAAAGTCGGAAAAATATAGATCGCCTTGGTAGAGTGCCAAGACTCAATGCACCTCAACTTGTCCATCTCGAACTTCGGCTAATTCTCGGACTTGATCCGGGCGATTTTGTTCATCTGCTTTCCAATTGTCCAAAATGTCTTTTACCAAAACCTCCTGTATCCAAACCTGACTTACAATTACTAGCGGGATGGCTAGAAACAACCCCAAGAAACCAAAAAATATCGCAAAAATCACCTGAGATAGTAAAGTAACGGCGGGCAACAAAGATACTTGCGTCGCCATTACATAAGGAACTAAAAAATACTGTTCGAGTTGCTGAATTAGAACGTACAAAACCAAAACAGCGCCAGCTTTCCAAGGCGCATCGAGCAAAGCTACTGCCATTGGTGGAATCACGCTTAAAGTTGGCCCTACGTTTGGGATTGCTTCTAGTAAACCTGCTAAAGCACTATTCGCTAAAACCAGCGGTACTCCTAAAAGCCACAAACCAATTGCACTTACCAACCCAATGACAAACATATCAATTAAAATGCCGCGAATCCAGCTAACTAACGACTCTTCGCATTGAGACAAAATTTCATTCACACGCGAGCGGTAAAAAGAAGGAAACAGCAGCACAAATCCCTGGCGATATGGTTGGGGCTTAATCAGAAACATAATTGTTAAAACCAAGACCAATAACAGATTTAATATAATGAGGAAAAAGTTGGAAAATAAGAAAAAGAAGTTGTTGAAAGCCCAAGATACAAAGGGTTGAATTTGTTGCAGCAGTCGTTCGATGCGAGGAACGTAATTGAAAAATATATTTGGAATTTTATTTTCCATAAAAATAGCCCAATTTTGTACCCGCTCTAAACCCCTTGGCACCAATTCTGCCAATTGCTGAAATTGCTCGATAAAAGAGGGGATAATTAACCAAAATAATGCTACTAATATTCCCAAAAAAATACTAACTGATAGAACTGCGGCAAGGTTTCGTTTCGCTCCAGATTGACGCATTCGTCTAACCAAACGGTTTAAAGCTGTAGCAAATACCACCGCCATAAAGACTAGCAAGATAACTTGCCGAATTTGCCATAAAATATAGAGAGAAACTAGCAGGGCAATTAAGCCAATCCATTGTCCTAAATTCATAGTCTTAACTCCCCAGTCTTCATAGTTAAAGATAAAGTAATGCTTTTCGATGTTTTTAGCTAAATAATTCTTGTTCGCTTACATCCTTGCAGGGGTAGTAGTCAGAGCAATCTATCGCATCTTGAGTCAAAGCGGTGCCAGGACGAACCGCACATTTAAGATAATAATTGTCGTTAAAAAATCGACAGGTACTGCAAGGTATTTTGGGTTGCGATACCCAGGATCTTTTTAGGTAATGAATAACTTTATCGTGATAAATCAAAATTGTAGATACGACTGCATAAATTACTAAACAGCTAAGAGGAAACCAAGTTAGTAGTGCATTAGACGGAGATGGGGGATTTTCAGGTTGATTTATCTCCGTAACTGCTCGATTTTGATGCGATCGCGTCAGCATACCGGAGGCAGATCGCAAGTCTGTAGCAGCCAAATGTAATGGCTTTGGTATTTCTGACACACCCAATCGAAAATCTTTATTCCCGTTCATATTCAAACTAAATCAAATTTTTGTGAGGCGGGCATCTTGCCCGCGTTAATTATCAAATTGAAATGCGGGGCAGCGGAAAAATGACCAATCATTGTCGGATTTACGCTGTCAATATATACGGCTATCGATATCCGATTGATGGACGACAGTAAGCCAGATACTCTGACGCGATATATCCCCTTAAAGGAACTGAAACTGCAACCCAATCATTTGCTCCTAAATTCTCCTCAATTGTCACTCTCCGTCCGCTGGCAACTAACCCAATAATTTCGCCATTTATAGACGGTTGTAGGCGAACGGGAGCGCTGGTTCTAGCTACAACTCGGCGGCAGTTATTGGGTGGTAAAGATGCTGCCCCACAAGGAGCTAACCAATTTGCATAAACGTAACCTTGTAAAGGAGCAGAAATCGGTATCCAATATCTTGTCCTACCAGGATCAACGGTGACATTTCGACCGTAATTAATAATGCCAATTGCTTCACTGTAAACTGTCGGGCCTCGTCGAACGTAAAGACCATTTCTAGCAATCACCTGATAACAGCTACCCGCAGTCTGCGCTAGTTGAAATCCGCTCTGTTTTTGTAACGATGTCCTTTCTACGGGAGAAACTTGGACAGTTTCCAGCTTTTCTGCATTAACAGCAAAGGACGGTGTAGCATAAACCATCGTTGTTAATAACAGCGTCGTCGTTAAAGCCGTAGATTTTCCCCGGCTATGTTTTTTGTTCATCGTGCAACCTCCTCGATTGTTGGTTATGAGTTGATTGAAAGTTTTTCTGAAACCAAACTCGCTCAAAAGGTTGTTTGACAGCAAAGCGATTTGTAGGGCTATTACTCGAATTATTAGCTAGACAATTAACCTCTAAGTAGAAATGCCCCCCTCTAGTTGTTGGTTCTGCTTTTTGAAAATTTCCACTTTGCTCAAAAACTTTTAAGTTTTCGGAACGCTTAAACTGGCGCTCTGCCCAGTCTCTTTGGTATGAAAAAAAGAGCGACCCTAAAAACCGTTGGAATTTGACAAAACGCAGCGTTAATGAGGCTTGTTTTAACAGATCCATAACAGATGCTCTGGGATGTATTGCAATGTTGATGGGTAGTGTGGGAGGGGATGGGAGAACTTAGCGTGAGGGAGGCATATCGCTAATGCTGTTAACTAATCTTCAACCCAATTGAGTAACCCCAGAGAAGTAACGGTTCCGCACAAGTGAGCGCCAATCATATTGACATTTGCCAGAGTCACAAAAATATCTAGCGAACGAATCACAGCGTCTGGCGTATAAGTTGCGATCCCTTGCGGTTGGGATAGGGTTTTTGCTAGGATTACAGCCACTGTTTCTTCAGAGGCAAGAAATGCAATTAATAGCCCCACCAAACTAGAAATTAATCCAATCCGTAAGGTTTGAATCATGTTTTCCTTATTAGGATGGAACTGGGGATTGGCTGCTTGCAACCGCCTGCCTAAAAGCCGATAGCGAAAATCCCAAAAGATTCTAAAGCAAAGCAATAACATGCCCACAACCGCTAAAAATATGCCGAACCCAATTCCTGCATTATTAGTTGGCTCAGTCATGTTGCGGCTAAACATCGCAAATAATAAAGCAATGCCAGAAACAATCCCAAGCAATAACTGTATCCAGAAGCTAAACCGACTGAAAAAGCGAAAACTTGTGACGAATTCGGGTTGAGTTAATGGTTGTGATAAGGGTTGTGATTGATTCACGATTTACACCTTCTGGCTAAATTAACGATCAAAAAAAGGAGGTAAGGAAGACAAAAAAGAAAAACGCTTGTTTGTTTTTTCACATCTTGCACCTACCCGATAAACAGCCTCCAAATAAATTTGGGGTTGAAAGCTTAAGTGATATCATGTCCGGTAGCATCGGT
>DNGJ01000336.1:20523-29077 GCA_003486305.1 Cyanobacteria bacterium UBA11371
AAAAATTATACACAACCTAAGCTAGCGGACATCATATGAGCTAAAGCTAACTACGATCGGGTTTTAACCCGTTTCAACGGGTTTTAGCTTTCAGCTAGAAATTTATTTCTGTTGGCTCTGGTGCAAGCGCACGCAAATGCTTAGCTATTGGTTACCGAGGAATTGCTGAAGGATACACTCCGGTAGAAACTAGCACGGGTTTTTTGCTGTACTCGGCTTCTAGCTTCCGCTTCACGTTCAAATCCCAGGTCAGGTCATAGTCCCGCTCAAGTTCAGCCACGACAAACGGACGCAGCACGCCTGTTACAGCAACCTTCTCGCCTTCAGTCACCCTTGGTGTTGGCTTTACGTGCAAGACCAGCAAGTCTTGTCCGCCAAATAACCTGTCTTCATCCAGCGTAAACACATTCGGACTGCTAATGTTTTCCACTTCACCCGTTACTGCCAGGGTTTTGCCGTAGTATTGGCTGGGGTTTGAAGTGAGTTCGCCCGGTTTGGGTGCTAGCGCCATTGACTGTGCAATAATCGCCGGTTTGTCTCGGTACTGCACATACAAGTTTGGATCTAAGCCCAAGTTGTAATCTCGGTTAACATCTGCGACGACAAATTTGCGAACTTGACCCGTAACTTGAATTGGTGTACCTGAGTCAGTAGGTAACACAAAAGGTTGACCAGTTGCATTTACAACCAGGATGGGTTCGCTACCAAAAAACTCGCGATCGCTAATCGTAAAGGTTGATGGCCCCAATTTCTGGATCGGTTGACTTCTGACTGTCACAGTTTTACCCAGAAGTTGGTTGGTATTATCAGTCACTTCTTCAGTAGTAACATTTGCGGGTGGGCCACCAGGAACCTGTGCCGAGCGCTCTAAACTGTTGCTGCAAGCGGGAAGCAGCACAGCCGCAACTGCAAGTGCCATAGTTCCCTTCGCGATCCACAGCTTTGGCGTCAAACCGCGATTTTTCTCCAATTTATTCAACATTGAATTTCTCCTTAATTTTCCAGTTGTTTTTGTTTAGGCAGCCACAGAATTTATGTCATAAACTTCCTGAGTTTTACTGCCTAATTCAAAAAGACTTCACCATCTCTTTGAATTCTTAAAACTCCCTGGTTGCTATCAAAATTAAGTGTCTCATCCAGGGAAACTGCCAACATCCCTACTGCGGTAGATCTAGGAATAATTTTGAGTAAACCTCCGTCATCGCGTACTAAAGTTACAGTGATAGGTGTTGGTAGATTTTGCAGGATAACTTCTTCGCCACCTGCTATAATTCTGGGTTCGGTATGCCCAATTGCTTGATAGGAAATACGGGCATTTGTGTCGTTTTTTAACTTCACATCTACCAAACCTTCAACTATTCTGACGGTGGCAATAGGGTTCTCTGTAAGCTCAGGTAGAGGTGGCCCCGGCTGCCTCTGAGTAGGAGGAATAAACACATCCCCTCGCCGACCGAATCCCGCTTGCTGACTCAATCTTTGCATTGCCGCATTAGGCGGACATCCCTGGGGAACTCGAATATTACTGTTGTAAGGTTCTTCGTAGTAAATGCTAGGGCAGGAATTCAGTGCAGGATAAGGAGTTGCTGATGCAACAATAGGAATGGTTGGCAAACCGATTAAGACAGTTCCAGAGATAATTTGTAATATCCCTGGCTTTGTTTTCCAGCGATTGATTTTATACATAGATCGCTCCTGATGTAATCTTTTCTGAGCCAGCTTGATTAATCAATTCCCCGCTGACGACCAATTAAATTCATCTGCGAATAGTCAACCTTTCTGGGTGCATCGTAAACGCGCCACTGCTGAATCCTGCGATTGTTCAAAATAGCTTCGACGCGACGAATCTCTTTTTCTGTGCCTTCTATTATCATCAGATAATCACCTTGCAGCACTCGTTCGTTATATATGGCTTGGTTTTCGGGAATTACAGAAACTTTCTCCAGAGAAAAGCCAGTATCTTTGAGTTGTCTAAGTGCTTGTTCTGCTTCTTGACGATTGGGAAATACGCCCATAGCTTGTTTGAGTTGAGAAAAATTCATATTGCCTCCTCCGACAAGGTTTAAGCAAGAACAGCATCACCATAATTTGAAGTTAAACCTCAATAGTGGAAAACTCGTGGAGATTGAGGAGGCATTTTCAAAAGTATTACTTTTGGTATAGTTTTAAAGCTTTTTACAGTTCCAGCTTCAGACGCAAAAAAAGCAAGCTAGCTAGTAGGTATATTGAGATCTTGCACCTTTCTCAAGGCGGAGCCTCGATATTCTCGTTCCCAGGTTGAACCTGGGAACGAGGGGAATTCATTTCCGGGCGAGCTATGAGATTAGTGCAAGCTCTGAATATATAGGACTAATTGGGTTTGTAGTAGCGCTTTAGCGCCGTTTTTAGCGCTAAAGCGCTACTACGAACCTCAAAAACAACACGGGTACTGTGACACGCAGCTTTAGTCCTGATATAGATAGAATGATGTCTTCTGTCTTGGGAGGTATTTAAAGTTTTGATTTGTTTAGGCGCTTGAGCTTAATGCTGCTGCTACTTGGTTAGCTAGTTTCTGAGGATTGAAGGGTTTACCAATTACACCCGCGACATCCAGCCCAGCGAACAGATGCCGCTCAGAAACGCGCCCTCTAGCTGTCAGCAAAATCACCGGGATATGCTTAGTTGTTGGGTTCGCCCGCAGCTTTTGAAAAGTGGTGATTCCGTCCATATCCGGCATCATGATATCCAGGAGAATCGCATCGGGTTGGTTTGTCTGAGCTAAAATTAATCCTTCACTGCCACTAGAGGCGGTTAACACTTGCCAGCCTCCCATTATTTCTAGGCAAGTCTGTATCAATTTACGGATGTCATTTTCATCATCAATGACTAAAATACTGCCAGCCTTCACTGCTTACTCCCTGTTTTTAAGCCTGTATTGTTTAATGCCTCTGGCTAGCAAGCATAAAGCCCGCGCCGTGGCAATTTCATCTATCTAGTGTGAGAATGCACCCGTTAAACTAAAATGCACCGTAACTTGTTTTGGAGTACAATTTTTTCAGATTTATCTATAAAGCTAAGGCTTGAAAGTGGAAAAGTCGGGTAAAAGTAGAAAATTCCCAAAAAGTGCTTCTCAATCATTTGCAAACTCAGCGTATCACAATATGCCTCCGGCACGCTGCGCGAACGGTGGTTGGTGCGTGACGCTACAAGTCTCTTTGCTACGCTCAAATATTCTCGCAGCGTCACGCACCCTACAGAAAAAATATGCCAGTTGCGTAAGTCCTAAAACTAATACCAAAAATAGAGAAAATGCTGCATTTAACGCGCTCCCGGTTAAAACGCTACGGCGTTGCTATTTTAGCGGTTTTAGTGGCACTGCTACTGACTCAGTTGCTATGGCATCTGCATAAGATAACCATTTACCCACTGTTTTTAGCCGCTGTAATGGTTAGTGCCTGGTATGGCGGCTTAGAACCGAGTTTGCTGGCAACTGTTCTGTCTGCTTTAGTTTGCACGTACTTTTATCTACCTCCACTTTATTCTCTGGCTGTTAGCGGCTCAAATAAAGTGGGGTTGGTTCAGTTTTTGCTAGTAGCACTGGCGATTAGCTTCTTAAACGGGGCATTGCATTCTGCTCGACGCCTAGCTGAAATTAATGCTAGAGAAGCGCAGCGCAATTACGAACAGCTACGTCAAAGCCAAATCAGCTTGCGCCAAAGTGAAGAACGCTATCGTTTGTTTGTGGAAGGAGCGAGGGAATACGCAATTTTCTTGCTGGATATGAACGGTAACATTGTTAGTTGGAATATGGGAGCAGAACGCATTTTAGGCTATCAGGAAGCAGAGATTATTAATCAGCCTTTCGAGGTAATTTTTACACCGGAAGCCGTTGAAAGCGGCTTACCGCAACAAGTACTGAGGATGGCAGAAACTGAAGGTTTTTCTAGGGAAAATCGCTGGCACGTGCGTAAGGATGGTACGCATTTCTGGGCGCATTGCGCGATCGCTCTCTTACAAGATGAGGATGGCAATCGGCGCGGCTTCTCAAAGATTATGCAAGACATCACCGAACGCAGGCAAGCTGAGGAGGAACGGGAACAACTACTACTGCGCGAACAAGCCGCACGGGCTATTGCAGAAGCAGCCAACCGCTCAAAGGACGATTTCTTAGCAATAGTGTCTCACGAACTACGCACCCCCATGACTGCGATCGCTGGATGGGCTTCGATGTTGCAAACAGGTCAATTGGATGAAGAAAGGGCTGCTTTGGCAATTGAAACAATCGAGCGCAATGCCAACTTGCAGATGCAATTGATTGAAGACTTGCTCGATGTTTCCCGCATCGTTAGGGGAGAACTCTCGCTGAACTTTGGCAGCGTAGATCTGGTCGCAGTAATTACAGCGGCGATTGAGATTGTACAGTCAGCCGCAGATGATAAAGCTATCGATTTAAGATTTACAATTTTAGATTATACTTCAGAATGTATTGCAATCAGCGAGATAGATAATAATCAACAATTTATCGTTTGGGGTGATTCAGACCGCTTGCAACAAGTTGTGTTGAATTTACTTTCCAATGCTATCAAGTTCACACCCTATGGCGGACAAGTTGAGGTGCGACTGTCAGCAACAACGAGCGATAATCTGCAAAACTCAAACCAATTACCAATTACCAATTCCCCATTACCAATTACCAACTCTGCCCAAATTACGGTTAGCGATACGGGTAAAGGTATTAGTTCTGACTTTCTACCCTATGTTTTTGACCGCTTTCGTCAAGCAGATAGTACGAGTACAAGGTCAAATAAAGGGTTAGGTTTAGGATTGGCGATCGCGCGTCATTTAGTAGAATTACACGGTGGCACTATTACCGCAGAAAGTCCAGGAATCGGACAAGGAGCAACTTTTACAGTAAATTTGCCATTTAGAAGCGAACCTTCATCACAGGATACGCAAGCAACCAATGCAAACCCAATGCACGCAGTAGAATTAGACAATCCTACCAGACTAGACGGTTTGCGCGTCCTAGTTGTGGATGACGAAACTGATGCGCGAGAGTGGATTCGTACAGTATTGCAAGACTCTGGCGCGGAAGTTATTCTTGCTGCTTCGGTAGGCGAGGCGCTGGAGGCGCTCCAACAATCAAGACCAGATGTACTGGTGAGCGATATCGGAATGCCAGATGAGGACGGCTACGCGCTAATGCGTAAAATTAGGGAAATGGAGTTAGTTTCAGGCGTAAGCATTCCCGCTGTTGCACTCACAGGATACGCCAGGGTAGAAGATTACAGAGAAGCTTTAGCAGCAGGTTTTCAGCTACACGTAGCTAAACCAGTTCGACCTGCCGAGTTAATCGCAGTCGTAGCCAGTTTAGGCAAAATGTCGGGAAAACTTTAACTCTGGAAAAGTTTCTATATGTAGGGTGCGTTAGCGACAGCGTAACGCACCAGGGACAAGATATAATACCAAATCCGGGTTAACGACCCCCTTTATTCATATAGACCGCGCAGGCGGTCTTTGTTTGTATAGCCGCGACTTCAGTCGTTAGGCATAAAGGGGGCAATGAAAGCGGATTTAGTATAACCCTCCGATAGATGTAACTTGATTCTGGAAAAGTGTAAAAAAATCAGACATAACTCAAGCAGTAAAGATTGTTCTTGTCTGAGGGTTGCTTTTACAAGCAAATATTATTCATGAAAATTCTCTTAGTAGAAGATGATAATTACCTGGCTCAAGCGGTTGCAGCAGGTTTGACCAAACTACATTATCTGGTTGATATTGCTGCTGATGGTGAAGCTGCTTGGGAGTTGGCGACAGCGTGGAACTACGATCTAATTTTGCTTGATGTCATGCTGCCCAAACTCGATGGCATTAGTCTTTGTCGCCAATTGCGTCAACAGGGCTATCAAATACCCATACTTCTGTTAACTGCAAAAGATACCGGAACTGATAAAGTCATGGGTTTAGATGCAGGCGCAGACGATTATGTTGTCAAACCCTTTGAATTTGAGGAATTAACTGCGCGCATTCGCGCTTTATTACGGCGGGGAAATTCTTGTTTACCTCCGGTTTTAGAATGGGGAAGCTTGCGCCTCGATCCGAGTAGTTGTGAGGTGACTTATGCCAGCCAAGCGCTGCATTTAACAGCCAAAGAGTTTAGCGTTTTGGAGCTTTTTTTACGCCATAACCAGCGCGTCTTTAGCCGTGGTGCAATTATCGAGCAGCTTTGGGCTTTGGAAGATCCACCCGAAGAAGATACAATTAAGTCATATATCAAAAGTTTGCGGCGGAAACTGACAGCAGCAGGTGCGCCTGTTGATTTTATTGAAACGGTTTATGGAATGGGTTATCGCTTGAAGCCTCTAGACTCAGAACCAGAATGCCAAACAACTGAAAAAGAGTCAGATTCGGCGCAGCAAGAAATTTTTTTGGCAGCGGTTGGTAAGGTAAGAGAAGAATTTAAAAATAACGTGGGTTCGCGCATCGCAGTACTAAAACAAGCAACCAACGCGCTCAAAGAAGGTAAGCTTGACTCAAATTTATGCTTACAAGCAGAGCAAGAAGCTCACAAATTAGTGGGGTCGTTGGGAAGTTTTGGTTTTGCTCGTAGTTCGCAACTTGCTGAAGAGATAGAGAATATATTTCACCGCAAAACATTTTATAACTCAGAGCAATCTTTACGCCTGTGCGAACAGGTAATAAAGTTACAACGGCAACTAGAGGAAACTGCGCTTGAACCAGTATCTAGCGAAGAGTACCCCCGATTATTAATAGTTAGCGAGGATAGTCAAATAGTTGAGGAATTAGTTAAAGAAGCAACCGGGCGGAAAATAGAAGTAGAAACAGCTACAAATGCAACGAATGGTAGGAGTGTTTTTACCAGGTTTCAGCCCGATCTAGTACTACTTGACCTGGATTTTAACGATAGCAATCAAGAGAGTTTAAAGCTACTAGCAGAACTATCTAAACTCACATCGCCAGTGCCGACGTTGGTGTTTACAGACCAAGATAATTTTAGCTCGCGCATTGCAGTAGCGCGTGCTGGCGCACATGGTTTTTTGCCGAAGTCTATGCTTCCGGGTAAAATTTTGGAGCATGTTACTCTGGTGATGCGATCGCTCAGCCAAAATGACGCGAAAGTAATGGTTGTGGACGATGACCCACAAGTGCTGGCAGTTATCCAAAACTTACTAGAACCAAGGGGATTTAAGCTGAAAATGCTGGCAGATCCACGAAAATTCTGGGATATTATAACAGATTTTTGCCCAGATTTACTAATTTTAGATATAGAAATGCCTGATGTAAATGGGATTGAACTGTGTCAAGTGGTGCGTCACGATCCGTGCTGGAGCAAATTACCTGTCTTGTTGCTTTGCGATCGCATAAACGCGGATACTGTTGACCAAATATTTGCAGCCGGTGCTGATGATTGCATCAGCAAGCCGATCGAGGCAGCGAAACTAATCCAACGCATTTCTAAACGTTTAGAGCGCATCAAATTACTTACACAGACTCACGTCGAAGCGTGAATAATGTCACCTCTGGCGGGCAGTTAATCCGAATGGGAACGATACTGAAACCAATTCCTCGATTCACATAAAGACGGTTTCCTGAGCTTCCATAGTCATCGATCCAACCATCAACGTGAACCTCATCCTCTTTAACAAAAGTCAACCACGACCATTCTGGAGTGAATGGCAGGCGAATTTGACCGCCGTGGGTGTGTCCTGCCACTGCTACAGGCGCAGTATTGGCGGGAAATGCTTTAAAAGTTTCTGGATGGTGCATCATAACAAACCTGGGCGCTTTATCTGGTACTTGTGCCAGCGCCACTGCTGGTTTATCATTATTAGCCCAATGCGATCCGATGCCTACCAAGTATAGATTTGTCAGGGCAACAGCTTCATTTTCCAAAACTTGCACGCCCACAGCTTCTAAAGACTCAGTTAATTTAGCAGCTTGCGCCACATCTGGATTGCCGTTTTTTTTCTTCATTCCATAGTCATGATTGCCCAGCACAGCATAAGTTGGGATACCTGCTGCTGGAAGTGGACGAACTAGCTCAATTGCCGTATTAATTTCTGCGCTGGGATCGTCGCCTGCATTGTAAATAAAATCGCCAGCAATTAGCACGGCTGCGGGGCGCTTTTCCACCAATTGAGCGACAATGCGGCGGATAGTAGGAGTGTTGCCTAGCCACATTCCCACCTGCCAATCTGCGATCGCGGCAATTTGTCGCCCTTCCCAAGCAGCAGAAAGACCAGGAATTGGTGCGACTTCTGCTTCTATATCGATGATGTAGGGTTCGATTAAGCCATAAATTAGGATTGCACCAATCAACCCCAATAAGCCTAATAAAAAGTATTTGATTCTTTTCATAAAACCTCACGTTAGCTTTGAATTAGCGTACCTTCGCGCTATTTTTAATTAACCTGAAATTCGTTATGTTCTATATATTCAACTGTGTGAAAAGCTGTTTTTTCCTCTCATATCATATCTGATTGATTACCCACGATCGGGAGCCGGGACACGGCATTATTAACGTTATCTGTTTCTCCGAAAAATCTATGATGCCGTG
>DNGJ01000336.1:29285-33049 GCA_003486305.1 Cyanobacteria bacterium UBA11371
ATGCCGTGTCCCTACGCAACGATTCTGTGAGGTTTTTTTATTATGGGCAATTCAACAGACATCATATCACCTGCTTACCCGCTGGCCTATGATATTACTCCTGAAACAGTACCAAAGTTTCTTCATTGGTTCGATCGCCCCTGGTAGCACTGAGGTTCACCTCGTATCGGGTTCCTGGTATAGAAATGGTGGGATTAAAAGCAAAGCTGAAGTTGCCTTGCTCATCAGCTCGAATTGTGCGTTCGAGGAGATTCCGTTCAAACCCAAACAACCCTGCTAAAGAAGAAGTCGCCTGAACGTTGACATTAACTGTCGCATTTGGTGCGCTGCGTCCTTGTACTTCAACCCTACCGCTGACGCGAGCGTTTTCTTGGGGAGTGATAATTTCTAGCGGTAGTTCGGCAGTGTTGAAACCATCATCATAGCCAGCAAATAGATCTCCATCCAAACGCGAACGAATGACTTGATTACCCGATTGCAAACTAGCAGTAACCGTTGCATCGGAACGAGGGAAATAATCTTGGCGACGGATGGTATATTCCCCTCTGTAAACACCGTTGGATTCTTCTCGCATGGGGATGTTATAAGCAACTCCTTCAATCGAGAAAGTAGCTGTAGCATTGGGAGTGCCAATCAAAGTGAAATTGAGCGTGGTGCCCGGATCTAACCGCTGTACGGGTTCAGCAGTGAAGCGGTTAATAGACAAAGATTGAAAGCGGCGATCGCTATAACCGTAGTCATCCCTGCCATAGCCATAATCAGCAACGAGAGGTTGTTGCAAGCGGGCGCTGCTGATGCGATCGCCTGTTTGCAAAGTTGCCCGCACGGCTGTATTTTCAGAAATTCGATCCCAGTCGCGAATAATATAACTTGCCTCGTAAACGCCCGGTCTAACCTCCCGCATCGGCAGATTTTGCACTGCATTTGGGATAGTCAAGGTAGCTCTAGAATATGGGGTTCCTCGCAGGACAAAAAAGAGTTCGGTTCCCGGATCTAATCGCTGTACTGGATACACGGTAAAACTCTCGATATCTGATGCGAATACTCTTTGTTGAGCTACTTGGATAGAGGGTTTGGGACTGGCTTGAGCCATTTCCGGTAAGTAAATGGTTGAACTCAATAGAGCCAGTGCCATTGTGGATATAATTTTCATAAAATCCTCCCGAATTTGAACAGCCAACCTCTTGCAGCAATGGAAATTTAAAGTCTTAAAAATTGACTTGGGCAAAAGGTGTATTGTTTCTGTTCAAGATTTCAAAACCTTGCTTTCCTCTCCATTTAATCTAACGAACCAAGCCTTGCCCTCTGTCTGATGCAATAAGAAAATATCCATCTGATGAAAGATGATTGAAGAAAAACTTATGATATTGCTTTGAGTTACTTCCTTCCCGCTTCCAGATTATGTATCTCTTTTCTGGTCTTACCTGGGGCATTGTATGAGCCTCTACGGTTCTTTTATGCGTCGTTGCGTAGGAACATGGCATGATTAGCGTTATCTGTTTGCCCGAAATATCTATGATGCCGTGCCCCTACTCTTAATTATGGGTAATCGAATCGACTTGATATTATCTATCTTTGTGGTGGCCTAAAATCCACAAAGCGCATCGCTCCATCAACACAAGAATTACTGTGATTCTTTTTCATAAGTTGTGTTGGGGTTAAGATTTTCCGCGTACAATCTGCCGGTAACGAGCTTCAATTACTGAGTAGATGCCATAAGCAATCAAACCCAATGCGACAATTCCCAACAGCCAAGAACCAAAAGGTTGTTGTGCCAAAATTGCTAGTGCTTCACCAAATCCTTTAGTTTGACTAGCATCTGATTGTTTGCCAGCTAGAATTAAAAAAAGACCGATAATCGCGAAAACAATGCCACGGGCAGCAATGCCAAATCGACCCAGATGCACCGCCCAAGTTTGCTCAAAGTGATTCATTTGGCTAAGTTTTAAATGGCGGCGAAACTTGGCTTTGTAAGCTTCGTAGAGGTAATAAAAACCTACACTAATAACAATTACCCCTGCCAATCCTACTAACCATCGTCCCAAAGGTTGAGCTAAAAACAACTCTGTCCAATCCTCGGTTGCTTCACCATTGCCACCTTCCGAACCCATAATCAGTTTTACAGCCGTCAGCGCCAAACCACAATAAGTTAACGCACTAAAAGCGTAGCCAAGACGTTGAGCAATTCGCTTGGCATTCATTTGTTCGCCAGCGTGTTCTGGGTCGAGAATAGTTTGCACAATCCGCCAAAGGACGTAGCCAATAATGCCAATTGTGACAATAAACAGTAGGAATTTTCCGAAGGGTTGGATAACAATTGTTGTTAATGCACCGCTGGTATTTGTCGTTCTACCGCCAGCCCCAAAAGCTGCTTGTGCGGCTAAAAAACCAACAATAAAGTAAACTAAGCCTTTGGCAGCATATCCCAGTCTTGCCAATCGCTCGAACCAGGGTTGTTTTGTTGCGCGTCGAACTGGTTGTTTAATGCTGTTGATGGGTGAGTTGGGTTGTGTCATATCGAACAGATGGATGTATTAGTTCAATTACAATGTCTCTTAACTCACATCTTGCACCTAGCCCAGAAATAAATTTCACAGCGAGGAAGCTAAAACCCGTTGAAACGGGTTAAAAGCTTGATTTTAGTTTGCTTTAGCTAACTTAAGCTTTCAGCCTGAAATTTATTTCAGGGCTGTTTGTCGGGTAGGTGCAATATCTGAGCATAGATCCCCAACTTCAAGCGAAAAGTCGGGGATCTATGCCCTTTATCTTATTATTGAGCTTAAGTTCTAGATGTCATCTTGAGCAATTTGGGCATGGTTTAAAGCAGCGACTAAGGTAACTCCGCCTAAGATATTACCAATTAGAGTAGGTATCATAAACTTGCCAAAATATTCTGACCAAGAAACAGCTTTAATTGCCACTGCATAGAAAACTTCGACCGATCCGGCAATAATATGCGGAAATTCACCTAACCCAACCAGGGAAGTGATAATAACAATCACCCACAGTTGAGAAGACTCAGCGGCGGGGAGAAGCCAGACCATCAAAGCAATTAACCAACCAGCAAAGATTGCCCGCAATAAAGTTGTCCAAAATCCTCCATCAAGAACTCTTAAACCAATTTCGCTAAACGCTGTTTGAAATTCAGGTTTGAAGACTCCAACCTGTGCAACTATTGAGGCAAATATGAATGCACCTAACAAATTGCTTGCTAACACAATTCCCCATAATCGCAGCACTCGCATCAAAACTTTGCGCCTGCGATCGCTTAACAAAGGCAGAATTACAGTCAGGGTATTTTCAGTGAACAATTGCTGACGTCCCATCACCACAATAACAAAGCCGATACTGTACCCCAGGCTGACAATAATGGAACGCCAAGATCGATCGGGTAAATTTGCTTCCAATAACCCTTGAGCCACTAAGGAGAATCCCATCGAAAGTCCTGCCGCTAATCCAGACCAAGCTAGGGCTGAAACGGGACGGCACAACTGACTTTCACCTTCAATCCGAATCGTTTCGTGAATAATTATCGCACTGGGACGGATGCGCTCGATTATCTCTTGGCGATCGCGATCGCTTAGTTCCACCTGTTGTTGACCCAGCAATTCTATTGCTTCGCTTGCGCGATCGCAGTTTTGTGTCATCTTGCTTGTTAAGTTATATAAAGTTCGTAGTTCTCAAGATACAAACTAAACAATAGCGGCGGATCTAACCTGAGAATGAACTTTTGAGATGGATATAATATGATGTCCGCTAGCTTA
>DNGJ01000336.1:33301-33796 GCA_003486305.1 Cyanobacteria bacterium UBA11371
CAGCCATGCTGGAAAATCACGAGGAATTTTTTAAACCCGCCCCGGCTGACGCTACCGATGCTACCGGACATGATATAAGATCCCCGACTTCTCGCTCGAAGTCGGGGATCTTAGGTTTGTTTTGCTACCGATCGCAACTAAACCAGAATCTTTACAGCAGGCGTGCCGCTGCCTCACGTAATCGATAGTTACAATCAGTAAGAAACCCGGTTTTTAGCCGTGGTGCAAGATTTGAGTTAACTTACATCTTGCAGCATGGTTAATTATCCCGAAAATCCGCCCGGAGATTAAAATCCCAGCTCTCATAGCTTAAGTCGGTTGAAACCGACTCTGGATCGGTATTTCAGTCCGTTTTAACGGACTTTAGCTATGAGACAGTGGTTTTAACCACTGTCGGGTTATTAACAGTGGTGCAAGATGTGAGTTAACGAAGTGTAACGCACCGTCACCGCTGATTCAAGACTTTGAATTTTGATTCAACAATTGCTGAATCTC
>DNGJ01000524.1 GCA_003486305.1 Cyanobacteria bacterium UBA11371
AGTCTTTCGGCTTTTCGATCTTGCTGGCAAACTCCTTTAACGTATCCAATATCGTGGCACAACAGAGAAATAATAAAGTGCAGCCAGTCTTCGCAAGTCACTCCACCCTCGCGGATGTGCTTGCCCCAAAGAATTTCTTGTCCTACTAACGTAACGAAGATCGTATGCTCGACATTGTGATAAAGTGCATCGCTGTTGGCAATGTTTTCTAGCGCCATATTTCCAGCCCAACCGATGATATCGGCGTAATTTGGCTTTAAACCGCCATAATTGCGACGGTAACCAGCCTGTAAGGTTGGAACAAAGCTATCAATCGTTTCTGCTGTGGGATTAAACATGGCTTTACCCTGAATAAACGATTAAGATTGCGGTGTTAATTGCTAATTGCTAATTGCTAATTGCTAATTGGATTAAAAGGTAGTGTAATCTTGACAAATACCTATTAGCAGTTAGCCATTAGCCATTAGCCATTAGCCATTAGCCATTAGCCATTAGCCATTAGCCATCGCAGGTATGTGTTATTAGTTTGCCCGCTTTTTTAATTAAAAACAACCAGGAAATCTCATGGATTTGGCAAACTTTCAAATTCTCCACTTTCAAAAACCTCAGAAAATCTCAGTAAAGCTCAGTCAATATGCAAAAATATTATATTTTATAAAAAAATTAATTTTTAAATTATCATATTTTTGCCAAAAGTTCATCCCTGGGTGAGATGGCTAGATCTGAACGGGAAATAAGTATAATAATTAAATTAAGAACATAAGAAAAATTATATCTGGTTTATGGACGTTGAAGAAGCATTAGAATTTGCAGATGAATTAATCTATTCCCAGACAGGAAAGCACCTCAACGATCTGGAAAGAAAAGTATTTGTGGGGTCTTGGCAAGGACTGACTTATAGGCAAATTTACCCATTGAATCCTGAGTATATAGAAAAGGATGTTGGTTACAAATTGTGGCAGAAGCTTTCAAAGGCTTTGGGAGTGAAGGTAAGGAAAAAAAATTTTCGGGGGGCTATAGAGCGATCGCTTAAAGCCAAGATGAGAAAGAAAGTGTTTATTTGCTATCGTAACCAGGAACCAGACCTAAGTCTAGCGTTAAAATTTTACCAAGGGATCGCGGATGGAGGAGCGAGGGCTTTTATCGTTACCTTGGATTTTAACACTCCGACCGCAGTGTCACCAGCAGGGTGGGAAGGACTGGGAAACCGAGGCGGAGACTGGCTGGGGCGCATTGATACTGAATTGAAGCAATGCGACTATTTTTTGCTGTTTTTATCTCCCGAAGTTGCGGTCAGTGAAATGGCAATCGAGATGTTACGGTGGGTTAAAGAATTGCACTCGAGCCGCAATAAGCCTGTGGTGCTGCCTATCCGCGTCAATTGTCCTCAAAGCGTGCCATTAAATCACGATTTGCGCTGCTATCTAGATGGAATTGGACAGCGAGAGTGGAAATCTCCTGCCGACACGCCAATTTTGCTGCAAGCAGTCCTAAATTTATTGAGAGGAAGCGAGAGCAAAATATGGGCAGATGAGGATAATTTTAGCTTGTCATCACCTCAGCCATTTACCCCCTCACTGCCGTTACCAGTAGCAGAACCAGAGTTACCCAGCGGACAAGTGCGACTGGCTTCAGCATTTTACGTAGAGCGAGTTCCTTATGAAGCCCAATGTTACAGAGAAATTTTGCAACCGGGGGCGTTAATTCGGATTAAAGCGCCGAGACAAATGGGCAAAACTTCGCTGATGGCGAGGATTCTTTATCATGCTAAAGAAGAACAAGGCTATCGCACGGTGCCGTTGAGTTTTCAACATGCAGATACAGCGGTTTTTACGAATTTAACTCAACTTTTGCGGTGGTTTTGTGGCAAAATTTCTCGCAAGTTGCGGCTCTTGCATCAAGTAGATGATTATTGGAGCGATACTTATGGCAGCAAAGATAACTGTACGGCTTATTTTGAAGATTGCTTGCTGTCAAATTCAGACAAGCCGCTGGTATTAGGTTTAGATGAAGTCGATCGGGTTTTTCAATATCCAAAAATAGCTGATGATTTTTTTGGTTTGCTGCGCGCTTGGTATGAGGAAGCTGGATATGGAGATCAAGACAGCAATCTGTGGGAAAAACTGCGATTGGTAGTCGTGCATTCGACGGAAGTTTACGTGCCGATGAATGTAAATCAATCGCCGTTTAATGTCGGGTTGCCTATTGAATTGCCGGAGTTTAGTTTAGAGCAGGTGCTTTTTTTAACAGAGCGGCACGGGTTAAATTGGAACGGGAATCAGATTGAACAATTAATGGCTTTAGTAGGCGGACATCCGTATTTAGTGCGGTTGGGGCTGTATCACATCGCACAGCAGCAAATAACTCTGGAGAAACTATTGCAAACTGCTGTCGCCGAGGCGGGGCTTTACGATGACCATTTGCGAAGACATTTGTGGACGCTAAAACAGTACCCGGATTTGGCAGATGCTTTTGCTAAGGTAGTAAAAGCGAATGCACCTGTGGAATTAGAATCGTTGGAAGCGTTTAAGTTACACAGTATGGGGTTGGTTAAGTTTGAGGGAAATCAGGTGATTCCTCGGTTTGATTTATACAGGATTTATTTTCGCGATCGCTTGTCCACATCCTATCCGCCCAATTAGCAATTAGCAATTAGCAATTACCAAAAAATCAGGCGCATTCTATGATTGAAACACAAAATTTAACATACACTTACAAAGTCGGCGGACATTTACCTTTAGATGCTCCTAGCTATGTAGTGCGACAAGCGGATAAAGAACTTTATGAAGGATTAAAAGCAGGGGAGTTTTGTTACGTTTTAAATGCGCGACAGATGGGGAAAACCAGCTTGCGGGTGCGGACAATGCACAAATTGCAAGCAGAAGGATTTGCTTGTGCTGCGATCGATCTAACTAAAATTGGTTGCCAGGATATCACTCCCGATCAGTGGTACGCTGGGATGATGCGACGGTTGGTGACGAGTTTCCAACTATCCTCAAAGATTAACTTACAGAGTTGGTTGAGCGATCGCGCGTATCTTTCCCCCGTGTCGCGCTTAAGTGAGTTTATCGAACAAGTACTGCTAGAGTCAATTAGCGAAAAAATAGTTATTTTTATCGATGAAATTGATAGCGTTCTCAGCTTAAGTTTTAACACAGATGATTTTTTTGGCTTTATTCGCGGTTGTAATGAATATGGTCGGTTAACGTTTGCTTTGTTGGGAGTCGCAACTCCTTCGGATTTAATTCAAGATAAAAAACGCACGCCATTTAATATTGGTCGCGCCGTTGAATTACACGGGTTTCAATTGCAGGAAGCTCAACCCCTTGCTCATGGTTTGAAAGGAAAGGTGAGCGATCCGCAAGCGGTTTTAAAAGCCATTTTAGATTGGACAGGCGGACAACCTTTTTTAACGCAGAAATTGTGCAAACTCGTCCTCCAAGAAGCGGATATGTCTGGAGATGCGATCGCGCAAATAGAAAAATTAGTGCGATCGCGTCTGATCGAAAACTGGGAAGCTTCTGACGAACCACCCCATCTAAAAACGATCCGCAATCGCATTCTCCGAGTGGGACAACATAAAAAATTGTTGCTCGATCTTTATCAGCAAATTTTGCTGCTAGGTGAAGTCCCAGCAGACGATAGTCGAGAACAAATGGAATTGCAATTATCGGGGTTAGTCGTCAAGCAGCACGCTCAGTTAAAGGTTTGTAATCGCATTTATGCGGCTGTATTTAACCGCAGTTGGGTGAACAAAGCATTAGCAGACTTGCAGGCAGATTTTATGCAAGTTATTGTCACGCAAGAACAAAAACTCCTATCGATGCTAATTGTGATGGAGAGTAAGGGGTTTGATTATATTCTGCATGAGATTTTTGGTTCTATTACCCTCAAACTGGCGGAATTAATGCGGGTAGACCAAACTAAAATAATCTTTCTTGATGAAGAAAAGTTTGAATTGTGGTCAATTACTACTAGGGATGGAGGTAGTATCTACCCCAAGATTGAAATCATTTCTCAAAAAGAAACGAAGGCTCGCCTTGCTTATTTTAAAACATTTCTCGATCGGCCGTTCATGTTTTGCGACGAAGAAGCTGAAGCAGCAGAAGACGCAGAAAAAGAAAATTTATATAAAACTTATAACGAGTTAGTGTTACCGTTATTAAACGAGAGTGGAGATTTAGTCGCGATCGTTCAATTACTGAATAAACTAAAATTATCTAGCAATCCGCAAGCGCCTTTATCAGAAAAAATTGACAAACAGGGATTCACAGAATCGGATCAAAAACAATTTGCCGACTATGCGCCGGATATTCGCAGAATTCTGCAAAGATGCCAGTATTGTTATAAATTAACCCAAAGATTACAAGCTTCGGAAGCGCTGACAGAAGCCACGCGATCGCTTGCACAAAGCAGTCTCGATGCAGAAGAAGTTCTTGCTAGAGTAATGGATGCAGCGAAGAAACTGATGAATGCGGATCGCAGCACCTTATGGCTGATAGATAAAGACAAACAAGAACTTTGGACAAAAATACCATTTGAAGACGGTTCTGTGAGAGAATTGCGCGTGAAAATAGGGCAAGGTTACGCTGGCAAAGTTGCTCAAACAAGAGAGCCTTTAAATATTCAGTTTGACCTCTACGATCGCGCAGATTCAGAGACAGCAAAGCAAACAGATCAAAAAACAGGTTATCGCACTTGCAGCTTACTTTGTATGCCCGTGTTTAGTCCCGATGGCGAGTTGCTGGGTGTGACTCAATTAGTTAACAAAAAAAGACTGGGAGAATTTCCCAAATATAATCCAGAAGATTGGCCCCAAGCACCCGAATGTTTTAAAGCTAGCTTTGACGATCAAAGTCAAAAACACATGCAGATCTTTAATTCTCAAGCTGGTGTAGCGCTGCAAAATGCTAGAATGTTTGCCACCGTCAAGCAAGAAGCAGAAATCCAGCATAAAAATAATGTGGTGAGTCAAACTCTAGCAATGCTCAATAGCGTCATGGATAATCAGGGATTTGATGATATTCTTGATGCTACCTTACGTTCTATTACTATCAAAATGGGGAAATCCCTCAATGCAGATCGCACCAGCATTTTCTTATTAGATGAAGAGAAAAACGAATTTTGGTCAATCGTTGCCGAAGCAGACGGCGATGGTTTTCTAGAAATTCGTATTCCTGCCAATAAAGGCATTGTCGGAGAGGTGGCAGCTTGCAAGCAACTGATTAATATACCATTTGATTTTTATGACGATCCGCGATCAAAAACGGCTCAAGAACAAGACAAGAAAAATGGCTACCGCACCTACACTATGTTAGCTTTACCGCTGTTAAACGAGCAGGGAAATTTAGTCGCGGTTGTGCAGTTACTCAACAAGTTAAAACCTGGTAATAAACGCACTGCTGCTTTATCCGAAAGAATCGATTCCCAGGGTTTTACTAAAGCAGATGAAGAAAAATTTGCCGAAAGCGCCCCGATGATTCAAATGATTTTAGAAAGCTTTCGTTCTTATCATAAAACTGCCAGGGGACAACGAGTAGCGGCGGCGCTAATGGCGGCGACGAGATCTGTGAGTCAAAGCAGTTTAGAATTAGAAGAAATTCTCCAACGGGTGATGGAAGCGGCGAAAAAATTAATTAATGCCGATCGCAGTACGTTGTGGTTATTAGATCATCAGGCGCGGGAATTGTGGACGAAAATTACCTTTGAAGATGGTTCGATTCGGGAAATACGAGTGCCAATAGGGCAAGGTTATGCGGGTACGGTAGCAGCAACAGGTGAACCTTTGAATATTCCGTTTGATTTGTACGATGATCCCAATTCAGAAACAGCGCAGAAAACAGATAAAAAAACGGGTTATCGCACTTGCAGTTTACTGTGTATGCCAGTGTTTAGTCCGGATGGAGATTTGATTGGCGTGACTCAATTAATTAACAAGCGGAAACTAGGGGATTTTTCCGAATATCATCCCGATCAAGAACAGGAAATCCCAGATTATTTCCAGGTGAGTTTTGATGAGAGCGACCAAAAATCGATGCAGATTTTTAATAATCAAGCGGGCATAATTCTTCAGAATGCCGAACTGTTGGCAGCGCTGAAGCGACAGGAGCGATCGCTGCGAGATCGTCTGTGTTAATTTTAGATTTTGAATTTAAGATTTTAGATTGATAAAATACCTCTTTTATCGAGTTTATAATTTTTGTAAATTTGTGACAAATTGAAGTCACTTGAAGTAAAATATTTATTTGTTATACCAATTTCCCTTGATAATGCGACAGAGCAAAGAATTGTAGGGGCGGGTTTTACCAATAACAAGGACAAAAACGAACAATTAAAATAAACCCGCCCCGCCCCTTGTGTGGCACATTGATGGGAAAACGGTATTATTTGTTGTTTGTTATTTCTTTTGATTTGAGGAAAAGCGTGAACTTACCATTTGTAACAGAAGTAATTAAAAAGTTAGCGACTCAGATAGGAGCCACAGTTTTAATTGAACCAGAATATGGTTTTGTGGGACAGATTACTTTTAAAAACGGCAAGCGAACCTTGTTTCGGAACGGGAGATTCGAGATTAACAATCATGCTTCGGTAGCCATCGTACAAGATAAAGGTTACGCTAGTTTCTTTCTCAAAGAATTAGGATACAATGTTCCTGAAGAACAAACATTTTTCAGCGATAAACTGTGCAGCAAGCTGATTAAAAAGAGAAATATTGATGACGGTTACTCTTTCGCTAAAAATCTTGGCTTTCCTGCAATCGTCAAACCAAACGATCTAAGTAAAGGAATTCTGGTCGCTAAAGTTTATAACAAAGAGGAATATTATCAAACAGCCCAACAAATATTTTTAAAGACTTCAGTACTACTGATTCAAAAATTTTACCCTGGTAACGACTACAGAGTTGTCGTTTTAGATGGCGAGATCGTCTCTGCCTATCAGAGAATGCCACTATCCGTAATCGGGGATGGCAAATCTAGTATTCTTGAGATTCTTCATCAAAAACAGACAATGTTTTTACAAGAAAACAGAGATATCACTATAGATTTAGATGACTTTAGAATAGCGACTAACCTGCACAGACAGAAACTAACACTTAATAGTGTCATTCCGCAAAACACCAAAATAAAAATATTAGATAATGCTAATTTATCAAGCGGAGGTGAAGCAATAGATGTCACAAAACAAATGCATCCGGATTTTCAAAAGCTAGCGATAAGTGCTATTAAAGATATGGGTTTGAGGTTAGGCGGTGTGGATATTATTACCAGTGACATCACGCAGCCTATGCAGGAGTATGTCATTATTGAAATCAATGGCGCTCCTGGTTTAGAACATTACGCTGCGATTGGTGAAGAACAAATGAAGGTTGTAGAAGAATTGTATCTGAAAATTCTCAAAGCGATAGAAATGGGTAATTGGTAATTGGTAATTGGTAATGGTCAGGATTCCACCACCAATGAATCCAATTACCCATTACCTCCGCCAAAGCTGATAACTAGCAACTTGGGCTAATATCATCTAATCAGGGGGCGGGTTTAGAGAAATTGTTTGTTGTTCCTTAACATGATTGGTAAAACCCGCCCCTACCTACCTTTTGATCTGTAGTTGTTGTAGCGTACTATGTTTGCGACCATAAGTGAAGTAGATTAGCAAACCAACTGCCAACCAAATTATCAATCTTAACCATGTATCGCTAGGGAGTGAAAGCATTTGCAAGCCAGATATTAATGCACCATTAATTGGCACTAATGGCACTAGCGGTGTTTTGAAAGGTCTGGGTAAATCTGGTCTAGTGCGACGCAATACTAAAACGGCAATGCAAACTATTAAAAATGCCAGTAATGTGCCAATTGACACTAATTCTCCTAATACTGATATCGGCAATAATCCTGCTAGCAACATGGCCGAAGCTCCCGATAGAATAATGGAAATATAAGGTGTGCGGAATTGAGGATGAATCGCGGCAAATTGAGCGGGGAGCAATCCATCTTTTGCCATTGCATAAAATACTCTCGATTGCCCTAAAATAAATGTTACTATTACCGAACTCATTCCCGCGATCGCACCGATTTTAATTATCGGTTTCAGCCAGCGCAATCCTTCTCCCACTGCATTTACTCCTACCGCAATCGGGTCGGGTACATTTAATTTCGTATAAGGTACAATTCCTGTCAAAACTAACACCACAGCAATATAAAGTATGGTGGCAATTAGTAAAGAACCCATAATCGCAATCGGCATATCTCGCTGGGGATTGCGTGCTTCTTGCGCCGCACAAGAAATCGCATCGAAACCTATGTATGTAAAGAAAACTACTCCCGCACCCCGCAAAACTCCACTCCACCCATAAATGCCAAATTCTCCTGTATTTTCGGGAATAAATGGCAGCCAATTTTGTTGGTTAATGTAACCTAATCCGCCAAATATAAATAGTAAAATTACTATGGTTTTTACCACTACGATAATATTATTAACTGCCGTCGATTGTCGCAAACCGATAAGTTGCAATATCGTCATCAAAGCAATAATAAACATTGCTGGTAAGTTAAACGGCGGATTTGCTAAGCCCCGAGGAATGACTATTCCTACATCTTGTAGTAAACTAACGGTATATCCCGCCCAACCAACGGCGACTGTGGCACCAGAAAAGATATATTCTAAAATTAAATCCCAACCGATAATCCAAGCTATCAATTCTCCCAAAGTGGCATAAGCATAAGTGTATGCACTGCCAGCAATCGGAATCAAGGAGGCAAATTCGGCGTAACAAAGTCCGCACAAACCGCAGCCGATTGCCGCTAAAATAAATGATATAGTAATAGACGGCCCTGCATAGTTCGCCGCAGCTTGTCCGCTAAGGACAAAAATTCCCGCACCGATTATACCGCCAATCCCAAGAGCGAGAAGAGCGACTAACCCAAGTGATTTATCTAGTCCTTTATCGCTGTCTAAATCGTTTGCTTGCAATAATTCTTCTACTGATTTTGTGCTAAATAATCCTGGAGTCATTTTGTCAAAAGTTTAATGCAGGTATTAGCGTATAATTTAGCACAGATGTATATGTAAGGTAAAGTTATGGGGTGCGGCGATTGATTGGCGCGATCGCATAATGTTTAAGACAGAAAAATTGAGGGTAAATCCCAAATTAGCTTACCAAGAGTGGGATTTGCCCTGGGAGCGATCGCTCTCGCATCGGATGTGCATATCCGCAGTGTTCAGAGATCTTGGGGGGGTGAAGCATTTGGAGATAAAATATCGGGTTTTAAACATAAATTGTCGCCCAAATGCTTCACCCCTACAGATATGATGTAACAAAAAGAGATTCTATGAGAGGAGAAGTCTAATGGGACAGATTTTGTCCATGTTAAAATTGATCGAATGATATCGGAACAACATGATATTGATTTTGAGCCTCAAAGTCCAAAAACTCTAGCTCAAACATTCTTTGCTCATAATTTTCTTAACGATGAAGATTACGAAGCATTGGTGACGGGGATTGATTTGCGCGATCGCATGATATTTAACCAAGAAAAATTGACGATTGACCCCAAATTAGCTTACCAAATGGTAGAAGTAGTGCAGCGTCTTTTTAGTCAAGTTAAAGAGGATGTGTAGAGTGCGATCGCGCACGTTGCGCGATCGCTTTTAATCCGCTTCTAGCCAGTCTTCTAATTGCAATCCAGGAATATTGATAAAATCGCGAGTATTGTGAGTAACCAGTATATCTCCACGCGAACGGGCAACAGGTGCGATCGCCGCTTCTAAGTCCCCGGTTGGTTCACTCAGATCTTGCACCTGCGATTTTCACCCGCCGTGGACTCAAGTCCACGGCTAATAGCTTAAGTCCACTTAAGTGGACTAAAATACCATCAACAGTCCATTTCAATGGACTTTCACTATTAGCCAGAGAATTGATTCTCTGGCGGTTGTGGACAATGGTGCAAGATGTGAGCCTCTAACGGACGCGATCTAGCTCGTTCAAAATTTTGACAAGCTCCTTTATCATGTCCTTAAGATTACCCATAATTAGAAGCCGGGACACGGCAAGATTAATGTTATCTGTGTCTCTGATATCTCTGATGCCGTGTCCCTACGCAACGACTGGGTAAGGTTTTTTTATTATGGGCAATTCAACGGACATCATATAAACGGCTTTGGTTTAATCGTCATTTTTCCTGAAGTTTCAACTAAATTTCATCCACGCCTGTAAATGTTACTGTTTTAATTCTAGCGATCGCTCTAAAACCCCTCCTTCGCTCCCCTGGTATCTTTAATTACCCGCACCGCGCAGGAAATATCGCAGTCGCCACTGTCCGCGCGATCGCACAAAACTCACTCGGTAATCTCTAGTCTCATAATATACAAACCTGTTTTGCACCCAACCCCGCTTGCCATCGTTTAAAATCACCGGCGTCCAACCTTCGATGTCGTTGATTGATTCTTGCTGCCTTAAGGGTAAATTCGTAAATGTATCGGTATCAAATTGTACCATCTCTTTGGAAAGGACGACGACGATATCGCTGCGGGTATTGGGTTGCGATCGCACGTTGACGTTTTCTCCTAAAATTCCCACTTGCGCTTGTCCTGCGGCGTTACTGATGGGGTTAAGCGCCATATCTGGACACACCCAAACATCGGAATCTGCGTCTTTTTCTGCGACGTTGGCGTTGCGTTCTATGGTACAACCTGCGCCAACGGCTTTTTCCATTGCTTGCCAGAAATTAGATTTAGAATCGTCAATTTTATAAGTTTCTATATCAATTGTACCGCTGCGGCTCCATTGAGTTTTGGGAGTGGAAATGGCGCGGATAAAATTACCGTCCCGACGTTTTACCGACTCTAAAAAACGCTGGCGAAACTGAGTAAATTCGCTATTCTTTTGGTTTTTTTGCAGCGCTATTGGCTGTTCAAAGCTAGAATTTTGCCTTCCACTTTCACCCTTGAATAAAACTAATGGATTTCGATTGATTGTTCCTGATTGTCTGCGGTTGAGATAACCAACTGTTGCCAGGGTTGAGCCAGTCACCGCCCCAAGTACAATCATTATAACCATCAGAATTTGTGCGGGTTTCATAGGAGCCAGGGGTTAGGGTAATCAAAAAATTGATAATTTAAGACTTCAGATTAAATTTTAAATTTTAAATCTGAAATCTGAAATCTGAAATCTCCTAGCGAGAATAGGTTGGTTCGTTACCGGGTTTCCATTTAATATTGCAGCCAATGCTGGGTATTTGTTCTTGGGTGATAGGTTTATCTACTAAAAGGGTATCTATTGCTAAGCGCAAGTGTTTACCAGTCACGGGTATGCCGTTGCTAGGACGACTGTCATCTAATTGTCCGCGATAGACTAACAGGCGTTCGGCATTAAATAGGAAGAAATCTGGAGTGCAAGCGGCGGTGTAAGCTTTAGCAGTTTCTTGGGTTTCGTCGTAGCAGAAGGGAAAGGTAAACCCTAGTTCTTCTGCCATTTGTTTGAGTTTATCCGGTGCATCGTCTGGATATTGCTCGGCGTTATTGGCGCTGATGGCGACGATGCCGAGGTTTTTTTCTTTGTAGTCTTTTCCCAATTGTGCCAGGTCGGTTTGGATGTGTTTTACGAACGGACAATGACGACAGATGAACATTACCAGCAAGGCTTTTTTATCGGCAAAGGTTTCTAAAGATATCGTTTTACCAGATACAACATCGGGGAGTTGGAATTCGGGTGCTTTAGTATTCAATTCCAACATGGTTGAAGCAGTTAATGCCATTGGGATGTCTCCTTTTAGTCGAGAGGTAGAGGGGAGTTGGGGGAGCTGGGGGAGCTTTCTTGAGCTGGGGAAGAAATTACTTCTACTTCCTCATCTTCGTTGTCTCCATCACCTCCAGTTGCAAAACTGGCAAGGGTAGCCAACCCATTACGATTAGTTTGGGCTAATCTAAGATGGGCAATACCTTCTGTTTGATTGAGCCAAAGCCGATGACGCGCGTTTATTGCAGCAAAGGACACGAAAACGCTCCCGATAATCTCTATTGTCAATGGTGCGGTGAGAAGTTGAGTCAACACCAACCTGTTGGTAAAGGGATTTATCCGGGGATGCTGTTGGGCGATCGCTATCGCATCCTGCGCCTGCTGGGTCAAGGCGGCTTTGGACGCACCTATCTAGCTGAAGATATTAACCGATTTTCTGAACCCTGCGTATTAAAGGAATTTGCGCCGCAAGTGCGGGGTACCTACGCGCTGCAAAAAGCCGAACAATTGTTTGAGCGCGAGGCAGGGACTCTCTATAAGCTGCAACACCCCCAAATTCCCCGTTTTCGCGAATTATTCCGCGTTAAGCTGCAAGATGAAGGACATTTATTCCTGGTACAAGATTATGTAGATGGGCAAACTTATCGGGCGCTGTTAGAAACGCGGAAACGTCAAGGACAGCGGTTTAATGAGGCAGAGGTACAACAGCTATTGGTGCAAATTCTGCCAGTTTTGGATTACGTCCACTCGATGGGTGTGATTCACCGAGATATATCGCCAGATAATCTCATTTTGCGGAATTCTGACTCGATGCCGATAGTGATCGACTTTGGTGGCGTTAAGCAAGTCGCCGCCGAGGCAGAATCTCAGTTTACTTCTACTGCACCAGGACAGGTTCCCTCGTTTGCTACTAGATTGGGTAAAGTTGGCTATGCGCCAAACGAGCAAATGCAAATGGGGATGGTTTCTCCCCACAGCGATTTATATGCTTTAGCTGCAACGGCGTTGGTGTTGCTGACGGGGAAAGAACCCCAGCAGTTGATCGACCAACATTCGATGAGTTGGAATTGGCGGCGGGAAGTTAACCTCAGTCCGAATTTAAGTGCGGTCTTGGATAAAATGCTGAGTTATCGACCAAGCGATCGCTTTCAATCCGCCCGCGAAGTCATGCAAGCTTTAGGCGGAACTATCCCTCCTGTAGCTACTTTACCTCCAACTCAACCTCCCGCCCCTCCCACGCCACCACCTCAACAGCAACCAACTGGCGTCACCCTACCTTTAGCACCAGGACACAAATCGATACCGAATCATCCCCCCGTTGTTCAAACGCCGCCTCCTCCTCTTGCAAACAATTCGGGTAGGGGTTGGTCATCTTTGCTATTAACTAATATCTTTGTTATTGCGATCGCCGTCGCTGGTATTACTGGTATTGGTTGGGTTGTAAATAGCCTCGTCCGCAATATAGCATCTCGCCCGCAACCGACAGAAAGACCAGTTCCTCCTAAAACCCCAGATCCAGAACCTGCACCAGATCCAAAGTTTTCGCCAGCAGAACAAGCGCGCAAAGAAAGGTTGCGAGATCGCCGTCGTCAGCTAGGAATTGATTATAATTTTTATGTTTCTCTAGTAAATGAAGCATTTTGGGACAGAAATCCCAATTTACGCGGGCGCACCCTTAGCGACGAACCCAAGGACGAACAGTTGCGAGAAAGATGGGATGCGATCGCTTCTGAATTGTTGGATAAACTGAGATTTTTGAGTGCATCGGCGCGTCAGCGTTTGGGATTTTACGGACAAGCTGATCGCGATCGCTTCAAAGCGGATGTGAACGCGCTGCGGCTTTCCAGTCGCGCCCTCAATGATATAGTTGATGGGGAATTCTTTTATCGGTTTCCAGAACAGCAAGGGAAAGATTTTCTCGCCAAACCGAGCGGTCAAGTTTGGAGTGCGATCGCTGACGATAAAGTTAACGCGATCAAATCCCAAACCGCCCTCAAACGAATAGTATTCGACCCAGGTGCAACTGGAAAACAAGTCAGCGGTACCCTTGAACCTGGAAAAGGCATTGCTTACATCGCCGGTCTTGCAGCAGGTCAACAAATGCGGGTAAATTTAGATGCTGACCGCACTACTTTATTTTCCGTCTATCCGCCTACTAGCGATCGAAAAGCGCTTTTAGAAGATTCTACTAAACGCACTTGGTCGGGGGATTTGTCCCAAGATGGTTTTTATGAATTTGTAATTGTTTCCAAAGCATCTAAACCGATTAATTATCGACTCAATCTGACGGCGGAAAATCCCGCACCACCTCCAAAACCTGAACCACCTACCCCGCCAAAACCGGAACCAAATACCTCGCCTAGCGTTGACGCTTCACCTACCCCGTCTCCAACTGAACCAACTACCCCGTCTCCAACTGAACCACCTACCTCACCACCAACTGACCAAACACCGCCAACTGACCAAACACCGCCAACTGACCAAACACCGCCAACTGACCAAACACCAAATAAAGATGAACAACCGGACTCTTCCTCGCCTACACCTGAACCGGCACCAACTGAAACTTCATCACCTGAACCGTTATAAAGGTTAGTTTCAGGTTAAAGCAACAGCTTAAACATGGGAAAGGGAACGAGCGATCGCTTGTGAAAAATAAACTGGTGTTTGATTGGGTGCGATCGCATTACTTTAAATTATGGGATGACATATTCGTAAATTTTTATAAATCTTAGGTCATATTTTTACTTTATCCTGTATAGTCTCATTTAAACCCGACTCAAGACGCGCCAAAGCCAGACCACTTATTGTTGATGCAAATTATTGATGCAAAGGTAAGGTTCTTAGATTAAGGAGGGATGAAAAATGAGTAGCAAACGTTTAAAAGTATTGCTAATTGTAGAACACTGCAATCCAGAATGGGCATCTACGCCTTTAATAGGTTATAACTTTTTTAAAGCAATTAGCCAATTGGTTGATGCGACGCTAGTTACTCATGAAAGAAATAGAGAAGTTTTGGAAAAAATCAAACCGAGTGAAAATATTATTTATATCTCTGAATCTAATTTTACTAAAAAATATTACCGATTGATAGAAAGCATTTCATCAATAATACCAAAAGAAGCACTAAGGCGGCCTCTCGATGTTGTTATAAGTTACCCGATATTTGCAGAGTTTATTAACCAAGTATGCGACAAGTTTAGAGGGCAAATTGAGGCAGGAGATTACGATATAGTACACGTAATAACCCCCGTGCATACCAGGTATCCCATTAAAATATTCAAAGCCTGTAAGCATACTCCTTTTATCCTGGGACCAGTAAATGGGGGCGTTCCCTTCCCGGAATGGTTTGAAGAAGTAGCCATCAAAAAATATTTAGATATCAGCTTTTTGATAGAGTTTGTTAGATTAATCACGCCTGGTTATAAAGAAACTTATCAGCAAGCTGGCAAAATTTTAGTCGGTTCGGCATTTACTTTAAATAAGTTAAAAAATATCCTAAAAATTCCAGAGGATAAATTTGAGCTTTTAGCCGAAAATGGGATTTCCGAAGTTTCTGTGAATGAAGGGAAGAAAATAAGATCAAAAAATGGTCATTTTAATTTGCTATTTGTGGGCAGATTAGTAGCTTTCAAATGTGCTGATATTTTGATTGAAGCCGTAAGTAGGTTGAAAGGAGCCATTAAAAGTAAAGTTATCGTGACAATAGTAGGTGACGGCTCCGAAAGAAGTAAACTGGAAAAAAGAGTGCAGGATCTCGATCTGGGTAATATTGTGAAATTTGTTGGGTGGGTGCTTCCAGAACAAACCATTAATTATTATAACCAAGCTGATATTTTTTGCTTCCCTTCCGTCAGAGAATCCGGTGGAGCAGTAGCATTGGAAGCTATGGCTTGCGGACTGCCTTGTATCGTTGCAAATAATGGGGGACTGAGTGAATACTTGACCGAAGAAACAGGTTTTAAAATAGAGCCGCTTTCGAGAGAATATCTGACACAGGAATTAACGAATAAAATAGAGATCATGCTGGAAAATGAACAGTTGCGGGAAAGCATGTCAGCAAAAGCTATCGAAAGAGCGAAAGAATTCACGTGGGAAAGTAAGGCAAGAAGAATTGTAAAAATCTATCGTGAAAACATTGAGAGAAATAGCTTTGAATCGAAAACAGACAACCTGGTATAGTCAAATATTTTTTGTTTAAAAAACCGGGTTTCTTAATTGCTTGACAAAAAGATAATAATCTTGCTTGTATGTAAGTTTCTATTTCTTCTCTAAGAAAGTCATTTAAGAACTAGATCAATAAATACTTGGGTTGGTACTTATTAAAATCTAAACCTTTTAAAACATTGAGTTCGTAACCTTCTACATCTAAGGAGAAAAAGTCGATTTCCGTTACCTTTAATTGATCTAAAATAGAGGTGAGGGTTCTAGCAGGCACTTCAACTTCGTAGGGAGTAACGCCAAAAAACTCTTGTGCCTTTGTTAAATGCCCTGCTTCTACATTGGGATATTGAAAAGAACCTTTAACTAAAGACATCAGATGTCCGTAACTCATTTTAACGTGAGTTTGTGGATAATCGGCAGATACTAAAGCGCAGTTAAACACCTGGGAATTCGGACGTTCGAGAACGCATTCTTGATAAAGTTCGGGAATGGGTTCGATTAAAATTACCGTCCAATTTTTCCAGCGTTCTAGGTAATAAGTATTGCTTTCGGAAAAGCCATCATTAGCGCCGACCTGAATAAAAAATCACTGTTTTTCTAGGTTAGATTTAGCTGGTTTGGAGTAGCGATCGCTTCCCCACAATTCAAACCAGCGGCGACGCCAGCGTTTTAAGGTTTGTTTTAATCTGTTGCGTTGGAACATTGCATCTATCTGGGGATAGATATACAGCGGCTTGCAGCCCTTGTGAGGGAAAGCGTTATCGCTTTGTTTGTGTAGCGGGTGCATTAATGCTGCCGCTACACAAACTCTCGGTGTACCTGACAAACAATGCAATCCGCTGTAAACCCGATTTTTACATCATACCAGGTTTCTAGTAATGTTGCGATCGCTGTCCTAAAAAATTGACGATGGCATCTGCATCCAAAACCAGCATTTTTTTACCTTGAGGACTGGCAATTTGGCCTTTTAAACACGAACTTAGCACCTGCATCTGTGGGTTTAAAATCGTCGGTGCTGGTTGAAGTTCTAACGCTTCATAACCGACGAAAGATCCCATTTTACGAACTGCTAAACCTAAAAATTTACCCTGACTGCGAATGACTATAACGCTATATTTTGGATAAGATAAACCTTGGGAAAAGAAAGCACCGAAACCTAGTATATAAGCTAAATCTACCACCCATAAAACCTGCCCTCGCCAGTTACAAACTCCCATGACACTGGGGTGCATATCGGGGATGGGGGAGATCTCAATGGGGTCTAAACTTAGCACTTCAGCCAAGTTTGATCCAGGTAGGATGAATTGATTTTCATCTATTAGGGAGAAGCTGAGGAACTGCATGGTAGGAACATAGGTGGGATAAAATAACATCGTGAATATCAATTGCTTGTAAAGTGGAACTTGGCAGCAAATCCGTTTGATGAGTAATGACTAGGGGACTAACATCTGGAGAACTCGGAAGACGACCGTGCGACCCTTTTACCAACGAAGCGTCTAAGGGAATAATATCTAGCAAGGTGCGAAATCCCAGCTTTTTCTTAAGTAATAAACTAGCGACTTTTAATCCAGGAAATCGAATAGCCGGATCGATAAACAACTCGACTGGATCGTAACCGGGTTTGCGATGAATGTCTACAGTGCGAGCCAAGTCGGGTGCTTTTTTATCATCCAACCAATAATAGTAGGTAAACCAAGCATCTGAGGCTGCCACTGCTACTAAATCCCCAGCGCGAGGATGATTTAAATGGTAGGCTGCTTTCTCTTTTTCACCGAGTACTAATTCTACACCGGGTACGCTTTCCAGCAGTTGGCGCACGCGGGAAATTTTGTCTTTATCGTTGACATAAATGTGAGCAATTTGATGGTCGGCGACGGCGAAAGCAGTACTTGCTCCTGCATCGAGTAATTCTAATCCTAATTCTTCTCGCACGCTGAGATATCCAGATTCTCGCAATACTCGATTTAACGAAACTGGACGACTTACAGGAGTGATGCCATATTCAGAAAGGACTATGACTCGCGCGCCGCGATCGCAGTAAAATTGAATTAAGTCTTGGCAAATTTCATCGACTTGTTTTAGATCGGTTGCATTTGCTTTTTGATCTGTCCCGAAGCGCTGCAAGCAGTAATCTAAATGGGGAATATAAATTAACGTCAAAGTTGGGTTATGCAGTGCTTCGACAATTTTAGCTGATTGGGCAATCCAGGCACTTGAACGGATAGAAGTTTTTGGCCCCCAAAACTCGAATAAAGGGAAAGTACCGAGGCGGTTTTGTAGTTGCGATCGCAAGTCAGCAGGTTGAGTATAAATATCGGGAATTTTGCGACCGTCGGCAGGATACATCGGTCTTGGCGTCACCGAAATATCCGCAGTTGAATACATATTGTACCACCAAAAAAGGTTAGCACAGGTAAAGTTTGGATTGATTAATTTGGCAGTGTCCCAAATTTTAGGAGCCTGAATTAGTTTATTAGACTGTCGCCAAAATTTCACTTCGCATTCGTCTTGAAAATACCATCCATTGCCGACAATTCCATGTTTAGCAGGCCATTCTCCTGTCAAGTAAGTTGCTTGCACAGAACAAGTTACGGCAGGTAAAACCGGATTAATTGAACTAATTTTGCCTTGAGACGCCCAACGGGATAAAAATGGCGTATGTTCGCCCAAAAGGCTGGGTGTTAGTCCTACGACGTTGAGAACAACTGTTTTATGCCAGTCGGATTTAATGGCGCTATTTTTCATAATTTAAAACCAGATTAATTTGAGTTTTACCGTCGGAGATACTATGAGCTAAATTTTCCCGCGATTTTTGTTTCATTTCTTTTACCTTGAGGACGATGAGATATTCGTAAAACGCTTGCAAAGTACACCAAGTGAAACCAGCCGAACCATCAAAACAACCTTTGAGCCAAAAATACATATAAAAGAAGCGAACTAACGGTCTAAAAGGAACGCGCAGGGACAAATTTTTGAGAGCGCGGCGTTTTTCTAATTCCGAACGACCAAAAAACAAATCTCGCCAATTAATTGTTCCCGATTCTAACTGAACTAGGGTTTCAATTGCTTCATCGGTTGAATAGCGGTTGTGTTTTTCAATCCAGCGACTAAAACCTTTGCTACAGGTATAATGGGGATAAGTTTCTTTGAGAAATCCAGTCTGCCCTAAACAAACTTCTCGTTCTGCATGACCGTAATCGGTAAACCAAACTTTGTCTTTACAAAATAGGCGCATTTGGTAACGCGGATATTGGGTGCTGTAACGAATCCAAGTACCCATAAATAAGACTCGTTCGGCAACGTAATAACCAACGTATTTAGATGTTTTGATAGCTGCGAGGCATTCAGCAAATAGCTCTTTTGTCATTCGTTCATCGGCTTCTAAAATGTAAACCCATTCGTATTTAGTGGGGACATTTTGTAACATCCAAGTGCGTTGCTGTCCGTGACTTTCAAACTTGTGCTGTACAATTCGCACGGGGTAGCGACGGGCGATTTCGACAGTGCGATCGCTACTGTATGAATCCACTACAATGACATCATCAGATAGCATTGCCGATTCAATTGTATGGGCAATATCTACTTCTTCGTTGTGGGTCAAAATGTAAATTGAGATCATGATAATCCTTTAACAAGCGCCAACTTCTCGAATCACCACGCATATAGTTTGACAAATAATTGCCAAGTCGTACCAAAAACTCCACCGATGCTGATAGCGTAAATCTAACTCGACTACTTTTTCAAAATCTTTCACCGTAGAACGACCTCTAACTTGCCATTCTCCAGTTATTCCCGGTTTAACATCTAAGCGTCGCCAATGATGTTTGCTATATTGTCCGACTTCATCTAAAGTGGGTGGGCGAGTTCCTACTAAACTCATTTCTCCCATCAGTACATTACAAAATTGCGGCAGTTCATCCAAACTGGTGCGGCGTAAAAAACGCCCCACCCGCGTGACGCGCGGGTCATTACGATTCTTGAAAATCGGCCCGTTTGCTTCATTTTGTACCAGGGATTGTAATTTTTCGGCGTTGACTATCATGGTGCGAAATTTGCGAATTTTAAACGGGCGTCCGTAAAGTCCACAACGTTGTTGCGCGTACAAGATAGGGCCGGGATTATCTAAATAAATAGCAATTGCTATCGGTAGGAAAACAAATCCCAGAATTATTAATCCAACTAAACTGCCTGCAATATCAAGTATACGCTTAGAAACTGAATTAACTGAAGGATGATTAGATCCAACCCTGATAGATAAAGTGGTCATAGGTAATGGGTAATAGGTAATAGGTAATATGTCATGAGAAAAAACAAATAACTACAGCAATTACGCAAAGAATCTAAATGTAGGGTGCGTTAGCGAAGCGCGTAACGCACCGCAACCACCAGATATGATGTTGCTAATAACTGATATGATGTCCTTAAGATTACCCATAATTAGCAGCCGGGACACGGCAAGATAAACGTTATCTGTGTCGGAGATATCTCTAATGCGTCCCTACGCAAGACGACGTGAAGTTTTTTTATTATGGGCAATTCAACGGACATCATATGATGACAAAATTAGACCAGCACAGCTTCTGGTTGAGGCCAACGATTCCTGAGTTTACCAATCGCAGCCATTTCGTGCATGAGACGGTCAAATCGGTCTGGAGTTAAAGATTGAGGGCCATCTGATAAAGCTTTTGCTGGATTGGGATGCACCTCAATCATGAGACAATCTGCATCAGCTGCGATCGCTGCAAATGCCATTGCCGGAACGTACTCGGCTTTACCCGTGCCGTGACTGGGGTCAATTGCAATTGGTAAGTGAGTCAAACTTCGCAAAACCGGCACAACTGATAAATCTAAAGTATTGCGAGTATAGCGCTGATCGAAAGTACGAATTCCCCGTTCGCAAAGAATCACATTTGGGTTACCAGCATCCAAAATATACTCAGCCGCCATCAACCATTCTTCAATTGTTGCACACATTCCCCGCTTCAAAAAAATTGGCTTATCTTGCGCGCCAACTTTTTTCAGTAAAGGGAAGTTTTGCATATTGCGCGCGCCGACTTGTATTATATCAGCAACCTCGGCTACTTTACTCAGATCCGCCGTGTCCATTACCTCTGTAACAATCCCCAATCCCGTTGCTTTTCTCGCTGCTGCTAATAAACCTAAAGCACTTTCGCCATGTCCTTGAAACGCATAAGGAGATGTGCGAGGTTTGTAAGCTCCACCGCGGATAAATTTTGCGCCTGCTGCTTTAACTCGCCGCGCGGTTTCTACAATCATTTCTTCATTTTCCACCGAACAAGGGCCAGCAATTACTACTAATGGATGTTCTTCGCCAAAGTATACAGTTCCAGATGGTGTAGAGACAGCAACTTCGCTCGGTTGTCCGTGACGAAATTCGCGACTAACTCGTTTGAAAGGTTGTTCTACTCTTAATACTTGCTCGATCCAAGGACTAACATTTTGAATTTGCATCGGATCGAGAGTCGCAGTATCGCCAATCAGACCCAGGATAATTTTATGCCGTCCAACGCTTTTTTCTGTTGTAACTTGCCAAGTATCCTGCAACTCTTGCCGAATGCGATTAATTTCCTGTTCCGGCGTGCTGGTCTTAATTACTACAATCATGGTTACGTTCCTCGCGTGTTGTGAATGGGTAATTGCTAATTGCTAATTGCTAATTGCTAATTGCTAATTGGGAGGTCAATTAACTATTAGCGATTAGCAGTTAACTAATTAAGAAATTGGGCTAATTCTGCCAATTTGTTCCAAGCTGCTCCGCTTTGGAGGATGTCTTTAGCAATTGAAATTCCTTGATTCAATTCTGTAACTGATTCGCCGACGTACAATGCTAAAGCGGCGTTTAAAGCCACTACATCTTGCTGCGATCGCGTGCCTTTTCCTTGTAAAACTGCTTTGAGAATTGCGGCATTTTCTGCCACATCTCCACCCCGCAATTCCTCCGTGGGTGCAGCCTTTAAACCGAATTCTGCGGGATTAATCGCCATCAAGCGCACCTGTCGATCTTCCACGATAGCTAAATCGGTTAAATCGGCTAATCCCGCCTCATCTAACTTCTCGCGTCCGTACAAAACAATTCCTTTTATTGTACCCAATTGACATAAAGACTGGGCGATTGGTTGGATTAAATTTGGGTCGCAGACACCGATTATTTGCCCCGTTGGTTGCATCGGATTGAGTAGTGGCCCTAAAAGGTTAAAAATGGTGCGAATTTTGAGCGTTTTTCGCAACGATGCTACCACTTTAAACGCTGGATGCCAACCAGGTGCAAAGAGAAATGTAATGCCAACTTCATCAACGGCGGCTTGAATTTTTTCCGGGTTGGCATTAAGATTAATTCCCACCGCTTCTAACACATCTGCCGATCCAGCTTTACCAGATGCCGAACGATTGCCGTGTTTCGCAACTTTTACTCCTGCTGCTGCGGCTACAAACGCAACTGCTGTAGAAATATTAAAAGTTGAAGCGCAATCGCCGCCAGTTCCGCAAGTGTCAATTAGGGGAATTGGTAATGGGTAATTGGTAATTGGTGATGGGGTTAGAGATTGCGATCGCAATACTTGCACCATGCCAATTAATTCATCTGCACACACTCCTTTGGCTTGAATTGCTGCTAAGATAGCGCCCGATAAAACGGGGGGAATTGCTTCGTTTAGCCAACCTTGCATCAACTCGGCAGATTGAGCGACGGAAAGCGATCGCCGCTCAAGCAGTTGTTGCAATAAAGCAGGCCAATTTGCGGAATCTTCTGCTAACTTTATGTCGTTAACAGGTTGACTTACAGCTATCATTGTGGATAATTGGTAATGGGTAATGGGTAATGGGTAATGGGTAATTGACAGTTCTATGAACAATTAGCAATTAGCCATTAGCCATTAGCAATGACTAATAACTCAAAAATTTGGCAACGGTTTGCACGTCTTTGTCACCGCGTCCGGAACAGTTAATGACAATTCGGGGACTGTTTGTAAGTTGGGGAGAAAGGGTTTCTAAGTATGCGATCGCATGAGCAGTTTCCAGCGCCGGAATTATCCCTTCTAACCTCGAAAGCAATTGAAATGCTTCCAAAGCTTGCCGATCGGTTACGCTGTAATATTCTGCCCGTTCGGTTTCTTTTAAATAACTATGTTCGGGGCCAACACCAGGATAATCTAATCCAGCACTAATTGAATGCGCTTCAATTACCTGACCATCGTCATCTTGCAATAAGTAACTCATCGCACCGTGCAACACACCAATTCGTCCCCGCGTTAGCGTTGCTGCGTGTTTTTCCGAGTCAATTCCTTCTCCCGCTGCTTCAATTCCAATTAATCGCACAGAGGGTTCATCAACAAACTCGTGAAACAGTCCGATTGCATTAGAACCACCACCCACACAAGCCAGCAAAATATCTGGTAAACCGCCCCATTTTTCCTGACATTGAGAGCGGGTTTCTTGTCCAATTACGGCGTGGAAATCCCTTACCATCATCGGATAAGGATGAGGCCCCGCCACCGAACCTAGAATATAGTGAGTGGTTTCTACATTCGTTACCCAGTCCCGAATTGCTTCGGAAGTGGCATCTTTTAACGTTCCGGTTCCTGCTTCTACGGGAGAAACTTTTGCTCCCATTAATTTCATCCGAAATACATTGAGCGCTTGTCTTTCCATGTCGTGGACGCCCATGTAAATTACGCATTCCAAACCAAATCTAGCGCATACTGTAGCTGTCGCTACGCCGTGTTGTCCGGCTCCGGTTTCGGCAATAATTCGCTGTTTGCCCATGCGTTTTGCTAACAGGACTTGCGCTAAAGCGTTGTTAATTTTATGCGCGCCCGTATGGTTTAAATCCTCGCGTTTGAGGTAAATTTGTGGCCCGGTGCCGTCGGGTTTGGCATAGCGTGATGTTAAGCGTTCGGCGAAGTATAAAGGGCTGGGTCGTCCGACATAATCTCGCATCAAGTTTTGCAATTCATATTGAAAAATTGCGTCGTTGCGATATTGGTAAAAAGCGGTTTCTAGTTCGCTTAATGCGGGCATTAATGTTTCGGGAACGTACTTACCGCCGAACTTGCCAAAGCGACCTAAGTTATCTGGTCGAACTGGGATACTGGTTGAGGTTATAGTCAAGAAATCTTTTTGATTGACCACGGTGAAAACTCTCCTGAATTTACAATTTTGGGTATGCGATCGCCAATTTAAAATCTAAAATCTGCAATTGGCAATTTCCTCTGTTTTCCTTTGCCTAACAGTCTCGTACCAACAGCCAAAACACCCAAACTAAATAAACCTAATGTATAGGTGGGTTCGGGAACGGAAGTTTTAAAGCTGTCATAGGTGTAGCCCAATTTTCTATAATCCATAACGTCTGCTGGTGTGACAATATCATCGGGCGAGAAAACAGGTAATAGAGATAGTAAATCTCCTAATCCTTTAGCGAGTGGGGTTGACATTCCTCCATCCCAAGGCCACATTGGGTCGTTTAAATTGTGTCCAAAAGGTTGACCGGAGGCAGGATAAAAATCGCTTCCTGCATGTCCGTTATCTTGCCATTCTGCCCAGAGGCGATCCACATTAGAATGATGCAGCCAAAAGACTGGATCGTAGGGCGAACTGGGAATATTGCTCATAGTACCCAGAGCTATATATTTGGGCGGCATTGTACTGATGTCAATCCTTGCGCCACCGACTAATGCGTGAATGTAATTATGAGTAAAGCCGCCAGTAATTACATTACCGTTTTGATCGAATGAAATAAATCCCTCTAAAGCAGGACGAAAGATTAGATAATCGTCGAGTTCAAGAATTCGATCTATTTCTGCTTGAGGAATTGGATAATCTGCGGCGGGAGGTACTTTTAAAAAGCGGATTAGTGCAGTACCTTGCGATTCTCCTGTATCCGGGTCGATGTGTAAGTTTTCCTTGAGAATCCATCCACTAGCTGGGGAAAAATTACCGGAAACAACTGGCCCGCCTTCAAAAGCTCCCGCACCTGGAATATTGATGGTTATTCCTTGACCGTTGGTTCCTAGAAAATCGGGTTGAAAGATAACGTCAAGTGCTTTTGCATCTGTCCAATCCCAGTAGGGAATTGTTACCGTCGGGTCTACAGATTGTAAAGCTTTTTCAAATCT